>NZ_JBRIQN010000011.1:0-203905 GCF_052981855.1 Micromonospora sp. LZ34
CCTTAGAAGGGGGCGGGCTCTTGCTCGATCGTCCGCATGATGTAACGCCCCCGACCCGGCCCCGATTCCACCACCCGAATGCGGCCGGTCACACCCCCAAACCGGACACCCACCCCATCTCGCCACACGACGCCAGGAGATCACACCGGTTTGGGGCCCGTGCCCGATTACCGAGCAGGGGCTCGTCCGACGGCATCGACCTCCCGGCACGCAGGCGGCCATAGCGGAACGAGCGCGATACCTCAGAGTCATCAAAATGCCTCTCAGGTATCACGTCCGCAGGACGGCATGCCGACCCGTGACGACACGCCCCACCGGCGACGCCGACGGGAGTAGAGCGGGAGATCGACTCCACCTGCGGTATGTCGCGGTGTCCGGTTACGGCGGACACCGCACGTTGCCGCACATCGAGTGGATCTCGGCCAACCAGTCGGCGATCCGGCGCAGGTGGACCCAGGCGGAACGGACCTGCGGGATTGCACGGCCCGGGACCACGACGAGGGTGTGGCCCGCCGTGCCCGGCGCAGGGATCAAGCCTGACCGCCCGGAGCCGGGCACGGCGGGCCACACCTCAGCCGCAACCCACCACCGCCCCGGCACGGCCACACCTCAACCCGCAACCCACCACCGCCCCGGCACGGCCACACCCCACCCGCAAGATCCCAGAGCCGGACGGGTCCGGACCAGGCCGGAGGCGGGGCGCAGACCGCGCGGAAGCCCCACACCGCAGGACCTAGGGTGGTGACCGTGGCGACCCTTCTGCTTCTGCGACACGGCCGGACGACCGCGAACGCGGACGGCGGGCTGGCCGGCCGCCAGCCGGTCGAACTCGACGACACCGGCCGGGCCCAGGCCAGCGCGGTCGGCGAACGGCTCAGGCCGGTGCCGCTGGCGGCGGTGGTGACCAGCCCGTTGATCCGCTGCCGGCAGACCCTCGAACTGGCGCTGCCCGGGCAGACCCCGGTGGTGGAGGAGGGCCTGATCGAGTGCGGCTACGGCAGCTGGGAGGGGCAGCCGCTGAAGAAGCTGGCCAAGGAGCCGCTCTGGCCGGTCGTCCAGCAGCACCCCAGCGCGGCGGTCTTCCCGGAGGGGGAGGCGATGGCGGCGATGGCGGCCCGCGCGGTCGCGGCGGTGCGGTCCTGGGACGCCCGGGTGACCGCCGAGCACGGTCCGGAGGCCGTCTGGCTGGCGTGCAGCCACGGCGACGTGATCAAGGCCATCGTGGCGGACGCGCTCGGCGTACATCTCGATCTTTTCCAGCGGATCGTGGCGGACCCGGCGTCGGTGACCGCGATCCGCTACACGCCGGTGCGCCCCTTCCTGCTCCGGCTCAACGACACCGGCGGCGACCTGGCCGGCCTGGTGCCGCCGCCGCGCAAGCGGCGCCGGCGGGCGACCCGGGCGGCCGACTCGGACGCCGCGGTCGGCGGCGGTGCGGGGGCGGCCCGGTGACCCCGGCGCGACCCACCGGAGCAGGGCGGACCCGCCGGTACGCCGGGGGTGCCGGCGCGGTGGTGATTCGGGTGTCGGTGGGGTGCGCGTCGCCTTGGCGCGCCGGATAGGGTCGTGGGTATGACCCACCAGGTGCACGCCTTCGAGCCGCCGGAGCGGTTCGTCGCCGGGACCGTCGGGCCGCCGGGGGACCGCACGTTCTTCCTCCAGGCGCGCGGCGGTGGCCGGCTGGTCAGCGTCGCGCTGGAGAAGGTCCAGGTGTCGTTGCTGGCGGAGAAGCTGGAGGAGCTGCTCTCCGAGGCGCAGCGCCGGTTCGGGGTCGAGCTGCCCGAGCCGGTCGCCACCGTCGGCGACAACGACCCGCTGGACACGCCGGTCGACGAGGAGTTCCGGGTCGGCACGCTCGGGCTGGCCTTCGACGTGGACACCGCAACCGTGGTGATCGAGGCGATCGCGGCCGGCGAGGCGGAGGCCGAGGTCGAGTTGGGTGAGCCCGACGACGACGAGGATTCCGACGACGACGAGCCCGACGACGACCTCGACCGGCTCCGGGTGCGGCTGACCCCGGAGGCGACCCGCCAGTTCATCGAACGGGCCCGGCGGGTGGTCAACGCCGGCCGGCCCCCCTGCCCGCTCTGCGGCCAGCCGCTGGACCCCGCGGGCCACCTCTGCCCGCGGCACAACGGTTACCACCGGTGACGTCGTCCGGCCTGCAACCCCGCCAGGACGGCGACGCCGCGCTCCGGCTGCTCCGCGACGGTGAGCTCGACCTCGAGGGCCGGCTGGTGGACGCCTCGAACACCACCCTGCGGGGGATCCTGACCCTCGACGGGGTGACCGCCCGCTGCGTCTACAAGCCGGTCCGGGGGGAACGGCCGCTCTGGGACTTCCCGGACGGCACGCTGGCCGGCCGGGAGGTCGCCGCCTACCTGGTCTCCCGGGCCACCGGCTGGGACCTGGTGCCGCCGACGGTGCTGCGCGACGGCCCGTTCGGGCCGGGGTCGTGCCAGCTCTGGATCGACGAGCCGGTCGATGCCGAGCCGCTGGTCGGGTTCGTGCCGGCCGACGCGCTGCCGCCGCGTTGGTTCCCGATCGCCGCCGCCCGTGACGACGGCGGCACTCCGTACGCCCTGGCGCACGCCGACGACCCGCGGCTGGCCCGGCTGGCGGTGCTCGACGCCGTGCTCAACAACGCCGACCGCAAGGGCGGCCACGTGCTGGTCGGCCCGGACGACCGGATCTACGGCGTGGACCACGGGGTGAGCTTCCACGTCGAGGAGAAGCTGCGTACGGTGCTCTGGGGCTGGGCCGGTCGGCCGTTGCCGGCGGACGCGGTGGAGATGCTCGACGCGCTCGCCGGGCAGGTCGCCGGGGCGCTCGGCGCCGAGCTGGCCGACCACCTGACGATCGGCGAGATCGCCGAACTGGCCGCCCGGATCGACCGGCTGCGCGACGAGGGCCGGTTCCCGCAGCCGCCGGAGGACTGGCCGGCGGTGCCCTGGCCGCCCATGTAGCCCGCTGTCGTGATGATCACCCCGGGGCTCGTCCTGCCCCGTCGTACCGCTGGATAGGCTGACAATCATGGAGTCTTGGGCGGGACACAAGGTGCCGCGGTTGCCCGGCAGGGGCGGGCCGCTGGCGTTGTTCGACTCGGCGCGGCAGGGGGTCCACCCGAGCGAGCCGGCCGGCACGGCGACCATGTACGTCTGCGGCATCACCCCGTACGACGCCACCCACCTCGGTCACGCCGCCACCATGATCACGTTCGACCTGGTCCAGCGGGTGTGGCGGGACGCCGGGCTGACCGTGCGGTACGTGCAGAACGTGACCGACATCGACGATCCGCTGCTGGAGCGGGCCGCCCGCGACGGGGAGGACTGGAAGGTCCTCGCCATGCGGGAGACCGCGCTGTTCCGGGAGGACATGGAGGCGCTGCGGATGATCCCGCCGGCGCACTACGTGGGCGCGATCGAGTCGATCCCGGACATCGCCGAGAAGGTCCTGATGCTGCTCAAGGACGGCGCCGCGTACCGGCTGGAGGACGGCACCGGCGACGTCTACTTCGACATCGCCGCGGCGCCCCGGTTCGGCTACGAGTCGAACCTGTCCCGCGAGCAGATGCTGGAGATCTTCCCGGAGCGCGGCGGCGACCCGGAGCGCGAGGGCAAGCGCGACCCGCTCGACCCGCTGCTGTGGCGGGGCGCCCGGGAGGGGGAGCCGTCCTGGCCGGGTGGTGAGCTGGGCGCGGGCCGCCCGGGCTGGCACATCGAGTGCGCGGTCATCGCGTTGAACCTGCTCGGTGAGCGGATCGACGTGCAGGGTGGCGGCAACGACCTGCTCTTCCCGCACCACGAGTGTTCCGCCGCGCACGCCGAGCGGCTCACCGGCGAGGCGCCGTTCGCCGCGCACTACACGCACGCCGGCATGATCGGTCTGAACGGCGAGAAGATGTCGAAGTCCCGGGGCAACCTGGTCTTCGTCTCCCGGCTGCGGGCCGACCGGGTCGACCCGATGGCGGTGCGGCTGGCGCTGCTGGCCGGGCACTACCGCAGCGACCGCTCCTGGACCGACGACCTGCTCACCGCCGCGCAGGAGCGGCTGGGCCGCTGGCGGCGGGCCGCCGCAGCGCCGGCCGGGCCGTCCGGCGCGGAGTTCCTGGCCGGCGTACGCGCCCGCCTCGCCGACGACCTGGACACGCCGGGCGTGCTGGCGCTGGCCGACGAGTGGGCCGCGGCGGCGCTCGCCGGCACGGACACCGACGCGGCCGCCCCCGCCCTCTTCGCCGACACCCTCGACGCCCTCCTCGGCATCCGCCTCTGACCCCACCCGCCCGCCCCTCGCCCGCCCGGAGTCGCCGGGGCGGGTCAGGCGAGGGTCAGGCCGGGGTCGGGGTCCGGGGCGGGGGTGGGGGCGGGGATCTTGTACTCCTCGGTCAGGGTGGTGACCGGGCCCGGCCAGGTGGCCTGGGCGACCTCGATCGGCTTGCGGGCGCCGTCGAAGGCGACGTGCAACAGGTGCAGCACCGGGGTGTCCGGGCGGATCTGCAGGATCTCCGCCTCCTCCCGGCTGGGCTGGCGGGCGCTGATCGTGTCGGTGGCCGAGACGTACCGCCGTCCGATGGCCTCCTCGGCCTCCTGGTAGAGCGGCCGGCCGTACGCCTCGGCGCGTTCCAGCGAGGTGCCGGCGGCGTCGGCGGGCAGGAACCAGGAGGCGCCGACCTCGACCGGGGAGTCCTCGGTGCGCACCAGGTGCCGGCGACAGACCAGTTCGGTGCCGTCGGGCACCCCGAACGCGTCGGCCACCTCGGGCGGGGCGGGGGTGCGGCCGACCGACACGAGTTGCTGCCGGTACCGGGCGGCCAGATCGGTGTGGTAGCCGCGGAAGCCGCCGTACCGCCCGCGGGAGAGCCGGTTGAGCCGCCGCCGGGTGCCCCGGACGTACGTCCCGGAGCCGGGCTTGGTGATCAGGATGCCCTCCACCCGCAGCTGGTCGACGGCGCGTTGGACGGTCTGCTTGGCCACCCCGAACATCTCGGCGATGGCCGGGATGGACGGCAGCCGCTCGCCCGGCCCCCAGTCGCCGCGGCGCACCTGCGCCTTGAGCTGCGCGGCGATCTGCCGGTGCGGGAACTCGGCCGCGCCCGGATTGATCTGCATGCCCACCTCCTCGATCACAGCTAGGTTCCTAGGATGGCCGAGAGGGTGTGACCGCGCCACCCGCGACACGCGAAAACCGGGCCCCGGACGAAGGTCCGGGGCCCGGTGCGGCAGGGGAGGGGGACTACCAGGAGCCGGCGGTCGGGCCGGCCGAGCCGCCGCGGCGGCGCAGGTACTTCTCGAACTCCTGGGCGATCTCGTCACCGGTGAGCGGCGTGATGCCGGCGTCGCCGACCCGCTCCTCCAGTTCCCGCACGTACTCGCCCAGCTCGGCGTCCTGCTCGGCGGCGCTGCGTACCCGCTGCTCCCATTCGGCGGCCTCCTCGGCCAGGTCGGACATCGGCACCGGCAGGTCGAGCACCTCCTCGACCCGGTGCAGCAGGGCGAGGGTGGCCTTCGGGCAGGGCGGGTTGTTGGCGTAGTGCGGGACGTGCACCCAGAACGAGACGGCGTCGACCTCGGCCCGGGTGCAGGCGTCGTGCAGCACACCGACGATGCCGGTCGGCCCGTCGTAGCGGGTGGGGGTGAGCTGGTAGCGCTGGGCGGCCTGCGCGTCGGAGGCGCTGCCGCTGATCGGCAACGGCCGGGTGTACGGCACGTCGGCCAGCAGCGCGCCGAGCAGCACCACCCGCTCGACCTCCAGGCTGTGGCAGATCTCCAGCACCTGCTCGCAGAAGGTGCGCCAGCGCATGCTCGGCTCGATGCCGCGGATCAGCACCACGTCGCGCTCGGTGCCCTCCGGGCTGGCCACCATGAACCGGGTGGTGGGCCACTGCACCTGGCGGGTCTCTCCCTCGGCCATCGTGATGGTCGGCCGGCTGACCTGGAAGTCGTAGAAGTCCTCCGGGTCCAGCTCGGTGACCTGCCGGGCGTGCCAGACCTGCTCCAGGTGCTCGACGGCGGCGGTGGACGCGTCCGCGGCGTCGTTCCAGCCCTCGAACGCGGCGATGGCCACCGGGGACCGCAGCACCGGCAGTCCGTCGAACTCGGTCACGCCGTCACCTCACCCTGCTCGTCTCGGGCGGTGCCGGGACCGTGCCCGGTGTAACGCCGGCCGGGCGCGGGGGCGCTGCTGTTGTCCTTCACGTCGCCAGCCTACGTCCCGGCGCGGGACGCGGCCCGGTGGCCGCGCCGGTCCGCGCATGGGAAGCAACGGGCATAGCGCACCAGATCGGACGGGGTGATCCCGCTGACAGTATCTGGGACGGGGGTACGGGGTGCGACGTGACCGGAGCCGGCACACTAACCTGAACGCGTGCGAACTTCGTTGCTCGACGTATTGGCAGACCGGATCCTGATCGCCGACGGCGCGATGGGGACGATGCTGCAGGCGGCCGACCTGACCCTGGACGACTTCGAGGGCTACGAGGGCTGCAACGAGGTCCTCAACGTGACCCGCCCGGACGTGGTCCGCGGCGTGCACGAGGCGTACCTGGCCGCCGGGGCGGACTGCGTCGAGACGAACACCTTCGGCGCCAACCTGGCCAACCTCGGCGAGTACGACATCGCCCACCGGATCCGGGAGTTCTCCGAGTCCGGCGCCCGGATCGCGCGCGAGGCCGCCGACGCCTTCAGCACCCCCGACCGGCCCCGGTTCGTGCTCGGCTCGATCGGGCCCGGCACCAAGCTGCCCACCCTCGGGCACGCCGACTACGCCACCCTGCGCGACGCGTACCAGGAGAACGCCGCCGGCCTGATCGCCGGCGGGGCGGACGCCCTGATCATCGAGACCTGCCAGGACCTGCTCCAGGTGAAGGCGGCGGTGGTCGGCGCGAAGCGGGCGATGGCCGAGATCGGGTCGACGGTGCCGATCATCTGCCACGTCACCGTCGAGACCACCGGCACCATGCTGCTCGGCAGCGAGATCGGCGCGGCGCTGACCGCGATCGAGCCGCTCGGCGTCGACCTGATCGGCCTGAACTGCGCCACCGGCCCGGCGGAGATGAGCGAGCACCTGCGCTACCTCTCCCAGCACGCCGGGGTGCGGCTGTCGGTGATGCCGAACGCCGGCCTGCCGCAGCTGACCGCGGACGGGGCGGTCTACCCGCTGACCCCGGTCGAGCTGGCCGACGCGCTTGAGCGCTTCGTCGTCGAGTACGGCGTCTCGCTGATCGGCGGCTGTTGCGGCACCACCCCGGAACACATCCGGGTGGTCGCCGAGCGGCTGCACGGCGCCCGGCCCGGGCCCCGCGAGCCCCAGCACGACGCGGGCGTCTCCTCGATCTACCACCACGTGCCGTTCGCCCAGGACGCCAGCGTGCTGATGGTGGGGGAGCGGACCAACGCCAACGGCTCCAAGGCGTTCCGCGAGGCGATGCTGGCCGCGGACTGGCAGGCGTGCGTGGAGATCGCCCGCAGCCAGGCCCGGGACGGCTCGCACCTGCTGGACCTCTGCGTCGACTACGTCGGCCGGGACGGCACGACGGACATGCGCGAGCTGGCCGGCCGGTTCGCCACCGCGTCCACCCTGCCGATCATGCTGGATTCCACCGAGCCGGCGGTCGTCGAGGCGGGCCTGGAGATGCTCGGTGGCCGGTGCGTGGTCAACTCGGTCAACTTCGAGGACGGCGACGGCCCCGGGTCCCGCTACGCCCGGGTGATGCCGGTGGTCGCCGAGCACGGCGCCGCGGTGGTCGCGCTGCTCATCGACGAGGAGGGCCAGGCGCGCACCAAGGAGTGGAAGGTACGCGTCGCCGGGCGGCTGATCGAGGACCTGACCGGTCGTTGGGGCCTGCGCCGCTCCGACATCCTCATCGACGCGCTGACCTTCCCGATCGCCACCGGCCAGGAGGAGACCCGGCGCGACGGCATCGAGACCATCGAGGCGATCCGGGAGATCGCCCGCCGCTGGCCGGGGGTCAACTTCACCCTGGGCATCTCGAACGTCTCCTTCGGACTCAACCCGGCGGCCCGGCAGGTGCTCAACTCGGTCTTCCTGCACGAGTGCGTGCAGGCCGGGCTGACCTCGGCGATCGTGCACGCGAGCAAGATCCTGCCGATGTCGAAGATCCCCGACGAGCAGCGTGAGATCGCCCTCGACCTGGTCTACGACCGGCGACGCGAGGGCTACGACCCGGTGCAGCGGTTCATCGAGATCTTCGAGGGCGTGGACGCCGCCTCGGCGCGCGCCGGTCGGGCCGAGGAACTGGCCGCGCTGCCGCTGGAGGAGCGGCTCAAGCGGCGGATCATCGACGGCGAGCGCAACGGCCTGGAGGCCGACCTGGACGCCGCGATGGCCGGCGGCCGGACGCCCCTGTCGATCATCAACGACATCCTGCTGGACGGGATGAAGGTGGTCGGCGAGCTGTTCGGCTCCGGGCAGATGCAGTTGCCGTTCGTGCTCCAGTCCGCCGAGGTGATGAAGACCGCGGTGGCCTACCTGGAACCGCACCTGGAGAAGGCCGACGACGGCGGCAAGGGTCGGATCGTGCTCGCCACGGTCAAGGGCGACGTGCACGACATCGGCAAGAACCTGGTGGACATCATCCTGTCCAACAACGGCTACGAGGTGGTGAACATCGGCATCAAGCAGCCGATCAACGCCATCCTCGACGCCGCCGAGGAGCACCGGGCCGACGCCATCGGCATGTCCGGGCTGCTGGTCAAGAGCACGGTGATCATGAAGGAGAACCTCGCCGAGATGGCGTCGCGCGGGGTCGCGGAGCGCTGGCCGGTGCTGCTCGGCGGGGCCGCGCTGACCCGGGCGTACGTCGAGGACGACCTGCGGTCGGTGTTCCCCGGCCAGGTGCACTACGCCCGGGACGCCTTCGAGGGACTGTCCCTGATGGACCGGGTGATGACCGCCAAGCGGGGCGGGGCGCCGGTCGTCGACGCTGAGCGGGAGGCGGCCCTGGCGGCCCGGCGGGCACGCCGGGAGCGGCAGCGGGCCATCGTCAACGAGTCCCTGCCGGAGCTGGACGACGCCTCGGTCCGCTCGGACGTGGCGACCGACGCGGAGGTGCCGGCCCCGCCGTTCTTCGGCACCCGGGTGGTCAAGGGTGTGCCGCTGGCGGACTACGCGGCGCTGCTCGACGAGCGGGCCACCTTCCTCGGGCAGTGGGGCCTGCGCGGCGCCCGGGGCGGCAAGGGACCGTCCTACGAGGAGCTGGTGGAGACCGAGGGCCGGCCGCGGCTGCGCTACTGGCTGGACCGGCTGATCGCCGACAAGGTGCTGGAGGCGGCCGTGGTCTACGGCTACTTCCCCGCCTACGCCGAGGGCAACGACCTGGTGGTGCTGGACGAGAACGGGCACGCCGAGCGGGCCCGGTTCTCCTTCCCGCGGCAGCGGCAGGAGCGGCGGCTCTGCCTGGCCGACTTCTTCCGGCCCCGCGGCGACCAGCTGGACGTGGTGGCCCTGCAACTGGTCACCGTCGGCCAACCGGTCAGCGAGTACGCCGCGAAGCTGTTCGCCCGCAACGAGTACCGCGACTACCTGGAGGTGCACGGGCTGTCCGTGCAGCTCACCGAGGCCCTCGCCGAGTACTGGCACCGGCGGATCCGCGCCGAGCTGGTGCTGCCGGGCGGCCGTACGGTGGCCGACGACGACCCGGCGGACCTGGCCGGTCTGCTGCGCACCGACTACCGGGGTTGCCGGTACGCGTTCGGCTACCCGGCCTGCCCTGACCTGGAGGACCGGGCGAAGGTGGTCGAGCTGCTCGGTGCCGAGCGGATCGGGGTGCAGCTGTCGGAGGAGTTCCAGCTCATCCCGGAGCAGGCCACCGACGCGATCGTGGTGCACCACCCGGAGGCCAGCTACTTCAACGCCAAGTGACGGCGTGACGCGCCCTGTCAGGTAACTCGGCCGTCGTCGCTCGTCGGGCCGTGGCCGAAAGCTGCGTCGATCGGCGACGGGTATCCTCGCTGCTCGGCAGTAGGTGGGTGTGGAGGGCGAGTTGCCCGCCCTCCACACCGCTCGATATCTGCCTGGTGGGTCCTGCCCGGTCAGATCAGGTCGATGCGTTCCTGGGCGATCGGGTAGCCGGCCTTCGCGAAGGTGGCGGCCATCGGGAAGTTGGATTGATCGGTGCCGGCCACGATGCGGTCTGCGCCGTCGTCGGCGAGTCTGTGCGTGGCTTCCACGAGCAGGTCGTAGGCGTACCCATGACCACGTTGCTCAGGCACTACGCCGATGTAGCCGATGAGGGGGTCTCCATAGTTGCGGCTGGGGACGCTCAGGCCGACCAACTCCCCGGCCGGGGTGTAGGCCAGGCGCCACCAGCTGCGTGGGCTCGGCATCCAGCGCAGGTAATCCAGGTCTTCCTGGGCAGCTGCGTCCAGTCCGGACGTGGCGATGGTGCGGCGCACATGGGCGTCGAGGCTGCCCTGGTGTATCCGGCGGAAGACGTCGAAGATGACTGCGTCGTCGGGCTCAGGGCGAAATTCGAGACGGCCCGGACGCTGGGGCAGTCCGCAGTCCGGCGTCCATCGGTATCGGTAGCGCTCGACGAGCGGGGACAGACCCGCGGCCACGGCCGCGTCGATGCGGGCCTAGGCCTGCTGCCGGACCTCGGGATCGTCGCGCCAGCCGGTGGGCAGCTTGAGGGAGTACTGGGCGTGCAGCGGCGACGTGCGCAGCAACCGCACGGCGGCGTCCTGGTCGGAGAAGTCGAACCAGTCCAGGGCCAGTGGCGTGTCGTCCTTCGGGCCGGCCCACCAGGCGGCGCGGGCCACGACGACGCCGTCGCGCAGGGCGATCCAGGTCCACTCGGGACGGTACTCGCCGGCCGCCGCCATGTCGGCATAGGTATCGCCGAAGGCCGCGAATCCCACCAATCCAGGATCAGGTAGGGATTCGAAGAGATCTTCCTCGCCCGCGGTGAGGGGGCGGATGACCAGCTCGGTCATGGGGTTCCTTCCGGGTAGCGATGAGCTCCCGTTCAGATCCTCGACGCCCTCGCGATCGGGTGGGAGCACATGACAGTCATCCTGACCACGGTTCCCACCTCCTTCAGCCGATCGAGGGCGCCGGCGAAGCCTAGCGGCATGATCGAATCGATCACAACGCCGGGGCGGCCACCCGGAGGACATGACCATCCGTGCGGTAACAATGACCTCAGGTGTTGGTCACATGATCGAATCTCCTGGCAGGGTTGGAAGATGGCCGCTGGACTCCGCGCTCGTCTGACCGACTGGACCGTGACCGTGCCGCTGCTGGCGGTACTGCTGCTGGCCTGACCTGGGGACGCGAGCTGTCCGGCCCGCTCGTCGCGGTGGTGGCCGCGTTCCTGGCCGGGGCGGTGCTGGCCGCGGTCCACCACGCCGAGGTGGTCGCGCACCGGGTGGGGGAGCCGTTCGGCTCGCTGGTGCTCGCGGTGGCCGTCACCGTCATCGAGGTCGCCCTGATCGTCACGCTGATGATCAGCGGCGGGGAGAAGACCCAGTCGCTGGCCCGGGACACCGTCTTCGCCGCCGTGATGATCACCTGCAACGGGATCCTCGGCCTGTCGTTGCTGATCACTGCGCTGCGCCGCCGGGTGGCGGTGTTCAACTCGGAGGGCACCGGCGGTGCACTGGCCACCGTGGCCACCCTCGCCACGCTGAGCCTGGTGGTACCGACGTTCACCACCAGCCGACCCGGCCCGCAGTTCAGCCCGGCGCAGCTGGCCTTCGCCGCGGTGGCCTCGCTGGCGCTGTACGGGCTGTTCGTCATGGTGCAGACCGGCCGGCACCGGGACTACTTCCTGCCGATCACCAGCGAGGGCACGGTGATCGAGAGCGACGGGCACGCCGCCCCGCCGTCGACCCGCCAGGCGCTGCTCAGCCTCGGCCTGCTGTTCGTGGCGCTGGTCGCGGTCGTCGGGGACGCCAAGTCGGTCTCTCCGGCGATCGAGTCCGCGGTCGTCAAGGCGAACCTGCCGCAGTCGTTCGTCGGCGTGGTGATCGCGCTGCTGGTGCTGCTGCCCGAGACGCTCGCCGCGGTCCGCGCGGCGCGGCGGGACCGGGTGCAGATCAGTCTGAACCTCGCCCTCGGCTCGGCGATGGCCAGCATCGGGCTGACCATCCCGGCGATCGCGCTGGCCATGGTCTGGCTGGAGGGCCCGCTGGTGCTCGGCCTCGGCGGCACCCAGATGACCCTGCTGGCGCTGACCGTGGTCAGCGGGGTGCTGACCGTGGTGCCGGGTCGGGCCACGCTGTTGCAGGGTGGCGTGCACCTGGTGCTGCTCGCCGCGTTCATCTTCCTCGCCGCCAGCCCCTGATCCGCGCCGCCGCACGCGCCCGGCGGGTCACCCGCCGGCGAGGCGGTCGGCCCGGGCGTTCAGGTAGCGCTGCTGCGCCAGGTTGGTCGACCGGGCGGCCGCCGCCCGGTAGGCGTCCCGGGCGGCGGTACGGTCGCCGAGCAGCTCCAGCAGGTGTGCCCGGACGGCCGGCAGGCGGGGGTTCCCGGCCAGCCGACCGTCGTCGGCCAGCGCCTCGACCAGGGCGAGTCCGGCCGTCGCGCCGCGGCTCATGGCCACCGCCACCGCGTGGTTGAGCGCCACCACCGGGCTGTCGTCGATCTGCCGGAGCACCTCGTACAGGGCGGTGATTTGCGGCCAGTCGGTCGCCTCGGCACTGGGTGCCTCGTCGTGCACCGCGGCGATCGCCGCCTGCAGTTGGTACGGGCCGACCCGGCCGCGGGGGAGCGCGGCGGTGACCAGGGCGACGCCCTCGGCGATCTGGTCCGCCTTCCACCGGCCGCGGTCCTGCTCGGCCATCGGCACCAGCTCGCCGTGCGGCCCGGTCCGGGCCGGTGCCCGGGCGTCGGTGAGCAGCATCAATGCCAGCAGTCCGGCGACCTCCGGGTCGTCCGGCAGCAGCCGGTGCAGCAGGCGGGTCAGCCGGATCGCCTCGGCCGACAGGTCGGCGCGCAGCAGGGCCCGGCCGGCGGTGCTGGCGTACCCCTCGTTGAAGATCAGGTAGAGCACGTGCAGCACGGCCGCGAGGCGCGCGGCGCGCTCGGGCCCGGCGGGCATCGCGAAGGGCAGGCCGCTGTCGCGGATGCGCTGCTTGCCGCGGGTGATCCGGCGGGTCATCGTGGCCTCCGGCACCAGGAACGCCCGGGCCACCTCGGCGGTGCTCAACCCGCCGACGGCGCGCAGGGTGAGCGCGATCTGCGCGGCCGGCGACAGCGCCGGATGGCAGCACAGGAACAGCAGGGTGAGCCTGTCGTCGGTGTCGGCCGGCGGGCGGTCGGCGGCCGGGGCGACCCGTTGCTCGGGCAGCACCCACCGGGCCACCGTGTCCTCCCGGCGCCGCCGGGCCTGCTCGCTGCGCAGCAGATCGGTCAGCCGGCGCGACGCCACGGTGATCAGCCAGCCGCGCGGATTCTCCGGTATGCCGTCGCGCCGCCAGCCGGAGGCCGCCGCGATCAGCGCCTCCTGGGTGGCGTCCTCGGCGGTGTCGAAGTGGCCGTAGCGGCGCACGAGCGCGCCGAGGACCTGCGGCGCCAGCCGGCGCAGCAGGTCCTCGACGGTCTCCTCGGGCACGGTCGGCTCAACCGTCCAGGTCGGCGATGCCCTCGGCGACCGGCCGCACGTCCACGTACTCGCCGGGGGCGTCCGGGTTGACGAAGCCGGCGGCGATCTCGGTGGCCCGGTCGAAGCTGTCGCACTCCACGATGGTGTAGCCGGCCAGCACCTCCTGCGTCTCCGGGTACGGCCCGTCGGTGACCACCGGAACGCCGCCGCTGACCTGCACCCGACGGGCGTGCACCGGGGCGACCAGCCCGCGTGCGTCCACCAGCTCACCGGATTCGGCCAGGGCCCGGTGGACCTTCCCCATGTGGGCGTGCATCGCGGCCACGTCCTCGGCCGACATGGCCGGCTTGCCGGTGGACCGCCCGGCCATCGCGTCGTAGTCCTGCTGGGAGCCGTACAGCAGAATCATGTACTTCATGTCGCCATCCTCCTCGTCCGGCGCCGCGCGGCGCCGCTCACCCGAGACGTCGGCGCCGCCGGCCGCTTCCGGACACCGGAGGGCGGAGCGTATGCCGCCCCGGGGGTGCGCGGGCCACCTATCGTTGACGCATGACGATGTGGGCGGTGCTCGGCGGCATGGCGGCGCTGATTCTGGGATCGTGCGCCTGGGTGGGCTGGCGGGACCGTCGCCGGCGCAGGGCCTCCGAGGACGCGACCATCGACCGGGCCGCCCGCGCCCGCCAGCACGCGCACGAGACCGACGCGAACGCCTCCCCGGCGCAGTCCTGGCCGTGGCACGTGTAGTCGGGATGGCCGCAGAGCCTATCGTCGGCCGGCAGGTGCGGCGGCCCGATACCGTCGAGACATGACGATGGTCTGGCTTTCGATCGGCGCGCTGGTGCTGCTCCTCGCCGGCGTCTTCGGCTACCTCGGATGGCGGGACCGTAGCCGGCTCAGCTCACCCGACGACACGGCGGCCGACCGGGCCGCCCGCATCGCCCAGGAGCGGTACGGGGTTGATGTGCACGCCTCGCAGGGCGAGATCTATCGGGCGCGGAACGACTCGTCCGGCTGACCGGACGGCCTGGCCACCGCCGGGCCGTGGACCGGCGCCGGCCGTGCCGCGGTGGCGGCGGGCTGCGGGCCGCCTCGGCCGGTCGGGCAGGTCGCTGCCCTGACGGCTGAACCCACACCGGGAAGTCCTTGCTCGACGTCCCTACCATCGGAACATGACGGCCTGGTGGGTATTGCTCAGCATCATGGCGCTCGCTGCGGCGGGCGCGTTCGGCTACGTGGGCTGGCGGGACCGCCGGCGACTCAGTTCCCCCGACGACACCGCCGCCGCCGGGCAGGCACGGATCGCCCAGGAGCGGCATGCGGCGGAGCGCTACATGACGCAGTCCCACGTCGTTCAGCGGGGCAACCACCCGCACTGAACCGGAGCCGGGCGCGCGCCGTAGATCACTGCGAGGGCATGACGGACGTGCCGTCGGGGTACTGCACGGGCATCGCCGACGCCGGGAGGGGCACTGTGACGGCACGTTCGCACCGGCCACCGCGCGGGCCGCTGGCCGGCTTCCTGGTGGCGTTGGTGGCGACCGCCGGCTGTTTCGTCGGCGGGGTCTCCGAACCGGACGGTGGCGAGCCCGCGCCGCAGCGTCCCGGGGCATCCGCCTCGCCCGGGGCGGAACAGACCCGGGCGGACGGGACCACCAGCGTCGAGGAGTTCCAGCAGGACGTGCGCGACGCGCAGAGCATCGCCGAGCGCTACTGGCCCGAGCAGTTCCGGGCCTCGGGGCAGCAGTTCCGGCCGGTCCGGCGGATCATCCCCTACCAGCGCTCTGGCGAGGTGACCTGCGGCGGGCAGGAGATTCCCCGCAACAATGCGGTCTACTGCTCGGCCGGCGACTTCATCGCCTACGACGTCCGCTGGTCGGTGGGGGCGTTCCGGCAGGTCGGTGACGCGTTCGTGTTCTACCTGCTCGGCCACGAGTACGCGCACGCCATCCAGGTCCGGCTCGGCATCCGCTACAGCTTCACCATCCAGCAGGAGTTGCAGGCCGACTGCATGGCCGGGGCGTACCTGGGGGACTCGGTGCGCGCCAAGGCGCTGACCCTCGACGAGGGCGACCTGGACGAGTTCCGCGACGGGCTGCTCGCCGTTGGCGACGACCCCGACCAGCCGTGGTTCGCCGAGGGTTCGCACGGCACCGCCGAGCAGCGCACCGAGTCGTTCTTCCGTGGCTACGAGCAGTCCCTGGCCGCCTGCGACCTGCGCTGAGCCGGCCGGGCGCATCGGACCTCTGGAGGAACCCGGGCCGCCGCGATGGCGGCCGGCACGACCCGGCGAGCCGCCCACGAGCGCGCCCGGCGGGCGCCGGTCGTCGGGCAGGTCACCTCGACGGCACCTCCGGCGAGCCGCCCGCGCCCCGGTTGAGAGGATCCGGGCGTGACCGATCCGCCGCGCAACCGCCATCCCGCCGCCGTGCTCTTCGACATGGACGGCACCCTGGTCGACAGCGAGAAGCTGTGGGACGTCGCGCTGCACGAGCTGGCCGCCGAGTACGGCGGGACGCTCTCCGACGCCGCCCGCAAGGCGATGGTCGGCACCAGCATGGCGGCGTCGATGCGCATCCTGCACGACGACCTGGGCCAGCCGGAGCGCGACCCACAGATCAGCGCGGCGTGGATCGACGCCCGGATCCTGGAGCTGTTCCGCACCGGGCTGCGTTGGCGTCCCGGCGCGCTGAACCTGCTGCGGGCGGTCCGGGCGGCGGGCATACCCACCGCCCTGGTCACCTCCAGCGGCCGGCCGCTGGTGGAGGTCGCGCTGGACACCCTCGGCCGGGACAGTTTCGACGCGGTGGTCTGCGGCGACGAGGTGGACGCCACCAAGCCGCACCCGGAGCCGTACCTGACCGCCGCCCGGCTGCTCGACGTGCCGATCGCCCGCTGCGTGGCCATCGAGGACTCGCCGACCGGGGTGGCGAGCGCGCTCGCCGCCGGTGCTGCGGTGCTGGCCGTGCCGGCCGAGGTGCCGATCGCCGCGATGGACGGCGTACACCAGGTGGAGAGCCTCACCGGCGCGGACCTGGAGCTGCTGGCCGCCCTGCTCGGCGAACCCCCGACCGGATGACGCAGGAGGGGCCCGCCGGTCGGCGGGCCCCTCCTCGCACACGGCGACCTCAGTCGTGGGCGATCGCGCCCAGCACGTTGATCCGGGCGGCCCGGACCGCCGGCAGCACCGCGGCGATCACCCCGACGATCGCGGCCAGGCCGAGGAAGATCCCCATCTGCGACCAGGGCAGCACCAGGTCGGTGATCCCCTCGTCCTTCAGCGCCTCGACCACCGCGGCGCCGAGGCCGCTGCCGACCGCCACGCCGAGCAGCGCGCCGAACACCGAGATCACCACCGCCTCCACCGTGATCATCCGCATGGTCTGCGCCCGGCGCAGCCCGATCGCCCGCAGCAGCCCCAGCTCCCGGGTGCGCTCCAGCACCGACAGCGCCAGGGTGTTGATGATGCCGAGCACGGCGATCACGATGGCCAGCGCCAGCAGGATCTGGATCATCGTGAGCAGCCCGTCCAACTGACCGGCCTGCTGCTCGATGAACGCGTCCCGGTCGGCCACCGACACCTCGGGCGAGTCGGCCAGCAGCGCCTCGACCTGCGGCTGCACCGAGGCCACCGAGGTGCCGGGGGCAAGCTGGATGAAGCCCTGGATCGGCTGCGGGATGCTGAACTCGCGTGCCGCCGCCGGCGGCAGCAGCACCGGGTTGGTCAGCTGCGAGCTGGCGTAGATGCCGCTCACGGTGTACGTGCGCGCCTCACCGCGGGCCAGCTGCACCGGCACCTGGGAGCCGACGGAGAGCCCGCGCGACTTCGCGGTGTCCGAGCTGACCAGCATCTGGTCCGGCGCGAGCCGGTCGATGTCACCGGCGGTGGGGGTCGCCCCGAAGATCTGCCGCAGCGCGGCCACGTCGCTGCTCGCCGCCACCCAGGTTCGCTCGCCGCCGACCAGCGCCATGTCGCCGTACTCGCCGTCGACCAGGCGTACGCCGGGGATCGCCGCCGCCTTCTCCAGCACGGCCGGGTCGAAGCTCGGCGGCCGCGGGCCGCTCTGCGCCCCGGAGATCACCAGCTCGGCCTTGATGGTGTCCTGGGCCAGGCCGCTGATGCTGCTCTTCGCCGAGTCCAGGATCACCGTCACGCCGGTGACCAGGGCGATGCCCACCATCAGCGCGGCAGCGGTGATGGCGGTACGCCGCGGGTTGCGCCCGGAGTTGAGCCGACCCAGCTTGCCCGGCACCGACCAGGCGAAGATCGCGCCGAGCAGGCTCACCACCGGCCGGCTGATCAGCGGGGTCAGCAGCGCCACGCCGATGAAGGCGAAGAGCACCCCACCGAGGATGGTGGCCAGGGTGTTGTCCCCGGCGTTGCCCGTCAACCCCAGGGCCAGCAGCGTGGCGCCGATCGCGGTGACGACGCCACCAGCAACGGTGATCTTGGTCAGCGGGCGGTCCGGCGTCGCCACGTCCTGCATCGCCGCGATCGGCGGGATCCGGGACGCCCGCAGCGCCGGCAGCAGCGCCGCCACCACGGTGATCACCAGGCCGACGGAGAACGCGCCGATCACGGCGGACGGCGGCACGCCGAGCCCGGCCAGGGTCAGCCCGCCGGCGAACGTGCTGAACAGGTACGCCAGCAGCGCGCCGATGCCGATGCCGGCGCCGAGACCGAGCACCGAGGCGATCAGCCCCACCGCGACGGCCTCCAGCACCACCGACCCGATGATCTGCTTGCCACTGGCCCCGATGGCGCGCATCAGCGCCAGCTCGCGGGTGCGCTGGGCCACGATGATCGAGAAGGTGTTCAGGATCAGGAAGGTGCCCACCAGCAGGGCCACCGCCGCGAAGCCGAGCAGGATCCGGTTGAAGAAGGTCAGCGCCTCCTTCAGCCCGGCCGCCGCGTCGGCGGAGAGCTGCTCGCCGGTCTTCACCTCGTACCCGGCGCCCACCGCGGCGGCCACCGCGTCGCGCAGCGACTCGTCGGACACCCCGTCGGCGGCCTTGATCGACACGCTGTTGTAGGTGTCCGGCGCGCCGAGCATCAACTGCTGTGCGATCGGCGTGGTGAACATGATCTCGTTGGCGCCGCCGATCGAGTCCCGGCCACCGCTGTAGCCGAACACGCCGACGATGGTGAACTCGCGCTTCGGCTCCAGGGTCAGGACGCCGACCCGGTCGCCGACCTTCACCTTGCCGGCCGTCGCGAGCGCCTTGTTGATCACGATCTCGTCGGCGGCCTGCGGCCCCCGCCCCTCGCGCAGCTGCACCAGGTCGTTCTCGCCGGTCCAGTTCTCACCCAGCTGCGGCGGGCCGAACGAGGTCACCACCTTGCCGTTGCCGCCGATCAGCCGTGCCCCGTCGGCGGCGACCACCCCGGTGGCCTCGGCCACCCCGGGCACCGCCTTCACCTTGTCGAGCGTGGCCGCCGGGAACGGCGGGGAGACCTGCTCGCCCTCGGTCTCGCCGAGCGCGATCTTCGGCTTGGCGGCGACGTTGACGTCCACCCCCTCGTACGCGTCCGCGAAGATCGCGTCGAACGAGCGGCCGAGGGTGTCGGTGAGCACGAACGCGCCCGAGACGAACATGACCCCGAGCACCACCGCGAGGCCGGACAGGATGAGCCGGACCTTGCGGGCCAGCAGGCTCTTCAGTGTCGCCCGGAACATCAGTTGCCCACCTCGGCGGCGTGCGTGTCCAGCTTCTTCATGGTGTCCAGCACCGTCTCGGCGGTCGGCTCGATCAGCTCGGAGACGATCTGCCCGTCGGCGAGGAAGACCACCCGGTCGGCGTACGCGGCGGCGGTCGGGTCGTGGGTGACCATCACGATGGTCTGCCCGTGCTCGCGTACCGAGTTGCGCAGGAAGTTCAGCACCTCGGCGCCGGAGCGCGAGTCCAGGTTGCCGGTCGGCTCGTCGGCGAAGATCACCTCGGGCCGGGAGACCAGCGCCCGCGCGCACGCCACCCGCTGCTGCTGGCCACCGGAGAGCTGCGCCGGCCGGTGGTCCAGCCGGTCCCGCAGGCCCACCGTGGCGATGACCGTGTCGTACCAGGCCGGGTCGGGCTTGCGGCCGGCGATCGACAGCGGCAGCAGGATGTTCTCCTTCGCGGTCAGCGTCGGCAGCAGGTTGAACTGCTGGAAGATGAAGCCCACCTTGTCGCGGCGCAGCTTCGTCAGCCCCGAGTCGCCCAGGCCGGTGACCGTGGTGTCGCCGATCGACACGGTGCCCCGGGTGACCGAGTCCAGCCCGGCCAGGCAGTGCATCAACGTCGACTTGCCCGACCCGGACGGCCCCATGATCGCCGTGAACCGGCCCCGTTCGAACTCCGCGCTGACCCCCCGCAGCGCGACGACCTGCGCCTCGCCGCTGCCGTACACCTTCCACACGTCGTTCGCCCGGGCCGCGGCCTGCGCCTGGCCTACCGTCGCGGTCACGTCATGCACCTCTTCCTCTGAATTCGATCCGCGCCGCCCCCGCTGGTCCGGCACGGCAGCCCCCATCATCTGTGCTCCCCGCCGCCGATCCGTCCGACTCCGGGTGGAACCGGGGCGGATTTCGCGCTGCGGGTGCCCCCGATCGCCGACTCAGGGTTGCCCCTGAGCCGGCCGCCGGTCGAGCGTGTTTCCGCCGGCCGGGACCGATCCTGCACACTGACGCCGCGTCAGGGTCAACCGCGCCGCGCCGTCTTCCGTCACGGTAGGTGACCGGGACAACCGCGCCGTCGCCCCACGGGCGGATCCCCGGGTACGCCCCGGGCCGTAGCCGGAGGGGGACCCGCTACGCCCGGGGGCGGACCAGTCCCGACTCGTACGCCAGCACCACCGCCTGCACCCGGTCGCGCAGCCCCAGCTTGGTCAGCACGTGCCCGACATGGGTCTTGATCGTGGTCTCGCTCACCGACAACGCCCGGGCGATCTCGGCGTTGGACAGGCCCCGGGCGACGTGCACCAGCACCTCCCGCTCCCGTTCGGTGAGCGCGTCCAGCGTCCTCGGCGGGGTCGCCGCCGGGTCCGGCAGCACGTCGGCGAAGCGGTCCAGCAGCCGCTTGAGGATCCGCGGGCCGACCACCGCGTCCCCGGCGGCCACCGTCCGGATCGCGGCCACCAGGTCGTCGGCGGGCACGTCCTTGGCCAGGAAGCCGCTCGCCCCGGCCCGCAGCGCCCCCACCACGTACTCGTCGAGGTCGAAGGTGGTCAGGATCAGCACCCGCACCGGCAGGCGGGCCTCGACGATGGTCCGGGTCGCGGCGACCCCGTCCATCCGGGGCATCCGGATGTCCATCAGCACCACGTCCGGCAGCAGCCGCCGGGACAGCTCCACCGCCTCCACCCCGTCACCGGCCTCGGCGACGATGTCCAGGTCGTCCTCCGCGCCGAGCACCATCCGGAATCCGGTGCGCAGCAGCGGCTGGTCATCGGCGAGCAGGATCCGCACCGGCCGCGCCGGTGCCGTCGGGTCGGTCATCCGCTCTCCCCTGTCGCGCTGTGCTGACTGTCCTACGCTGCCCGGCCGGCCCGCCCGGCGGTCGTCCCGCCGAACCGTCACGCCGGGCGGGTGCCCGCCGGCTCCACCGGAATCCTCGCGTACACCCGGAAGCCGCCGCCGGGGCGCGCCCCGATCCGCAGGACCCCACCGTAGAGGCCGACCCGCTCCCGCATCCCGACCAGTCCGTGCCCGATCCGGTCGGTACCGGGGTGGGGCCCGCGCCCGGTGTCGGTCACCTCCACCTCGACGGCGTCGGCGCCGAAGCCCAACCGCACCTGCGCGGTCGCCGCCCCGGCGTGCTTGAGCGCGTTGGTCAGCGCCTCCTGCGCGATCCGGTACAGCGTCAAAGCCACCCCCTGCTCCATCGCCCCGGGCGTGCCCTCCACCCGCAGGGTGACCGGCAGGCCCGCCTCGCGTACCTGGTCGACGAGCGCCCCGATGCCGGCCAGCCCCGGCTGCGGGGCCAGGTCGGCCGCCGGCTCGGCGTCGGTGCGCAGCACGTCCAGCAGCCGGCGCAGCTCCCGCAGGGTGGCCCGGCCGGTCTCCTCGATGGTGGCGACCGCCTCGTCCGCCGCGTCCGGGTCCCGCCGCAGCACCCGACGCGCCCCGGTGGCCAGCACCCCCATCACGCTGACGTGGTGGGCGACCACGTCATGCAGTTCCCGGGCGATCCGCCGGCGCTCGTCGGCGACGGCCTGCTCGGCCAGGGCCCGCTGGTTCTCCTCGGCCACCCGGGCGCGCTCCCGCAACGCCTCGGTCGACGTCCGCCGGGCGTGCACCGTGCGGCCCACCGAGAACGCCACGGCCCCGACCAGCAGGTTGTTCAGCACCAGGGAGGCGGGGGAGACCTCGAGCACGCCGGCCGGCGGGGTCAGCGCGCTCACCACCGCGGCGGGCAGCCACAGCAGCACCGCCGCGGCGACCGCCTCGCGTACCGCCCGCCGTGCGGCGATCGAGTAGGTAAGCACGATGAAGGCCAGCCCCTGCGTGCTCGGCGCGACGTCGAGCAGCGCGGGCAGGACCAGCGTGGCCAACGCCGCGCCCACCGCCGGCCAGGGCGCCACCCGGCGCAGCGCCGCCGGCGCCGCGCAGAGCGCGCTCCAGCCCAGCGCCGCCGGCAGCGGCCGGGGCCACAGCTCGCGCGGGGTGAGCAGGGTGAACAGCGCCTCCGCCGCGACCAGCCCGGCGGCGAGCAGCGCGTCGGCGACCAGCGGGTGCCGGCGCGACCACTCCCTCGGGCCTGACGTCATACCGGAACGTGCGGTGTCCACTAACGTTCACCGGGTGTCCGGTGGTGTTGTGGATCCTCACCGTGAAAGGTGAGCGACTCCCCACCGGGTGGTGGGGCGGGCCTCCGCGGGCCAACTGATCCTC
This sequence comes from Micromonospora sp. LZ34, assembly GCF_052981855.1. Lineage (NCBI taxonomy): Bacteria > Bacillati > Actinomycetota > Actinomycetes > Micromonosporales > Micromonosporaceae > Micromonospora > Micromonospora sp. LZ34. The sequence goes on from NZ_JBRIQN010000011.1 coordinate 22,432, forward strand.
GCGCCGACCGTGGGCGGCGGGGATCACGTCGGGACTGGCCGGCGCCGGGTAGGTGCCGGCCTGCTCGACGGTGCGTGACCACCTCCGGCAGCACGACAGCTGCTGTGGGGGTGGTGGGTCCGCCGCCCGGGGTGCGGGTGGCGATGCTGGCGGCCGCGACCAGGTCACGGTGCCCGGAAAATGCGCAGTGCGGGCAGGTCAGCGTCCGCCCACGAGGTTTCGGCACCCGCCGTCGGCAGGCGGGACAGGTCGATGACGTGCCCCGCTCATCGACGAGCCGGACGGTGATGCCGGCGAGGGCGGCCTTGTCCGCCAGGACCTGGATGAGCCGGCCGATCTGCCACTGCCGCAGCCGCAGATTGTGCCGCCGCCCCGCCGGCAGGTCGAGCACCCCGCGGGGGTCCCCGACGTGCAGCACCCCGACTCGCCGGCTCACGGCCCAGGTGATGACGGTTCGGGCGGCCTCGTGTTGGGCTTGGCGGACCCGCCGCCGATGCCGGCCCTCCACCAGCCGGGCACGACGGCGGTAGCGCCGCCACCGCCGTGACCCCCGCTGACCCGGCTTCGGTGCCCGGCCGGATACGGCGCGGCGGCGGGCCTTAGGTGTCGGCCAGGTGCATGCGATGCTCAGCGCGGATCGCCCGCCCCGACACCAACAGCCCCTCACCGCCGGGGCCAGCCACCGCGTACGGGTGAATGATCCCCAGATCCACCCCGGCCACCCGGCCCACATCCGGCTCCTCACCCGGCGGGTAGGTGACCACTGGGACTTCGGCGGTGACGTCGAGAAACAGCCGCCCACCCTCGCACAACAAGGTGATCGACCGGACCTGCTCCACCGGATACGGCACATCCCGCGCCAACCGCACCCACAACGGCGGGCTGCCTTTGGCGGTCGGGATCCGCACTCTGCGCCCATCGATGCCGAAGGTGCCGTGATACCAACGCACCGCCAGCAAACCCCGCCGCCGCCGCGGAAACCGGGCCGACACCTCACCCGCAGCGCGGCGCTTGGCGGCCGCGAACCACGCGTCGGAGAACCGACGCAGCACCGACCGCGCCCCGGTGGAATCGAGTTCGGCGAACGTGCCCGGCCCCGACACCGCCAACTCCCGACACAACTCCTGATAACCGACCAGCGGCGCGTCGCGGCGGCGGCGTCGCCACGCGTTGACCTCCAACACACACGCCCACACATCACCCGCCGAGCGCAACAGGCCGAAACACCGCCGCCGCTGCCCCGCCGTCACCCGCAACCCCACCCGCGCCGTGCAATGCACAACCCGCAGCGCAGCAGGATCCCGACGGCGAGGCACAAACCCCAGCCAACACCACCCCTACGACAATTCCCCAACCCCGCCCAACCCGACGAACGTTAATGGCCACCGCACTAGCCGTCGCGACCCGCCGGAAAGATCGTCGCCGGCGGTGAGCCGCCCTCCTCCCTGCGGAGGAGACGACCCGCCCCCGCCTCAGGGGCGGGGCGCGCCGACCGGTGGGTCACTCGTCGGCGCCGGGGGGCGCCGGCCGGGACCGGGCGTCGCGCAGCGGATCCGGCGCGGACACCGCGGTGGGGAACGGCGGCGGGGTGCCCCCGAAGCTCGGGCAGCGCGCCTGGTGGCTGCACCAGTCGCAGAGCCGGCTCGGCCGGGGACGGAAATCCTGCCCGGCGGTGGCCTGTTCGATCGCCCGCCACAGCGCCACCACGGTGCGCTCGAAGCGGACCAGCTCGTCGGCGTCCGGCGCGTAGTCGCAGACCTCCGCGTCCTTGAGGTAGAGCAGCCGGAGCACCCGGGGCACCACGCCGCGGGTGCGCCACAGCACCAGCGCGTAGAACTTCAGCTGGAACAGCGCCCGGGCCTCGAACGCCTCCCGCGGCGCGCCACCGGTCTTGTAGTCGACCACCCGCAGCGCGCCGTCCGGCGCGACGTCGAGCCGGTCGAGGTAGCCCCGGATGAGCAGCTCGTCGTCGACCACCGCGGAGATCAGGCTCTCCCGCTCGGCCGGCTCCAGCCGGCGCGGATCCTCGACGGCGAAGTAGCCGTCGAGCAGCGCCGTGGCGGAGCGGAGGAACTCGGCCACGGCCGGCTCGTCGCCGTCGGCGAACAGCCCTGCCAGCTCCGGCTGCTCGGTGACCAGCCGGTCCCACTGGGGGGCCACCAGGTCACCGGCGGCGGCCGGGGTGCGGCCGTCGGCCGGCAGGTCGAACAGCCGCTCCAGCACCGCGTGCACCAGCGTGCCCCGGGCCTGCTCGACGGTGGGTCGCTCGGGCAGCCGGTCGATGCTGCGGAAGCGGTAGAGCAGCGGGCAGGTCTTGAAATCCGCCGCCCGCGACGGCGACAGCGAGGCCCGCACCGTCGCCGGCACCTCCGCCGGGGCCACGGGCTGCTGGGTGATCACCGGTTCCGCCGTCATGCCCGGAAGGTTAGGGCACCGGTGTGACAGCACCACGCCCCGCCGCCCGCGCGCCGCGACGGGTGCGGTCCGTAGCATCGACCCGGTGGAGGAGCAGACCGAGCGACCGCGACCCCGGCCGCAGCGGCGCCCCGGCCTGACCGTGGGCCGGGTGTTCGGGGTGCCGCTGCACCTCAACGGCTCGATGCTGCTGCTGGCCGCCCTGGTCACTGTGCTGTACGCCGAGTTCGCCCGCCGCCAGTTGGCCCTGCCGCAGCTCAGCGGCTACCTGATCGGCTTCGGTTTCGTGGTGTCGCTGCTCGGCTCGGTGCTGCTGCACGAGCTGGGGCACGCGCTGACCGCCCGCCGCTTCGGCATCGGTGTGCGCGGCATCACTCTGGAGCTGCTCGGCGGGTACACCGAGATGGACCGCGACGCCCCCACCCCCCGGGTCGACCTGCTGGTGTCGCTGGCCGGGCCGGCGGTCTCCGCCGTGCTCGGCGTGGCCGCGGTCGCCGCGACGCTCGCCCTGCCCGACCGCACGGTGGCCAACCAGCTCGCCTTCCAGCTCGCGGTGAGCAATGTGATCGTCGCGCTGTTCAACATCCTGCCCGGGCTGCCGCTGGACGGCGGGCGGGCGCTGCGCGCCGCGGTGTGGGCGCTCACCCGGGACCGGCACCGCGGCACCGAGGTCGCCGGCTGGGTCGGGCGGATCGTCGCGGTCGGCACCGCGCTGCTGGTCGCCGCGCTCACCGCCGCCGGGCGGCTGGCGCCGCTGGCGCTGCCCCTGATGCTGCTGGTCGCGTTCACCCTGTGGCGGGGCGCCGGCCAGTCGATCCGGGTGGCCCGGGTCAGCCGCCGGTTCCCGCTGATCGACCTGTCCCGACTGGCCCGCCCGGTGCTGACCGTGCCCACCGGCACCCCGCTGGCCGAGGCGCACCGCCGCCGGGCCGCCGGCGCCGAGCCGGGCGCCGCGCTGCTGGTCGCCGACTCGGCCGGCCGGCCGGTCGCCCTGGTCGACCCGGTCGCGGCCGAGGCGGTGCCGGTGGAGCGCCGGCCCTGGCTGGCGGTCGACGCGGTGTCCCGGTCGCTGGCCGGCCTGCCGGCCCTGCCGGTCGGGCTCGACGGGGAGCGGGTGATGGAGGCCGTGCAGGACCACCCGGGCGCACAGTATGTGGTGACCGCAGGCGAAGATGTCGTCGGCGTTCTGCACATCGCGGATCTCGCCCAGCTCCTCGAACCCGACCGGAAGATGAACACGTGACCGCGACTCCCTCCGCCCAGGCCGACCCGGGCGCTCCGGCGCCCGCCGACACCCCGGCGCTGACCCCCGTGCACCGCGGGCCGTTCCGGCCCGGCGACCGGGTGCAGCTGACCGACCCGAAGGGGCGGATGCACACGGTCACCCTGGAGCCGGGCAAGGCCTTCCACACCCACCGGGGCATCCTGGAGCACGACGCGCTGATCGGGCTGCCCGACGGCAGCGTGGTCACCACCTCCGGCGGGGGTACCGCCTTCCTGGCGCTGCGGCCGCTGCTGTCGGACTACGTGCTGTCCATGCCGCGCGGCGCACAGGTGATCTACCCGAAGGACGCCGCCCAGATCGTCGCCATGGGCGACATCTTCCCCGGCGCCAAGGTGCTGGAGGCCGGGGCCGGCTCGGGGGCGCTGAGCTGCTCGCTGCTGCGCGCGGTGGGCACCGAGGGGGAGCTGCACTCGTACGAGCTGCGCGACGACTTCGCCCAGATCGCCAAGCGCAACGTGGAGGCGTTCTTCCACGGGCCGCACCCCGCCTGGCAGCTGCACGTGGGCGACGTCGCCGAGTGCGCCGAGACCGGCTTCGACCGGATCATCCTGGACATGCTCACCCCGTGGGAGACCCTCGACATGGTCGAGCGGGCGCTGCTGCCCGGCGGCGTGTTCATCGGCTACGTGGCCACCACCCCCCAGCTGTCCGAGCTGGTGGAGGCGCTGCGCGAGCGCGGCGGCTGGACCGAGCCGCGGGCCTGGGAGTCGCTGGTGCGCGACTGGCACGCCGAGGGCCTCGCCGTCCGCCCGGACCACCGCATGATCGCGCACACCGCCTTCCTGGTGTCCGCGCGTAAGCTCGCCCCCGGCGTGACCGCGCCGCCGCGGCGGCGCAAGCCCAGCAAGGGCACCGAGGCGTACGTGCAGCGCCGGCAGGCGCTGCGCGAGGCCGAGGCGGCCCGTCAGGAGGCGGCCGCCCGGGCCGGCGGTGCGCAGCCCGACTCGACGGGGGAGATGGACAGGCCGTGACGGCGGAATGGGGCGGCTGGGAGTGAACGGGTGGATCCTGCCGGTCGGTGCGGGCCGGTGGTGCGACCCTCGGGCGGCGGGATGAGCGAGCGAATCGTCAGGCTCGGCGCGGTGGTGCCTCATGCCGGCACGCAGCGTAGCGAAGTGCCGGCATGAGCCGGCCCGGCTTCGGTGCGGGTGACCTCCCGGCGGTGTTCCCGGACTGGTCGCCCTACCAGGATCTCGAATCGGCGGCCCGGGCCTACCTGCGGGACCCGGACGTGGCGCTGGAGGCGCTCGGCGGGGTGCTGCGGGGTGCGTCGGTGCTCGGCTTCACCCTGGAACGTTTCGTCAACGAGGTGAACGGGGTGTGGCAGGAGGTCGTCGTCTGCGACGGCAGCCGGCTCATCCTCTGGCACGGCGAGGACGTCCCTCCGGGGGAGGGGCCGCCCGGGTCGATGACCTCGTCGCTGCGGGTGGTGCCGGTCTCCACGGTCACCGAGGTGGGCTGCCGGCGCCGGCTCACCCGCGGTGACAACGGCGAGATCCGGGTCGACAGCATCGACGTCTACCTGCTGCTGACCTCGCTGGACGAGGCCCCGCCGAGCGAGGAGACGGCCGGTGCGCCCCGGCACGACGCGCTGCGGTTCGGCAAGACCCTCGACGACGGCGGCGCCGGGCAGATCGCCCGGCTGGAGGAGTTCGCCCGGCTGGTCGCCTCGGTGGTCGGGCGTCCCCTGCTCTGAGCGGCCGGCGGGGTCCCGGCCCGGCCCCTGGTCCGGGGGTGCGCGGCGTCGTCGGGGCGGCCCGCCGGCGGGCAGGCCGGCCGGTCAGTCCTCGGCGTCGGGGCCGGCGACCTCGGCGCCGTCGCTGCCGCGCACCACGTGGATGCACTCGCCGGGACACTCCCGCGCCGAGTCGATCACCTCGAGGCGCAGGTGCGCGGGGACGTCGACCCGGCTGCCCGGGGCCTGGCGCAGCTCACCGTCGGCCCCCTTGACGTAGGCCAGGCCGTCGACGTCGAACTCGAAGACCTCCGGGGCGTACTGCACGCAGAGCCCGTCGCCGGTGCAGAGGTCCTGATCGACCCAGACCTGCAGCTGGTCGGTCGCGACCTCGGCCACGGACGCACCCCCCATGTTCTCCCGTCCCACACCCCGACGGTACCGGAACGCCCGTACGGCCCCACCGGCCCACCCTTGGCGATCAAGGTTCGGTGACGAGGGCGTTGCGCGGGACCGAATCGGCCTCATAGCGGCTAGTGTTAGGGCAGAACGTTCAAGCCCCCCGGGGAGGTGGGACGTGGCACGCAGCGACGACGCGGACTCGCGCGCCGCACGGTGGGAGAAGGAGGCCCACGATCTCTCCACGCAGGTCGCGTTCCTGCAAGAGGAACTCGCTCTGGTGCGGCGCAAGTTGACCGAAAGCCCCCGACACGTCCGGCAGCTCGAAGAGCGGCTGGCGGCCACCCAGGCACAGTTGGCGCGGCTGACCGAGAACAACGACCGGCTCGTGAGCACCCTCAAGGAGGCTCGCGCGCAGATCGTGACGCTCAAGGAGGAGATCGACCGCCTCGCGCAACCGCCGAGTGGCTACGGCGTCTTCCTGGCGCGACACGACGACGGCACGGTGGACGTCTTCACCGGCGGCCGCAAGCTCCGGGTGGCCGTCTCGCCCTCGCTCGACGTGGCCGAGCTGCGGCGCGGCCAGGAGGTCCTGCTCAACGACGCGCTCAACATCGTCGACGCGTTCGGCTACGAGCGGGTCGGCGAGGTGGTGATGCTCAAGGAGATCCTCGAGGGTCCCGGGGGCGCTCCGGGCGACCGGGCGCTGGTGGTCTCCCACTCCGACGAGGAGCGGATCGTCCACCTGGCCGAATCCCTGATCGGCTCGGCGATCCGGGCCGGCGACTCGCTCATGATCGAACCGCGCTCGGCGTACGCCTACGAGCGGATCCCCAAGAGCGAGGTCGAGGAACTGGTCCTCGAGGAGGTGCCCGACGTCGACTACACCGACATCGGCGGCCTCCAGTCGCAGATCGAGCAGATCCGCGACGCGGTGGAGCTGCCCTTCCTGCACGCCGACCTGTTCCGGGAGCACCAGCTCCGCCCGCCGAAGGGCATCCTGCTCTACGGCCCGCCCGGCTGCGGCAAGACGCTCATCGCCAAGGCGGTGGCGAACTCGTTGGCCAAGAAGATCGCCGAGCGGCGCGGTGAGGAGAAGCACACCAGCTACTTCCTCAACATCAAGGGTCCCGAGCTGCTCAACAAGTACGTCGGCGAGACCGAGCGGCACATCCGGCTGATCTTCCAGCGGGCCCGGGAGAAGGCCGGCGAGGGCACCCCGGTCATCGTGTTCTTCGACGAGATGGACTCGGTCTTCCGCACCCGCGGCTCCGGCGTCTCCTCCGACGTGGAGAACACCATCGTCCCGCAGCTGCTCAGCGAGATCGACGGCGTCGAGGGCCTGGAGAACGTCATCGTCATCGGCGCCTCCAACCGGGAAGACATGATCGACCCGGCGATCCTGCGACCCGGCCGGCTCGATGTGAAGATCAAGATCGAGCGGCCGGACGCCGAGGCGGCGAAGGACATCTTCTCCAAGTACATCCTGTCCGGGCTGCCGCTGCACCCGGACGACCTGGCCGAGCACGGCGGCGACCCCCAGGCCACCGTCGCGGCCATGATCGACGCGGTCGTGCTGCGGATGTACTCGGAGACCGAGGAGAACCGGTTCCTTGAGGTCACCTACGCCAACGGCGACAAGGAAGTCCTCTACTTCAAGGACTTCAACTCCGGCGCGATGATCCAGAACATCGTCGACCGGGGCAAGAAGATGGCCATCAAGGAGTTCCTCACCTCCGGCCGCAAGGGGCTGCGCCTGCAGCACCTGCTCGACGCCTGCGTCGACGAGTTCCGCGAGAACGAGGACCTGCCCAACACCACCAACCCGGACGACTGGGCCCGCATCTCCGGCAAGAAGGGGGAGCGGATCGTCTACATCCGCACCCTCGTCTCCGGTGGCAAGGGCGCCGAGGCCGGCCGGTCCATCGAGACCGCCAGCAACACCGGCCAGTACCTGTAACCGGCCCGAGCGAACGGGGTCCGCGGCGCGCGCCGCGGACCCCGTCGTCGGGTCACCAGACGTTCATCCCGTCGGCGCGCCCGGCGGGCGGGACGCCGGAGGCGTCGGTAAGCTTCCGGGTACCGCCTATTCGACCCGCCGAGGATCCGCGTGCCGTCCGAGCTCACCGTCGTCGAACCGCCGGCCACGGCGACCGGTGACGCGCACCCGCCCACCCCGAGCCGACGCCGCTGGCGGCGACCGCTGCTGGTCCTGGCGCCGCTCGCGGCGGCCTGGGCCGTACCCGTCATCGTGCACGCCCTGCACCAGGACTGGCTGCTGCCCCCGCTGGTCCTGCTCGCCACGGCGAGCATCCTGCGCGGCGGCCGTACCCTGATCGACCGGCTGGTGCTGGCCCTCGCGCTGCTCCTCGGCGCGGCCACCGCCGGCGGGCTGCTCTTCACGGTCTGGCCCTGGGGCATGCGACCGGTGCCGCTGGCCGGCCTGGCGCTCACCCTGCTCGTCCTCGCCGCGATCGCGCTGCGTCGGCGTCCCCGCCTGCCGCGCCCCGGCTGGGTCGACCTGTTCCCCGTCGCCGGCACCGCCGCGATGACCGGCTACCTCGCCGGCCCCTGGCAGCGCGCCACCGACCTCGCCGGCCAGCTGACCATCCTCAGCCGCGGCGAGGACAACTGGCGGCACCTGGCGCTCTTCGACGTGCTGGGCCGCCTCGGCGGCTACGCCTTCCTCGACCCCGCCGCCGGCGACCAGATCCTCTCCCAGCTCCGCTACTACCCGCAGGGCTGGCACCTGGTCACCGCCATGCTCGACGGATTCCTCGTGCCCGTCGGCGGCACGCCCCGCGGCCCGGCGGCCGTCGAGCACTACGCCGGCTGGATGATGGCCGGCTTCGGACTGCTCGTGTTCGCCCTGCTCTGGGCCGCGCAGCGCATCTCCGGACCCATCCACCCGCTGCACCGCACCGTGCTGACCGTGGTCGTCGGCGCGCTCGTCCTCGGCACCCAACTGCCCCGGCTGCTCATCGCCGGCTTCCCGACCGAGGTCCTCGGACTCGCGCTGACGGTGCTCCTCGCCGCGCTGGTCGGGCGGCCGCTGGCCGGCACCCGGGAACAGATCGTGCTGCTCGGCGCGCTGCTCGTCGCCGTCGGATTCACCTACTACCTCTTCCTCCCGCCCGCTGCCGTGCTGGTGCTCTGCTGGGTGGTCGCGCACTGGCGGGAGGCGCTGCGCCGCTGGGTGAGCGTGCTCCTGATCGGCCTGGCGAGCACCGGCCTCGCCCTGATCGCGCCGCTGCTCGGCGTGCTCCGGGCCGGTCAGACCGAGGCGCTGGTCGTCGCCTCCGGCGTGGAAGCCGTCATCGAGTCCTGGCGCGCCCTCGGCTGGCTCGGCGGCATCGTCGGGATCGCCCTGATCGCGCAGGTCCGTCGCGTCGATCCCGCCTGGCGCCGCTGGCTGCTCGTCTGCGTCGTCGGGGTCGCCCTGCCACTCGGCGTCGCCTGGTACAACACCGCCTCCGGCGGGCAGCCCGGCTACTACTTCAACAAGGCCACCCACCTGGCCACGGCGCTGCTCATCGTCGGCACCGCCGCCGTGGTGCGGCTGCTGCCCGTACCCCGGCCCGCCCGGACCCGGCGCGGGGTGGGCTCCACCGCCGCCGGCGTGCTGAGCGCGGTGGTCGTCATGGCCGTCGCGGTCGGGCTCTGCGGCGTCACCGGATGGCAGCGCAGCCTGCTCGTGGCGAACGAGCAGACCTGGACGCAGCGCTGGGTCCACCAGGACCTGCACCTGCCGTCCAGAGTGGCCTGGATCTGCGCCGAGGCCCAGCGGCGCTACCCTGACGTGCCCGGCACCACCACGATCGTCGTGGACCGCGGCCCCTATCGTGCCTATTTCGAGACGCTCTGCCTCTCGGCCCTGCACGGCACCACCGCGCGCACCGAACCCGGCGTCTACAACCTTCCCTTCGTCGAGCCCGACCGGACCCTGCAGATCGTGCCCCGGATCTCCGGGCCGATCCGGCTGATCGCCACCGATCCGCGGGCCGAGCGCCGGATCCGGTGGATGCTCAGGAACGACCCCCGGCTGCGCGAGCGGGTCGCCTGGGTGCCCCTCACCGTGCCCGAGTGCGAGGTGCTTCCCCTGACCACGACTGCCGGCACCGAGCCGGAGACACCAGATTCGGCTGAGGCGGCGTGCCCCCCGGCATCCTGAGGCGGACTACGCTCGACTGGACGGGGGACCGGTCGGGCGAGCGAAGCGGGTAGGTTGATGAGCGTAAGACGGATCATGGGCAGCGAGGTCGAGTACGGCATCTCCGTACCGGGCCAGGCCGGGGCCAACCCGATGGTCACCTCGTCCCAGGTGGTCAACGCCTACGGGGCGCGCCCGGAACTCAACCGCGGCGGGCGGGCCCGCTGGGACTACGAGGAGGAGTCGCCGCTGCGCGACGCGCGGGGCTTCACCTACTCCGGGGCCGCCTACGACCCGGCCGAGGCGCTGGCCGACGAGGACCTCGGCCTGGCGAACGTGATACTCACCAACGGCGCCCGGCTGTACGTCGACCACGCCCACCCGGAGTACTCCACCCCCGAGGTGACCAACCCGCGGGACCTGGTCCGCTGGGACAAGGCCGGCGAGCGGGTGATGGCCGAGGCGTCCCGCCGCGCCGCCACCATCCCCGGCACCCAGCCGATCCACCTCTACAAGAACAACACCGACAACAAGGGCGCCAGCTACGGCGCCCACGAGAATTACCTGATGCGCCGGCAGACCCCGTTCGCGGACATCGTGGCGTACCTGACCCCGTTCTTCGTCACCCGCCAGATCGTCTGCGGCGCGGGCCGGGTCGGCATCGGCCAGGACGGCGGGCAGAGCGGCTTCCAGATCTCCCAGCGGGCCGACTTCTTCGAGGTCGAGGTCGGGCTGGAGACCACCCTCAAGCGGCCGATCATCAACACCCGCGACGAGCCGCACGCCGACGCCGACAAGTACCGCCGGCTGCACGTCATCATCGGCGACGCCAACCTGTCGGAGATCTCGACCTACCTCAAGGTCGGCACCACGGCGCTGATCCTCACCATGATCGAGGAGAAGGCGCTCGGCTCCGACCTCGGCATCGCCGACCCGGTCAGCGAGCTGCGCGCGGTCAGCCACGACCCGTCCCTGTCCCACCTCATGCGGCTGCGCGACGGGCGCCGGCTGACCGCCCTGGACGTGCAGTGGGCCTACTACGAGCGGGTCCGGTCCTTTGTCGACGACCGCTACGGCACGGATGCCGACGAGCAGACCGTGGACGTGCTGGCCCGCTGGGAGGGCGTGCTGGACCGGCTCGGCCGGGACGTGATGCTCTGCGCCGACGAGCTGGACTGGGTGGCCAAGCTGCGGCTGCTGGAGGGCTACCGGGAGCGGGAGAAGCTCGGCTGGGGCTCGCACAAGCTCCAACTGGTCGACCTGCAGTACTCCGACGTCCGTCCGGAGAAGGGCCTCTACCACCGGCTGGTCTCGCGCGGGGCGATGAAGACGCTGCTGACCGACGAGCAGACCCGCACCGCGATGACCGAGCCGCCGGAGGACACCCGCGCCTACTTCCGCGGCCGCTGCCTGGCCCAGTACGCCTCCGAGGTGGTCGCCGCCAGCTGGGACTCGGTCATCTTCGACGTGGGCCGGGAGTCGCTGGTGCGGGTGCCGATGATGGAGCCGGAACGGGGCACCCGCAAGCACGTCGGCGAGCTCTTCGACCGCTGCCCCAGCGCCAAGGACCTGCTGGAGACCCTCACCGGCGGCTGACCGTGCCGCGCCGGTCCGGCGCGGGCCCGCCGGCGGGCGACGGCGACCGTCGTATGCCCGCCCGGCGGCGGTGCCGGCCCGTGGCCCGTCGCGCGCCCACCCGGCGCGCGACGGGCCTTTCGTCGCTCCCGCGAGGTAAGTTCATCGCAGACGATCGTGGAGGAGGCAGCAATGGCCACTCGTGACAGCGGCGGCCAGTCGCAGACCGGCAAGTCCCGGCAGGGCGAGGAGATCGAGGACGTCACCACCGAGGCGAACCCGGAGGTCGCCGAGCGGCACGCCGAGATCACCGAGGACGTCGACGACCTGCTCGACGAGATCGACTCCGTCCTGGAGGAGAACGCAGAGGAATTCGTGAGAGGGTACGTGCAGAAAGGTGGACAATGACGCTTGTGTCCGATTCGCCGCAAGCGTCGGACAAGGTCTGTCCCCAGTGCGGCCGTTCGCTACCCGCGTCGGCCTTCCACCGCAACAAGCGCCGGCCCGACGGGCTCGCGTTCTACTGTAAGACCTGCGCGGCGGCCCGCTCCGAGGCGAGCCGCCGCAAGCGCGGGATCGCTGTGCAGCGGCGGGCTCCGGAGCCGGTCGCGGACGGACTCAAGTGGTGCCCGGACTGTCAGCAGACCAAGCCACTGGAGGACTTCCCGCGAACCAGGAAGGGCAGCGCACGGCACAGCTACTGCAAGCCCTGTCACAACATGCGAGGTCGCGAGAGCAAGGAACGGCTCTACGGCGGCAACCGGGAGTACCACCTGCGGCGGCGTTACGGCGTGGGGCAGAAGGAGTTCGACGAGCTCCTGGCCGAGCAGGGCGGGGTCTGTGCCATCTGCGGCGGCGCGGACCCGCAACATCTGGACCACGATCATCGCACCGGATGGGTGCGCGGGATACTCTGCTTCAACTGCAACGGAGGTCTTGGTCAGTTCCGCGACGATCAGGCGCGGCTGGCCGGGGCGATCACATATCTGAGAGGAACCACGTGGCAGCGGGTTTTGATCCATCCGGGCGTCTACCAGATGTGTTCACCAACGCGGGGACGTCCTCCTTCACCACGTTCCTGAGCAAGGTGGCCCCCGACATGCTGCCCGGCCGTCGGCCGCTGCCGCCGGGCATGGCCGCCGACCTGGCGCCGCACGCCACGACCATCGTGGCCATCTCGGCGGCCGGTGGCGTGGTGATGGCCGGCGACCGGCGGGCCACCATGGGCAACCTGATCGCCCAGCGGGACATCGAGAAGGTGCACCCGGCCGACGCGTACTCGCTGGTCGGCATCGCGGGCACCGCCGGCATCGGCATCGAGCTGATGCGACTGTTCCAGGTGGAGCTGGAGCACTACGAGAAGATCGAGGGCGCGATGCTCTCGCTCGACGGCAAGGCCAACCGGCTCGCCTCGATGATCCGGGGCAACCTGGGCGCGGCGATGCAGGGGCTGGCGGTCATCCCGCTCTTCGCCGGCTTCGACCTGGCCTACGCGGACCCGGCGAAGGCCGGCCGCATCTTCAGCTTCGACGTCACCGGTGGCCCCTACGAGGAGACCGGCTACGACGCGATCGGCTCCGGCTCGCTGTTCGCCAAGTCCGCCCTCAAGAAGCGGTACCGGGCCGGGCTCTCGATCGACGACGCGGTCCGGCTCGCGGTGGAGGCGCTCTACGACGCGGCCGACGACGACACCGCGACCGGCGGGCCGGACCTGACCCGGCGGATCTACCCGGTGGTGATGACCGCGACGGCGGAGGGCACCCACCGGCTAACCGACGCCGAGACGTCGGCGGTCGCCGAGAGCGTGGTCTCGGGCCGGATGGAGAACCCGGGCGGCTGATCGCCGTCCTCCCAGTCATCAGTCGTCAGCACAGCGCCGTAAGGAGAACCGCCGCCGTGGCCATGCAGTTCTACGCCTCGCCCGAGCAGATCATGCGCGACCGCTCCGAGCTGGCCCGCAAGGGCATCGCCCGGGGGCGCAGCGCGGTGGTCCTGAGTTACGAGGGCGGGGTGCTCTTCGTCGCGGAGAACCTCTCCAGCGCCCTGCACAAGGTCAGCGAGATCTACGACCGGATCGGTTTCGCGGCCGTCGGCCGCTACAACGAGTTCGAGAACCTGCGCCGCGCGGGCGTACGGATGGCCGACCTGAACGGGTTGAGCTACGACCGGCGCGACGTCACCGGCCGGGGGCTCGCGAACGCCTTCGCGCAGACCCTCGGCGCGATCTTCACCGAGCAGTCCAAGCCGTTCGAGGTGGAGATCTGCGTGGCGCAGGTCGGTGCCACCGCCGACGACGACGAGATCTACCGGCTCACCTACGACGGCTCGGTCAACGACGAGCCGGGTCGGATGGCCATGGGTGGGCAGGCCGAGGCGATCACCGGCGTGCTCAAGTCGCAGCACCGGCCGGACATGTCGCTCGCCGACGCGGTCAAGGTGGCGGTGCAGGCGCTCAGCAGCGTCGGCGGCGAGGGCGGCGCGGCCCGGACCATCGCGGCGAACCAGCTGGAGGTGGCGGTGCTCGACCGCCGCCGGGTCGGCCGGACCTTCCGCCGGATCACCGGCGCCGCGTTGACCGGGCTGCTGGACGGCGACGCGGCCAAGGCGGAGGAGGCGGCCGCCGCCGGTGGGCCGGAGACGCCGACGGTGCCGACCGAGGAGGCGCACAAGCCGAGCACCTCCGCGGCGTCCGCCGATCTGGAGGACAAGCCGGGTCAGCCCGCCGACGAGTAGAACGTCGCTTCGCGCCGGGGTCCGGGTTTCCGGGCCCCGGCGCTCGCGTTCGCGCCCCGGTGCCGGCCTACCGGCCGCCGGCGGCCGCGGTGTCGGGGGTCAGCGCCGGCGCAGCAGCGGCCGGACCAGCGCCCAGTAGGCGGCGGCGATGACGTTGAAGACGGCCATGCCGGGCGGCGCCTCGACGTTGGACGGGGCGACCTTCGCGGTCATCAGCTCGGCGATGACGCCGTCGGGGACGGTCCGTTCCTGCTGGAGGCGGCGGCGGCGGGCGCGCACCCAGGCCCGGTTGGTCCAGAGCCAGCGCCAGCCGCGGACCTTCTCCTTCGGCCAGCCGCCGAGCAGCGCGGCGACGAGCATGGCCGCCTCGGAGAGCAGCAGCATCGGCGCCAGCAGCACCAGGGTCCGCGTCTCGTACGCGGTGAGCAGGGAGAGCAGCCGGTTCCGCTCGACCAGGTACACCTTGAGCGAGTTGCGGGAGAACTCGTAGTGGTGCACGACGACGGCGTCCGGGACGTACTCCAGGCGGAGCCCGCGCTGCCAGAGGCGGAGGCTGAGTTCGGTGTCCTCGTGGTAGGCGAAGTACTCGGCGGGGAAGCCGTCCAGTTCCTGCCAGCGCGGCCGGTCGATGACGAAGCAGCAGCCGCTGAGCGAGGGCACGGTGGTGCGGACGGCGTGCGCGCTGGCCGGCTCGCCGTTGCCGCCGGCCCAGGAGAGCCCGATGAAGTGCAGCGGGTTCCCGGAGGTGTTGATCAGCTCCGGGTTCTCGGCGAGGCGGATGGAGGCCATCGCGGCGCCGACGCCGGGCTCCGCGGCGACGGCGACGACCTTGGCGAGCGCGTCGGGGGCGACGATCGCGTCGGAGTTGACGAAGGCCAGCCACTCGCCGGTGGCCTCGGCCGCGCCGACCCGGCAGCCGCCGGCGTACCCGGTGTTGGCCTCGGGGCGGATGACCCGGACACCGGGCAGCCCCTTGACGATGTCGATGCCGTCGCCGGTGCAGCCGTTGTCGACGACGATCAGCTCGATCTCGACGTCGGTGCTGGCCAGTACGGCCCGGGCGGCGTCGACCAGATACGGCTCGGCGCCGTAGGCCAGCATCACCGCGGAGACCTGGGGGCGGATCATCGGATGCCTCCGGATACGCCGGCCACGGCGGCGTCGAGCGGCCGGGCCGGGGTGGGGACGGGACGGAAGCCGCGCCGCAGCAGCACCGCCATGGTGACGGCGACCACCGCGGAGCCGACGGCGTAGCCGAGCTCCACCCGCAGCGCGACGGTGAGCGGGGCGAGCGTCGCGGCGACCAGCGCCGCCACGCCGAGGGTCCAGGCGAGGGCCTGGGCCCGGTGCCGGTTCAGGGCGAGCAGGGCCTGGCCGAGCACCATCGACCAGAGGTAGGCGAGGGTGGCCGCGGCGAGGCAGGCGAAGTCGACCTGGTCGAGCACGGCGGGCGCGTCGAAGAGGGCCCGGACCAGCCAGGGGCCGAGCAGGACGGCGCCGACCGCGCCGAGCAGCCCGAGCGCGGTGACCAGCCCCAGCGCCCGGCGCAGCAGGCCGTGGAAGGCCGCCCGGTCGCCGGTGGTGGCCGTGGTGGCCAGGCCGGGCAGCAGGGACGCCTGCAACGAGCCGAACACGAACAGCGGGATCCGCACCAGCACCAGCGCGGACAGCAGCGCCCCGGCGGTGGCCACGTCGTCGGGGGCGAGCAGCCGGACGTTGATCACGCCGACGTTCACCACGACCTGGGAGAGCAGGCTGGAGACGGTCAGCAGCCCGAAACCGCGCAGCAGCGCGCCCCAGGGGACCGATGCCCCGCCGCCGACCGCGCGCAGCACCGGCGGGAGGGTGAGCAGCACGCTGGCCAGCGGGGCGACCACCAGCACCACTCCGTACCACAGCGGGGAGGTGACGCCGGCGAGCCCGAGCAGCGCGACCATGGCGATGCGCAACCCGCCGTCGAGGCCGAGCTGGGTGCCGTACCAGGGGAAGAGCTGCAGGCCGGAGAGGACGCCGCGGGTGGTGTAGGCCACCCCCATGGCGGCCATCGACCCGATCAGCACGAGCACCATGTCGCCGTCGCCGGCGAAGAGCCGGTCGGCGAGCACGCGGTAACCCGCGACGACGGCGAGCACCATCAGCGCGAGCACCCCGGCGGCGAGGGCGGCGCCGCGGGCCAGCACCGGGCCGGGCGGCAGGCCCTGCGTGCGGCGGGCCGCGACGACCCGGGCGACCTCCTGCTCGACCGGGATGAACACGCCGATGCCGAGGGTGAACACGATCGACCAGAGCACCGAGAGCGAGCTGTAGTCGGCCTCGTCGAGGCTGTGGCCGGCGACCGCGAGGTGGACGTAGGAGGCCAGCCCGAGCAGGGCCAGCCCGGCACCGACGGCCAGGGTGCCGGGCGGGACGAGGGTGAGCAGCCGCCGCATCACTGGCGGATGAGCGCCAGCGTGAGCACCACGAACGCCCGGCCGAGGTAGATCATGGCCTTGGCGGGGGAGTGGCTGGGCGTGCCGGCCATCCGCTTGCGCATGGCCACCGGCACCTGCCGGATCTTGTAGCCGCGGCGGGCGGTGTGCACCAGCGTCTCGACGGTGTCGCCGAGGTACTCCGCCGGGTACCAGCGGGCGAACATCTCGATCACCCGCCGGTTGGCGGCGCGGAAGCCGGAGGTGGTGTCGGTGAGCTTGGTGCGGGCCACCCGGGACAGCACCGCGGAGAGCATCACCATGGCCCAGCGGCGCGGGCCGCGGACGGAGTAGTCGCCCTCGCCGGCGAACCGGGCGCCGATCACCAGGTCGTTGTCGTCGAGCAGGTCGACCAGCTTCGGCACGTAGCGGGGGTCGTGCTGGCCGTCGGCGTCGATTTGGATGGCGACGTCGTAGCCGTGGTCGCGGGCGTACCGGTAGCCGAGCCGCATGGCCCCGCCGACGCCGAGGTTGTAGGGCAGCTGGGCGACCCGCGCTCCGGCGGCGGCGGCGACGGCGGCGGTCCGGTCGGTGGAGCCGTCGTCGACGACCAGCACGTCCACGCCGGGCAGCTCGCCGCGCACCTCGCCGACCACGTCGGCGATCGAGCCGGACTCGTTGAGCGCCGGGATGATGATCAGAACCCGCTTGCCGTTAACCATCGTGGGACACCAGTTCGTCTCGGGCCGCCCGCTCGGCCGCGATCTCGGCGCGGAGCAGGGCGAATTCTTCGGCCAGGGTGCGCGTCTCCTCCTCCAGCGCGCTGACCTCCCAGCTCAGGTGCACACAGACCAGGAGCAGGAAGACGATGCCGAGGAAGAGCACGAGGCTGACGCCGGAGGCGACGCCGAGCATCCCGGCCACGCTGTCCAGCAGCCGGGGGAAGAGCGAGAGCGGGATGACGACCAGCAGCACGCCGAGCCAGAGCATGCCGTACTTCTCCCGGAGCTGACGGCGGCGCAGCAGCTCGACGATGGTGCCGAGCAGCAGCAGACCGGTCAGGCCGGTGACGAGGGTGAGCTTCATGCGACCTTCCACGGGGCGGGTGGAGCGGCGGAGGCGAACGCGTCGGCCAGGGTGGTGTGCCAGTCCGGAAGCGGCGGCAGACCCGCGGCGGCCCAACGGCCGTGCCCTAGCACACTGTACGCCGGTCTGGGGGCGGGACGGCGAAACCGGTCGCTGGTGGTGGGTCGGATCCGGTCCGGGTCGAGGCCGCGCAGCGCGAACGCCGCGCGGGCCAGCCCGTACCAGGTGGTCCGGCCCGAGCAGGTGCCGTGGTAGACGCCGGGCGCGGCCCGGCCGGCCAGCCCTGCGTCACCGAGCGCGACCAGCTGCGCCGCCAGGGCGTACGACCAGGTGGGCTGGCCGTACTGGTCGTCGACCACCTCGAGCTGCTCGCGTTGCTCGGCGAGCCGCAGCATGGTGGCGACGAAATTGGGGCCGTGCGCGCCGTAGAGCCAGGCGGTGCGCACCACGTAGCCGGTTTCGGGGAGAAATCGGGCAACGGCCCGCTCCCCGGCCAGCTTCGACCGGCCGTACGCGTTGACCGGCGCGGTCGGCGCGTCCTCGGCGTACGGGGTGTCGGCGTCGCCGGGGAAGACGTAGTCGGTGGAGACGTGCACCAGCCGGGCGCCGGTGGCCGCGCAGGCGGCGGCGAGGTGGCCGACGCCGTCGCCGTTGACCGCGGTGGCGGCCGCCTCGTGCTCCTCGGCCCCGTCCACGTCGGTCCACGCCGCGGTGTTGATCACCAGGTCGTGCCCGGCGACGGCGGCGCGGACCGCGGCGGCGTCGGTGATGTCGAGCTCGGCCCGGGTGGCGGCGGTCACCTTCAGGTCGGGCCGGGCGCCGAGCACCGCGAGCAGGTCCCGGCCGAGCATGCCGCCCGCACCGGTGACCAGCAGCCGGCTCATGCGGCGGGGGCCGACTTCAGCGGCTCCCACCAGGCCCGGTTGTCGCGGTACCACTGCACGGTGTCGGCGAGGCCGCGGTCCAGGTCGATGCTCGGGGCGTACCCCAGCTCCTCGCTGATCTTGGTGATGTCCAGCGAGTAGCGGCGGTCGTGGCCCTTGCGGTCGGCGACCGGGACGACCCGGTCCCAGTCGGCGCCGCAGGCCGCCAGCAGCCGGCCGGTGAGCTCCTTGTTGGTCAGCTCGGTGCCGCCGCCGATGTTGTAGACCTCGCCCGCGCGCCCCTTCTGCTGCACCAGCGCGATGCCCCGGCAGTGGTCGTGCACGTGCAGCCAGTCCCGGACGTTGCCGCCGTCGCCGTAGAGCGGCACCGTCCCGCCGTCGAGCAGGTTGGTGACGAACAGCGGGATGACCTTCTCCGGGAACTGGTACGGCCCGTAGTTGTTGGAGCAGCGGGTGACCACCACGTCCATGCCGTGGGTGCGGTGGTAGGCCAGCGCGAGCAGGTCGGAGCCGGCCTTGGAGGCCGAGTACGGGGAGTTCGGGGCCAGCGGCCAGGTCTCCGTCCAGGAGCCCTCGTCGATCGAGCCGTAGACCTCGTCGGTGGAGACGTGCACGAAGCGGCCGGTGCCGTGCCGCAGCGCGGCGTCGAGCAGGGTCTGGGTGCCCAGCACGTTGGTGGTCACGAACGGCGCGGCGCCGGCGATCGAGCGGTCGACGTGCGACTCGGCGGCGAAGTGCACGATCACGTCGTGACCGGCCACCACCTCGTCGACCAGGGCCGGGTCGCAGATGTCGCCCTGCACGAAGCGGAACCGGGGGTCGTCCCGCACCGGCGCCAGGTTGGCCAGGTTGCCCGAGTAGGTCAACTTGTCCAGCACGGTCACGGCGGCCGGTTCGATCGCGGGCACTCCGGCGCCGCTGCCGAGGGGCACGCCCAGCAGCATGCGGACGTACTCCGACCCGATGAATCCGGCTCCGCCGGTGACGAGGATCCTCACGGGTCCGGAAGTGTACGCGACGTGTCGACGGGGCCGGGGGACGCGGACCCCGCTGTCCGGTTCGGCCCGGTCCCGGTAGGCTCCCCCGGTGCGCGGAATCCTACTCGCCGGTGGCACCGGATCCCGGCTCTGGCCGATCACCAGGGCCGTGTCCAAGCAGCTGATGCCGGTCTTCGACAAGCCGATGGTCTACTACCCGCTCTCCACGCTGGTGATGTCCGGCATCTCGGAGATCCTGGTGATCACCACGCCCGAGGACCAGAGCCAGTTCCAGCGGCTGCTCGGTGACGGCAGCCAGTTCGGCCTGCGGCTGGAGTACGTCGCCCAGGCCCGCCCGGAGGGCATCGCGCAGGCGTTCGTGCTCGGCGCGGACTTCATCGGCGACGAGTCGGTGGCGCTGATCCTGGGCGACAACATCTTCCACGGCGTGGGTCTGGGCCGGCAGCTCGCCGCGCACGGCGACCTGGTCGGCGGGCGGGTCTTCGCCTACCCGGTGGCCAACCCGGAGGCGTACGGGGTGGTCGAGTTCGACGCGGACGGCAAGGTGCTCTCGATCGAGGAGAAGCCGGAGCGGCCGAAGTCCCGGTACGCGGTGCCGGGGCTGTACTTCTACGACAACCGGGTCGTGGAGATCGCCCGCGACCTCAAGCCCAGCGCGCGCGGCGAGCTGGAGATCACCGCGGTCAACGAGGCGTACCGGGAGACCGGCGAGCTGTCGGTGACCGTGCTGGACCGGGGCACCGCCTGGCTGGACACCGGCACGTTCACCTCGATGATGCAGGCCGCCGAGTTCGTCCGGGTGATCGAGGAGCGGCAGGGCATGAAGATCGGCTGCGTCGAGGAGGTGGCCTGGCGGGCCGGCCTGATCGACGACGCGCAGCTGCGCGCCCTGGCCGAGCCGCTGACCAAGAGCGGCTACGGCGACTACCTGCTCGGGCTGCTGGCCGAGCGGGACGGCCTGGCGGTGCCGCGGTGAGCGCGCTCGGCGGCCCGGCCCGGCGGACGGCGGTGGCCCGGTGAAGATCCGGCCGTTGGGCATCGAGGGCGCCTGGGAGATCACCCCGCAGCAGCACGGCGACCCGCGCGGGCTGTTCATGGAGTGGTACCGCTTCGACCGGCTCGCCGAGGCGGCGGGGCATCCGCTGCGGCTGGCCCAGGGCAACCTGTCGGTCTCGGCGCGCGGCGTGGTGCGCGGCATCCACTTCGCCGACGTGCCGCCCGGCCAGGCCAAGTACGTCACCTGCGTGCGCGGCGCGGTGCTCGACGTGGTGGTCGACCTGCGGGTCGGCTCGCCCACCTTCGGTCGCTGGGAGGGCGTGCGGCTGGACGACGTGGACCGGCGCGCCGTCTACCTCGGCGAGGGGCTGGGGCACGGGTTCTGCGCGCTGACCGACGACGCGACGCTGAGCTACCTCTGCTCGACCACCTACAACCCGACCGGCGAGCACGCGGTGCACCCGCTCGACGAGGAGCTGGGCATCGAGTGGCCGGTCGAGGCCCCGCAGCTGTCGGCCCGTGACGCCGCCGCGCCCACGCTGGCGCAGGCGCGCGAGAGCGGCCTGCTGCCGGACCACGCCACCTGCCGGTCGTACGTGGCGAGCCTCGGGGCGGACGGTATGCCGCAATCGGCCGGGAATTGACGGCCACGCGGACCACGACCTGTGGTGTGACAGTGACGAACGGGCCCTCCGGGCGGCTAATGTCTCATCATGGAGCGGCGAATCTTCGGCCTCGAGACCGAGTACGGCGTCACCTGCACCTATCGGGGGCAGCGGCGGCTCTCCCCTGACGAGGTCGCCCGGTACCTCTTCCGCCGGGTGGTGTCCTGGGGCCGGTCGAGCAATGTGTTCCTGCGCAACGGCGCCCGGCTCTACCTCGACGTCGGCTCGCACCCGGAGTACGCCACCCCGGAGTGCGACTCGGTGGTCGACCTGGTCGCGCACGACCGGGCCGGCGAGCGGATCCTGGAGGGGCTGCTCGTCGACGCGGAGAAGCGGCTGCACGACGAGGGCATCGCGGGTGAGATCTACCTGTTCAAGAACAACACCGACTCGGCCGGCAACTCGTACGGCTGCCACGAGAACTATCTGGTTTCCCGGCACGGCGAGTTCGGCCGGCTGGCCGACGTGCTGATCCCGTTCCTGGTCACCCGGCAGCTGATCTGCGGCGCGGGCAAGGTGCTGCAGACCCCGCGCGGCGCGGTCTACTGCCTGTCCCAGCGGGCCGAGCACATCTGGGAGGGCGTCTCCTCGGCGACCACCCGCAGCCGGCCGATCATCAACACCCGGGACGAGCCGCACGCCGACGCCGAGCGCTACCGCCGGCTGCACGTCATCGTCGGCGACTCCAACATGAACGAGGTCACCACGCTGCTGAAGGTCGGCACCGCCGACATCGTGCTGCGGATGATCGAGGCCGGGGTGGTGATGCGCGACCTCACCCTGGAGAACCCGATCCGGGCGATCCGCGAGGTGTCGCACGACATCACCGGCCGGCGCAAGGTGCGGCTCGCCTCCGGCAAGGAGGTCAGCGCCCTGGAGATCCAGCAGGAATACCTGGCCAAGGCGATTGAGTTCGTCGAGCGGCGCGGCGGCGACCAGACCGCGAAGCGGGTGGTGGAGCTCTGGGGCCGGGTGCTGCGCGCGGTGGAGACCGGCGACCTGGAGCCGGTGGCCCGGGAGATCGACTGGGTCACCAAGCTGCGGCTCATCGAGCGCTACCAGCGCAAGCACGACCTGCCGCTGTCCCACCCCCGGGTGGCCCAGATGGACCTCGCCTACCACGACCTGCGTCGCGGCCGGGGCCTGTACGGGCTGCTGGAGCGCCGCGGCGAGGTCGACCGGGTGGCCACCGACCCGGAGATCTTCGAGGCCAAGGAGACCCCGCCGCAGACCACCCGGGCCCGGCTGCGCGGCGAGTTCATCCGGCACGCCCAGGAGAAGCGGCGCGACTTCACCGTCGACTGGGTGCACCTGAAGCTCAACGACCAGGCGCAGCGCACCGTGCTGTGCAAGGACCCGTTCCGGGCGTACGACGAGCGGGTCGAGCGGCTGATCGCCAGCATGTGACCGATAGCCCGGCCCCGGCTGCGGTGACCGCCGTCGGGGCCGGACAGGTACGCTGACCGCGCCATGACGACTTCCGAACCTCCCGAGAGCGGCCGGGCGCGGCAGAACTGGGTCGAGCGCCGCCGCGAGAAGATCCGCGCCGAGATCGAGCGCAACCGCCGCGGCGAGTACACGGTGCCGACGTGGGTGCTGGCGGTCGCGCTGGTGGCGATCGTCGGCGCCTGGCTGGCCCTGATCTTCCTCGTCTGATCCCGGCCGACGCCCGCCACCGCTGACCCGGTCGGGCAGCGGATGGCCGGGCCGGGTCGGCTCCACGGGTACCCGCCCGACGCCGTCGTGGCGGGCCCGTCCGGTGCCGCGACCACGCGGCCCGCGCCGCCCGCCGGGCGCCACGCGGACCCGGGCGAGGGGGACAGGCCGGCCAGGCCCGCTGAGCGGCGCCGGCCGCGCGCGGGTCAGCCGGGGCGGCCGGCGAGGCGGGCGGCGTGCCGGCCGGCCGCGGCGGCGGCCAGGAAGTAGGCGTGGTCGGCGTCCAGGCCACGGCCCATCGTGGACAGCGGCACGGAAGTGGCGCGCAGCGCGGCGTCCAGCCCGTCGGTGGGCACCCGGACGATCTTGTGCCGGGCCGCCAGCGGAGCGAGCGCGGCGTCGACCTCGGCGGCCAGCGCCGGGTCGAGCCCGTCGGGCACCACCAGCTCGGCGGGGGCCAGCGCCACCCGGCCGTACGCGGTGAGGCTGTGGTGCGACACGCCCCGGTGCCGGGGGCGTGGGTCGGCGGCGGAGATCCGCAGCGACCCGACGGCGCGCCCGCCCAGCGCCGCGATCGCGTTGACCGCCTCGCCGACCGCCACCCCGGAGAAGCCCCAGCGGGTGCCGGTGCCCAGGTTGCCCGGCCCCTGGGCGACGATCGCCAGGTCGGCGCGGAGCACGTGCCGGGCGGCGAGCAGCCCGCTGTGCAGGGTGGCCGCCTCCAGGTCACCGCCGAACGCCTGCCCGACGCTGACCGTGCCGGCCAGTTCGTCGCGCAGGCCGGCGAGGGTGCGGGAGAACCAGGCGGGCAACGCCCCGCCGTCGGTGAGCAGGTACGCCACCCGCGCGTCGGGGGCCTCCGCGCGGATCCCGGCCAGGATCGCCGGCAGCGCCGAGTGCAGGTCGGCGGTGACCACCGGCAGGCCGGCGACGTCCTCGGCCGCCGCGAGCACCGCCCGGTGCGGTGAGGCCTCCTCGTCCACGCCGAGCAGGATCGGCTGCAACGGGGTGTAGCGGGCCTTGACCAGGTGCCCGGCGTCGCGGCTGTCCCGTGCCTGCGGCGGGTCCGGCGGCAGCCGGTCCGGCAGTGCCACCACCAGCGCGTACCCGCCGGTGCCGAGGCCCATCAGCAGGGCGCCGGCGTTGAGCAGCACCCGGTCGCCGGGCTCGGGCCGGCCGACCAGGTCGGGGTAGGCCAGGGCCCGCATGGTGCCGCCGTCGGCCAGTTCGACGTCGAGCTCGACCGCCCCGGCCCACTGCCGCCGCAGCGCCGTCACCGTTCCCGACCGCCATCGCACCATGCCCGGCACGCTAGCGGGCGCGGTCGCCGCCCCCGCCGCCCGGGGCGGATCACGGCGCCCCGGGCCGGGTGCGGCCGCCGGGGCGGCGGTGTCCGGGCGGGCGGTCGGGGACCGGGTCAGGGCGCGGCGGGCGGGTCCGCCGGACCTGGCCGGGCCCGCCGGACGGCGCCGGGCAGCGACCGGGTCGGGTCGAGGAACACGTACCGGATCTCCGGGTAGCGGCCGGTGAGCCGGCGCTCGGCCGCCTCGGCCGCGGCCTCGATGTCCGCGCCGGTCGCCGCGTCGTCGAAGTCGACCTTCGCGGCGACCAGGATGTCGGCCGGCCCGAGCTGCATGGTGAGCAGCGTGTCGATCCGCTGCACGGCGGGCACCCCGGCCAGCTCGGCCTCGATCTCCCGACCCAGCCGTTCCGGCACCGCCCGGCCGACCAGCAGCGACAGGTTGCGCAGCGCCAGGTTGACGGCCACCACCAGCAGCAGCACGCCGATCAGGATCGAGGCGATCCCGTCGTAGAGCTCGTCGCCGGTCAGCTCGGACAGCGCCACCCCGGCGGCGGCCAGCAGCAGCCCGACCAGGGCGGCGCTGTCCTCCAGGAAGACCGCCCGGACCGTGGTGTCGCCGGTCAGCCGCAGGTAGCGCAACGGCGTGGTGCGCCAGCGCCGGGACTCGGCGCGGACCTGGCGGGCGGCCCGGGCCAGCGAGACCGATTCGAGGACGAACGAGACCGCCAGCACCACGTACGAGGCTAGGTAGTCGCCGCTGTGCTCGTGGACCAGGATCGTGGTGACGCCGTGGGTGATGGCGAAGCCGGCCCCGGCGACGAAGGTGAACAGCGCGGCCAGGAAGGCCCAGACGTAGCTCTCCTTGCCGTAGCCGAACGGGCGCCGGGCGTCCGGCGGCCGCGCGCCACGGCGCAGCGCCAGGAAGAGCAGCACCTCGGTGGTGGTGTCGGCGACCGAGTGGATCGCCTCGGAGAGCATCGCCGCCGAGCCGGAGATCAGCCCGGCGACCAGCTTCGCCGCCGCGATGGCGAGGTTGGCGGCGCCGGCGACGACGACGGTGCCGACGCTCTCGGTCCGGACGGTCCGCGCGGCCACCAAATCACCCTATGGCGGGCCGGCGCGTACCGCCGGGCGACGCGGCAGTCGGCCGCCGGCCGGCCCACGGCGCGTGGGTGCGCGTTCCCGGGGCGCGGGCTGCTAGCGTTACCGCGTGTCGCGGACCCGCACCGAACGCCTGGTCAACCTGGTGATCTGCCTGCTGTCCACGCGACGGTTCCTGACCGCCGCGCAGATCGCCGCGACCGTGCCCGGCTACGAGCACGACCCGGACGACGCCCGCGACCACGAGGCGTTCCAGCGCAAGTTCGAGCGGGACAAGGCCGAGCTGCGGGAGCTGGGCGTACCGCTGGAGACCGGGACGGCGAGCGTCTTCGACGCCGAGCCCGGCTACCGGATCGCCCGCCGGGAGTACGCGCTGCCCGACATCCCCCTGGAACCGGACGAGGCCGCCGCGGTGGGCATCGCCGCGCGGCTGTGGCAGCACGCCGGGCTGGCCGCCGCCGCCTCCTCCGGGCTGGCCAAGCTGCGCGCCGCCGGCGTCGACGTGGACCCGCAGGCCACCCTCGGCCTGGAGCCGATGGTCACGGTCGACCCGGCGTTCGCGCCGCTCACCGCCGCCGCCCGGGACCGCCGCGAGGTCACCTTCGACTACCGGGTGCCGGACCGGGACTCACCCGGCCGGCGCCGCCTCCAGCCGTGGGGCGTGGTCTGCTGGCGCGGCCGGTGGTACGTGGTCGGGCACGACCTGGACCGCGCGGCCACCCGCTGCTTCCGGCTCTCCCGGGTGGTCGGCGCGGTCCGGGTCACCGGCCAGCCGGGCGGCTACCAGCCGCCGGCCGGGGTCGACCTGATCAGCCACGTGGCCCGCTGGTCCGGCCCGGTGGAGCGGGCCGGCCGGGCCACCGTGCTGGTCACCCCGGGCCGCGCCGCCGGGCTGCGCCGCTGGGCGGTGAGCGTCACCGCCGGCGATGACGCCGACCGGCTGGTGCTGCCGTACGCCGACCCGGACTCGCTCGCCGGCCAGCTGACCGGCTACGGCCCGGACGTGCGGGTGCTCGACCCGCCGGAGGTGCGCGAGGCGGTCATCCAACGGCTCAAGGAGATCGCCGCCCGGCACGACGAGCTGGCCGGCGCCGGAGGTGCCCGATGACCCGCCCGGCCGCCCGGGGCGGCTCCCGGGCCTCGGCCGACCGGCTGGCCCGGCTGCTCAACCTGGTGCCCTACCTGCTGGCCCGCCCGGGCATCGAGATCGCCGAGGCGGCCGGTGACCTGGGCGTCACCGAGCGGCAGCTGCGCGAGGACCTGGAACTGCTCTGGGTGTGCGGGCTGCCCGGCTACGGGCCCGGCGACCTGATCGACATGGCCTTCGACGGTGACCGGGTCACCATCACCTACGACGCCGGCATCGACCGGCCGCTGCGGCTCACCCCGGACGAGGCGCTCGCCCTGGTGGTGGCGCTGCGGATGCTCGCCGAGACGCCCGGCGTGGCCAACCGGGAGGCCGTGGAGCGGGCCCTCGCCAAGATCGAGGACGCGGCCGGCGACCTGGTGGCCGCGCCCGTCGAGGTCCGGCTGCCCGCCGACACCCGCCGGGTGCAGGAGCTGCGGGCCGCCGTCGAGAGCGGCCGGGCGCTGCGGATCACCTACTACACGGCCGCCCGGGACGAGACCACCGAACGCGTGGTCGACCCGCTGCGGATGCTGATGGTCGGCGGCCGGGCGTACGTGGAGGCGTGGTGCCGCCGGGCGGAGGCCGTCCGGCTGTTCCGGGCCGACCGGATCGACGCGGTCGCCGAACTGGACGAGCCGGCCGTGGTGCCGCCGCAGGCCCGCCCGCACGACCTCACCGAGGGCGTGTTCCGGCCCTCGCCGGACCTGCCGCTGATCACCCTGCGGGTCGGCCGGAGCGAGCGGTGGATCACCGAGTACTACCCGTGCGAGAGCGTGGAGGCCGGCGACGGCGACCAGTGGCTGGTCTCGCTGCGCGTCACCGACCTCGGCTGGGCCCGCCGGTTCGTGCTCGGCCTGGGCCCGGAGGTCACCGTGGTCGCCCCGGTCGAGCTCGCCGAACAGGTGCGCGCGGCGGCGGCCGCCGCGCTCGACGCGTACGCCACCCCGGCGCCGGGCCCCGCGCCCGCGCAGCCGGCCGGCGGACCCGACACTCCGGCGGCGCCGTCCGCCGGTCCGGCGCTGACGGCGGGCGCCCAGTAGGCTGACCGCCGTGGTGACGTGGATCGTGCTCGCGGTGGTGCTGGTCGCGCTCGTCGGGTTCGCCCTGGCCGTCCGGACGGTGCTGGCCCGGCTGCCCCGGCTGCGCCGCGCGGCGCTGGCCCTGCAACGGCGGGCGACCGAGGCGGAGACGCTGCGGGAGAGCGCCGAGAGCCTCCAGCAGCGGGCCGAGACGATCCAGGAGCAGCTCGACACCGCCCAGCGCCGGATCGAGCTGATCAAGGCGAAGCGCGGCGACTGATCGACCGCCGTTGTCGTCCCTGCGCGATCCGGTCGGGTTGCGCGCAGGAACGATCGGGCGTGGGCGGTTGACGGGACACGCGGGGTTGGTCAAGACTTCACCGGCCGGGCCGAACCACCGCCGCCCGGCGGGTGGCAACGGCCTACGACGCACGTACGATGGGCTGCGACACACCCCTTGCCAGACACACAGAGCGACTGGAGCTTCCCATGGGTGCCCTCAAGCCGTGGCACATCGCCGTACTCGTGGTCGTGCTGATCCTGCTCTTCGGCGCGAAGCGGCTCCCCGACGCGGCCCGCTCGCTGGGCCGCTCGCTGCGGATCATCAAGGCCGAGACGAAGAGCCTGCAGGACGACGACCGCGACCTGGCCGAGAAGGCCGACGCGCAGGCCGGCTACCAGCCGCTGCCGCCGCAGGTCGGGCAGCAGGCCCCGCAGCAGGCGCCCTACCAGGCCCCGCCGCAGCAGCAGCCGGTCGTTGACCCGGTGCACCGCGTCCGCGACAACTGACCGAGGGGCCCGACACCGTGGCCTTCGCTCTCCGTAAGCGCGGTCCGAGCAAGTTCGCCCGGGCCGCCGACGGCTCGATGACGCTCATCGAGCACATCCGTGAGCTGCGCGACCGGCTGTTCCGCGCCTCGCTGGCGATCGTGGCGGGTCTGATCGTCGGATTCTGGCTCGCCCAGCCGGCCTTCGATCTGTTGAAGGAGCCCTACTGCAAGCTGCCGGGCGCCACCGACGCGCTCGGCCAGTGCCAGCAGTTCCTGCAGCTGTCGCCGGCGGACGGGTTCATCCTGAAACTGAAGCTGGCGCTCTGGATCGGCCTGATCATCGGGGCGCCGGTCTGGCTCTACCAGCTCTGGGCGTTCATCGCGCCCGGCCTGCACCGCCACGAGCGCAAGTGGGCCTACGTCTTCGTCTCGATTGCGGCCCCCTTGTTCGCCGGGGGCGCCGTGCTCGCCTACCTCGTCGTGGACAAGGGGCTGTCCTTCCTGATGGAGTCCGGCGTTACCGGGCTATCCACGCAGCTTGAGGTCACCCGATATATCTCGTTCGTCACCAACATGATTCTGCTGTTCGGAGTGGCGTTCGAGTTCCCGCTGATCCTGCTGATGCTCAACTTCACCGGGGTGGCGAGCGCCCGGCGGCTGCTCAGCTGGTGGCGAGCCGTGATCTTCATTTGTTTCGCGTTCGCGGCGATCGCCACTCCGGACCCGGGACCGTTCGGCATGACATTGCTGGCGCTCTCGTTGTCCCTGCTCTACTTCCTCGCTATCGGAGTCGCGTTCCTCAACGACCGACGGCGGGGGCGTGGCAAGGAGGTCTACGCCGGCATAGCCGACGACGAGGTGTCGCCGTTGGAGTTCGACCGTGAGCCGGTGGAGGCCGGGGAGCGGGTCGACGCCTCCGCGCCGATCACCGCCCCGGAGCCGGTCGCCGCGCCGGCCCCGATCGACCGCCGCTACGACGACATGACGTGACCCTCGGTGGCCGCTCCGGCACCCGCCGGAGCGGCCGTCCGACACGCCGACCAGGAAACGCCGCCCCGGGTGGGCGGCGTTCGTCATGCCGGTAGGTTGCACGCCGTGACCGCAGACGATCACCCCTCCGTGGCCCCCGACGGTCCCGTCGCCGTGTTGGCCAACCCGACCGCCGGCCGGGGGCGGCACCGGGGGCTGCTGCCCGGGCTGCTGGACCGGCTCTCCGCCGTCGGCCGGCCGGTGCGGCTGCTGGAGGCGCAGAGCGCCGACCAGGCCGAGGCGGCCTGCCACGCTGCGGTCGCCGACGGGGTGGCCGCGCTGGTCGCGGTGGGCGGCGACGGCACCGTGCACCGGGCGCTGCAGGCGGTGGCCGGGACGGCGATCCCGTTCGGCCCGGTGCCGGCCGGCACCGGCAACGACTTCGCCGTCGATACCGGCTACCCGGCCGACCCGCTCGCCGCGGTCGAGGTGATCGCCGACGCGTTGCGCGCCGGCCGGACCCAGCCGGTCGACCTGGCCCGGCTGACCGGCGCGGACGGCACCCGCCGGTGGTACGGGGCGGTGCTCGCCGCCGGCTTCGACGCGATCGTGAACGAGCGCGCCAACCGGATGCGCTGGCCGCGCGGTCCGCGTCGGTACGACCTGGCGATCCTGATGGAGCTGGCCCGGCTGCGGCCGCGCCGCTACACCCTGCGCCTCGACGGCGAGCCGCAGGAGGTCGACGCGGTGCTGGTGGCGGTCGGCAACGCGCCCAGCTACGGCGGCGGCATGCGGATCTGCCCGGCCGCGGACCCGACCGACGGGCTGCTCGACGTGGTGGTCGGCGGGCGGTTCGGCCGGCTCACGCTCATGCGGGTCAAGCCGCGCATCTACCAGGGCACCCACGTGCAGCACCCGCTGGTGCGCAGCTACCGGGCCCGCGAGGTGGAGCTGGCCGCCGAGGGCATCACCACGTACGCCGACGGGGAGCGGGCGCTGGACCTGCCGGTCACCGTCACGGCTGTGCCGGCGGCGCTGCGGCTGCTGCGCTGACCCGGACCGCGCCGACGCTGGCCGCGATCACCAGCCCGATCGCCAGCACCTCCGGCACGCTGAGCGCCTGCCGCAGCACCAGCCAACCGGCGAGGGCGGCGATGGCCGGGCCGAGGCTCATCAGCACGGCGAAGGTGTGCGTGGGCAGCCGGCGCAGGGCGAGCAGTTCGAGGGTGTACGGCAGCACCGAGGAGAGCACGGCGACCGCGCTGCCGAGCGCCAGCACCGTCGGGTCGAGCAGGGCCGGGCCGGCCCCGAGCAGCCCGGCCGGCAGGGTGAGCAGCGCGGCGACGGCCAGCGCCAGGGCCAACCCGTCGGCGCCCGGGAAGCGCTGGCCGACCCGGGCGCTGAGCACGATGTACGCCGCCCACATCACACCGGCCGCCAGCGCCAGGCCGGCGCCGACCGGGTTGAGGCGGTCGAAGCCGCCCTGCCCCAGCAGCGCCACCCCGACCGCGGCGAGCCCCGCCCAGCACCAGCTGGCCACCCGGCGGGCGGCCAGCACGGACAGGGTCAGCGGGCCGAGCACCTCCAGGGTCACCGCCGGTCCCAGCGGGATGCGCTCGATGGCCTGGTAGAACAGCGAGTTCATGCCGGCCAGCGCGACCCCGAAGCCGGCGGCCGCCGCCCAGTCGCCGCGGCCGTACCCGCGCAGCCGGGGCCGGCACACCGCGAGCAGCAGCACGGCGCCGACGGTCAGCCGCAGGGTCACCGCCCCGGCCACCCCGGAGCGCGGGAACAGCAGGGCGGCGACGGCCGAGCCGAACTGCACCGACAGCGCCCCGCCCAGCACCAGTCCCACCGCCCGCAGGCCGCCGCGCGGACGCGGGGTCACGGCGGCGGGCGGGACGGGGCGCAGGGTGTCGGTCACGTATCCGACGCTAGGAGCCGGCGTCGCCGCGCGGAAATGCCGGTTCGCCCGCGCTTATGCTTGGCGGTCATGACCGTGGAGCTGCGCCACCTGCGGGCCTTCCTGGCCATCGCCGAGGAGGGCAGCATCACCCGGGCCGCCGCCCGGCTGCGGCTCACCCAGCCCGCGCTCTCCCGCACGCTGCGCCAGCTGGAGACCCACCTCGGGGTACGCCTCGCCGACCGCTCCACCCACCACCTGGCGCTCACCGCCGCCGGCCGGGCGTTGCGCGACCGCGCCGCCGCGGCGGTGGCCGCCGTCGACGACGTGCTCGACCCTGCCCACCTGGGCGGACGGTCGATCCGGCTCGGGCACGCCTGGTCGGCGCTGGGCGGGCACACCGTGGCCCTGCTGCGCAGTTGGCGGCAGCACCACCCGGGTACCCCGCTGGAGCTGCTGCGCATCGACGAGCGCACCGCCGGGCTGGCCCGCGGCCGGGTGGACGTGGCCGTGCTGCGCCAGCCGGTCGACCTGCCCGGGGTGCGGACGCTGCGACTGCTCGACGAGCCGCGGCTGGCCACCGTACCGGCCGACAGCCCGCTCGCCGGCCGGGCCGTCCTCCGCCTGGCCGACCTGGTCGACCAGCCGATCGCGGTGAACGCCGCGACCGGCACCACCACGCTGGAGCTGTGGCCGGCCGGCCGGACGCCCGCCACGGTGGTGCCGGTGGCCAACACCGACGACTGGTTGGCCGCGATCAGCGCCGGCCGGGCCGTCGGGGTCACCACCGCGGCGACCGCGGCGATGTATCCGAACCCGGCGGTGGCGTACCTGCCGCTGACCGACGCGCCCGCGGTCACCGTGCTGCTGGCCTGGCGGGAACCGCCCAGCCACCCCGCCGTCGCCGACCTCGTCGCGCTGGCCCGGGACACCGTCCGCGGCTGAGCCGCCGCCCGAGACCGGCTCAGCCCGGCAGGGCCAGGTCGAGCACGGCGCCCAGGCCGTTCTCCCGGCCGGCGTCGGCGGCCGGGAGAACCAGCACGGCGCAGCCGGCCCGCACCGCCCCCGCGTCGGTCGGGGTGTCGCCGACCATCAGCGCCTGCTCGGGGTCGACGCCGAGCATCCCGCAGGCGCGTAGGAAGATGCCCGGGTCCGGCTTGCAGCGCCCCACCTCGTACGACAGCACGAACGCGTCGACCAGGTCGGCCAGCCCCCACGCCTCGAAGTGCGGTCGGATGTCGAAACCGATGTTGCTGACCACGGCCACCCGCACCCCGGCCTCGCGCAGCGCGTCGAGGGTGGGCCGGGTGTCCGGGTAGGGGACCCAGCCCTCGGGGACCAGCACCCGCTCGTAGAGCGCGTCGGCGAAGCCGTCGATGCCCGCGTCGACCAGCTCGGCGAGCCCGGTGTACGCGCCGCGGTGGGCGTGCGGGTAGAGGTCGCGGTCGGCCCAGAGCTCGGCCAGCCGGGGCGGCACCCGGGTCGGCAGCGGGCCGCCCGCCCGGCCGGCGGTGAGCAGCCGGTCGGCCAGCGCCGTCGCCCGGGCCCGCTCCAGGGTGACCCCGCACGTCGTGGCCGCCGCGAGCACCCACTCGCGGGCCTCCTCCACCTGGGCCAGGGTGCCGTGGAAGTCGAACAGGACCGCCTTTACGGGCCGGCGGGACGCCCTCGGGCCGCCGGCGGCGGCGCTGCCCGGGGCGGGTGTCTGGGGCGGTTCGGCATGGTCCGGCACGTGCTGCACCCTACCGACCGGCTCCGACGGCCCGGAGCGGGCGGCCTTGTCCGGTGCCGTCCGCCGGCACGCACTAATCTTGGTGCCATGTCGAGCCCCGCCGAGCGGTACGCCGCGGCGCGCCGCCGGGCCGCGCAGGCCTCCCAATTCCCGGCGCTGGACGAGTTCGCCCTTGACCTGGGGTTCGATCTCGACGACTTCCAGCGCGAGGCGTGCCAGGCGTTGGAGCGGGGCAGCGGGGTGCTGGTCTGCGCGCCCACCGGCGCCGGCAAGACCGTGGTCGGGGAGTTCGCGGTGCACCTGGCGCTGCGCGGCACGCCCGGGCAGCCGGCCGACGGCGCCCGGCGCAAGTGCTTCTACACCACCCCGATCAAGGCGCTGTCCAACCAGAAGTACCACGACCTGGTCGACCGCTACGGCGCGGAGCAGGTCGGGCTGCTCACCGGCGACAACGCGATCAACGGCGACGCGCCGGTGGTGGTGATGACCACCGAGGTGCTGCGCAACATGCTCTACGCCGGCTCGGCCACGCTGGAGGGCCTGGCGTACGTGGTGATGGACGAGGTGCACTACCTCGCCGACCGGTTCCGCGGCGGGGTCTGGGAAGAGGTGATCATCCACCTGCCCGCCTCGGTCACCCTGGTCTCGCTCTCGGCGACCGTCTCCAACGCCGAGGAGTTCGCCGACTGGCTGGTCACC
The DNA here is from genome assembly GCF_052981855.1 of Micromonospora sp. LZ34. Lineage (NCBI taxonomy): Bacteria > Bacillati > Actinomycetota > Actinomycetes > Micromonosporales > Micromonosporaceae > Micromonospora > Micromonospora sp. LZ34. The sequence goes on from NZ_JBRIQN010000011.1 coordinate 55,982, forward strand.
GTGCGCGGCGAGACGGCGGTGGTGGTCAGCGAGCACCGGCCGGTGCCGCTGTGGCAGCACATGCTGGTCGGCAAGCGGATGTTCGACCTTTTCCACGACGCCGACGCGGCCCGCAAGCACGACGTGCACCCGGAGCTGCTGCGCTACACCAGGGACACCATGCGCCGGCTGGAGCTGGGCGAGGGGCGCAGCGCCGGCCCGGGCGGCGGGCGGCGGGGGCCGCGCTGGCGCGGCCCGATGCGCCCGGACATCGTCGACCGGCTCGACCGGGAGGGGCTGCTGCCGGCGATCCTGTTCATCTTCAGCCGGGCCGGCTGCGCCGCCGCCGTGCAGCAGTGCCTCGCCGCCGGGCTGCGGCTCACCTCCCCGGAGGAGCGGGCCGAGATCCGCCAGGTGGTGGAGTCCCGGGTCACCGCCATCCCCGGCGAGGACCTCTCGGTCCTCGGCTACTGGGAATGGCTCGACGGGCTCGAGCGCGGGCTGGCCGCCCACCACGCGGGCATGCTGCCGGTGTTCAAGGAGGTCGTCGAGGAGCTGTTCGTGCGGGGGCTGGTCAAGGCGGTCTTCGCCACCGAGACCCTCGCCCTGGGCATCAACATGCCGGCCCGCTGTGTGGTGCTGGAGCGGCTGGTGAAGTACAACGGCGAGGCGCACGTTGACCTGACCCCGGGGGAGTACACCCAGCTCACCGGCCGGGCCGGCCGGCGCGGGATCGACGTCGAGGGGCACGCCGTGGTGGTCTGGTCCCCGGAGACCGACCCGCGGCACGTGGCCGGTCTCGCCTCCACCCGCACCTATCCGCTGCGGTCCAGCTTCCGGCCCTCGTACAACATGGCGGTGAACCTGGTCGGCACGGTCGGCGCGGAGCCGGCCCGGGCGCTGCTGGAGTCGTCGTTCGCGCAGTTCCAGGCGGACCGGTCGGTGGTCGGTCTGGCCCGGCAGGTGCAGCGCAACACCGAGACCATCGAGGCGTACGGCGCGGAGGCGGCCTGCCACCACGGTGACTTCGACGAGTACTTCGCGCTGCGGGTGGCGATCGCCGACCGGGAGCGCGCCATCGCCCGGCAGGGGCAGAGCCAGCGCAAGGCGGCGGCGGTGGCCTCGCTGGAGCGGCTGCGGGTGGGCGACGTGATCCGGGTGCCGTCCGGCCGGCGGGCCGGCCTGGCGGTGGTGCTGGATCCGGCGACCGGCGGGTTCGGTGAGCCGCGGCCGCTGGTGCTCACCCAGGACCGCTGGGCCGGGCGGGTCAGCCCCGGCGACTTCACCACCCCGGCCGAGGTGCTGGCCCGGATCCGGGTGCCCAAGCACTTCAACCACCGCTCCCCGGCCGCCCGGCGGGACCTCGCGGCCGAGGTCAGCGGCACCGGGCTGGACCGGCACGGCGGCCGGCGCGGCGGGCGGGGCCGGCAGGCGGCCGGCGAGGACCACCGGCTCGGCCAGCTCCGCGCCGAGCTGCGCGGCCACCCCTGCCACGCCTGCCCGGACCGGGAGGAGCACGCCCGCTGGGCGGAGCGGCGTCGCCGCCTGGAGCGCGACACCGAGGAGCTGCGGCAGCGGGTGGCCGGGCGGACCGGCTCGCTGGCGCGTACCTTCGACCGGATCGTCGCGCTGCTCACCGCACGCGGCTACCTGGCACCGGACGGCGCGGTGACCGACGCTGGCCGGATGCTCGGCCGGATCTGGACCGAGGCCGACCTGCTGGTCGCGGAGTGCCTGAGGCGCGGGGTGTGGGACGGGCTCTCCCCGGCCGAGCTCGCCGCCGCGGTCTCCGTGGTGGTCTTCGAGGCGCGCCGGGACGTCGACGAGCGGGCGTCGCTGCCGCGCGGCGGGGTCTCCGATGCGGTGGACGCCACCTTGAAGCTGTGGAGCGAGATCGAGGCCGACGAGGCGTCCCGCGGGCTGGCGGTGACCCGGGAGCCCGACCTGGGCTTCGCCTGGCCGATCTACCGCTGGGCCCGGGGCGAGGCGCTGGCCAAGGTGCTGGCCAGCGGCCACGAGATCGACGGGGAGATGCCCGCCGGCGACTTCGTCCGGTGGGCCCGGCAGGTGGTCGACCTGCTCGGCCAGCTCGCCGACTCCGGCGGCGCCTCCGCGGACCTGCGGTCCACCGCCCGGCAGGCGATCGGCGCCGTCAACCGGGGCGTGCTGGCCTACCACGCCGCCGCCTGACCCAGCCGGCGGCGCCCGCCGTTGACGGGCGCCGCCGCCCGGCCGCGGTGGGTACCGCGGCCGGGCGGGCGGTCAGCCGCGGGTGGCGAGGGCGTCGACCAGCCGACGGGCGGAGCCGGCCAGGTTCCACCGCTGGGCCAGCTCCAGCAGGCGCTCCGGGTCGGCCGGGGCGGTCGGCAGGTCGGTGGGCAGCTCGGGCAGCGGCACGTCGAGGGCGACCCGGACCACCTTCGGCGCCACCGCGAGGTAGTCCTGGGCGGCGGCGAGCTTGGCGCGCAGCCCGGGGGCGAAGCCAGAGTCTGGGTCGTCCAGGGCGGCCAGGATGCCGGCGATGTCGCCGTAGCGGGTCACCAGCCGGGCCGCGGTCTTCTCGCCGACGCCGGGCACGCCGGGCAGCCCGTCGCTGGGGTCGCCGCGCAGCGCGGCGAAGTCGGCGTACCGGTCGGCCGGCACCCCGTAGCGGGTCCGCACCGCGGCGTCGTCGCAGTCCTCCAGCTTGGCCACCCCGCGCCCGACGTAGAGCAGCCGCACCGGCCGGGCGTCGTCGACCAGCTGGAACAGGTCGCGGTCGCCGGAGACCACCTCGACCGGGGCGCGCTGGGTGACCGACAGGGTGCCGAGCACGTCGTCGGCCTCGTAGCCGGCCGCGCCGACGGTGGTGATGCCGATGGCGTCGAGCACCTCCAGGATCACCGGCACCTGCGGGGTGAGGGTGTCCGGCACCACCTCACCGCCCTCCGGCGCCAGCCGGTGCGCCTTGTACGACGGCAGCAGCGCCACCCGCCAGTCGGGCCGCCAGTCGTGGTCGAGCGCGCAGACCATCCGGTCCGGCCGGCGGGTGCGGATCAGGGTCGCCAGCATGTCGAGGAAGCCCCGCACGGCGTTGACGGGGCTGCCGTCCTCGGCCCGCGCGGCGGACTCGGGAATGCCGAAGTAGGCCCGGAAGTAGAGGCTGGGGGAGTCGACGAGCATGATCGGGGGTTGCTGTGCCACGTCCGACAGCCTGGCACAGCCCACCGACGATCGGGGGGACGGCCCGCCCGCCCGCCGTCAGGTCCGGTCGCCGTGCCGGTAGTAGGTCTCCCGGCGGGCCACGTACTGCAGGCCGTAGCTGACCAGCAGCAGCAGGATCGCGGCCGTCACCTCGATCCAGGCGGTGGCGCCGTCGGCGATGGTCAGGCCGACGACCAGCAGCAGCAGGCCGAGCAGCGCGAGGACGCCGGACCAGAGCAGCCGGCGACGACGTGCCGCGGCGCGGTCCGCCTCGTTGGCTGCCACCGTCATCGGTCCTTCCGTCCGTCGCCCCCGGCCCGGGCGCCCGTACCCAGGCTATCGACGCGCCGGCCGCCGGAGGGCGGAACCGGGATGCGGCCGGCCGGCGGCGGGCGCAGACTGCCCGTGTGGCGTTCCTTCCCGGCCTGACGCTGGCCCGCCGGTTCCACGACGAGGTGCTGGCGCCGATCGTGCGCCGGCGCTGCCCGGGGCTGCGGTACGCGGCCGGGCTGCTCGACGGTGGCTCCGAACTGCTCGGCCTGGACACGGCCCGGTCCACCGACCACGACTGGGGTCCGCGCGGCCAACTGTTCGTCGCGGCGGCCGACGCCGGGCGGATCCCGCAGCTGCGGGCCGGGCTCGACGCCGATCTGCCGGCGGAGTTCCTCGGCTGGCCGACCCGGTTCGCCGGTGCGGACGCCCGGCTGGGGGTCGCCGACCCGGCCGGCATCCGGCACGGGGTGAGCGTCCGCGAGCTGGGCGGCTGGTGGCACGAGCGGCTCGGCTTCGAGCCCGCCGCCGGGGTGGGCACCGCCGACTGGCTGGCCACCCCGACCCAGCGGCTGGCCGAGCTGACCGGCGGCGCGGTCTTCCACGACGGGCTCGACGGCGCGCTCACCGCGGGCCGGGCGGCGCTGGCGTGGTACCCGGACGACGTGTGGCGGCAGGTGCTCGCCGCCGGCTGGACCCGGATCGCCCAGACGGAGCACCTGCCGGGCCGCTGCGCTGAGGTCGGCGACGAGCTGGGCAGCCGGACGGTCACCGCCGGGCTGGCCCGGGACGTGATGCGGCTCGGCCTGCTGACCCAGCGCCGGTGGCCGCCGTACGACAAGTGGCTCGGCACGCTGTTCGGCCGGCTGCCGGACGCGGCGCCGGTGGTCGCGGCGCTGGTCGAGGCGCTCGGCCCGGGCGACTGGTCGCGGCGGCAGCACGGGCTGGTCCGCGCCTTGGAGGCGGTGGCCGGCTGGACCGACGCCACCGGGCTGGCCGACCCGGTGCACGCCCGGGCCCGGCCGTTCCACCGCCGGCCGTTCCTGGTGCTGGACGCCGGTCGGCTCGCCGCCGCGCTGCGTGCCGCCGTCACCGACCCGGCGCTGCGGGACCGTCCCCTGCTCGGCGCGATCGACCAGTACGTGGACAGCGTCGACGTGCTGACCCACGCCGGACGGGCCCGCCGGCTGGCCGCCGGGCTGCGCTGAACCCGCCCGGTCGGCGGCTCAGCGGCCGGCCGGCACCGGGGCGGGGTGTTCCTCGGGCTCGCGGTCGTGGTCGGTGAGGTCGCGCAGCCGCCGGACGGGGGAGAGCAGCAGCACCAGCGGCGCGCCCACCACGGCGCCGGCGAAGAGCAGCAGCGTGACCCGGGCGTCGAGGGCGGCGGCCAGGGTGCCGGCGACCAGCCCGCCGACCGGGATCGCCCCCCAGGAGACGAACCGGACCGTGGCCATCACCCGGGCCAGCAGCTCGGGCGGGCTGGCGACCTGCCGGTAGGTGCGGGTGGTCACGCTGAGCACGACCGTCCCGACGGCGAAGACGACGTTGCCGGCCGCGAACGCCAGGTACGCGGGCCAGCCCGTGCCCAGCGGGACGAGCACCGCCCCGCCGACGGTGACCCACGAGGCGAGGACCAGCGCCCGGGCGGTGCCGAGCCGGGCCGTGATCCGCGGGGTGAGCGCCGCCCCGACCAGCGCGCCGACGCCCTCGACGGCGAGCAGCACGCCGACCAGGCCGGCCGGCGCGTGCAGCTCCCGGACCAGGTAGAGCGGGTAGAGCGCGAACTGGGCGCCGCAGACGAAGTTCATCGCGGTGGCGGCCCACATGCTCGGGCCCATCACCGGGTGGTGCGCGACGAAGCGCCAGCCCTCGCGGATCATCGCTCCGACCGGCGGCCACCGGTCCGGCGCGTCGGCGCGGCGCGCGGGCAGGGTGCGCAGCAGCACCGCCGAGACGAGGTAACTGGCCGCGTCGACCAGCAGGGTCGGCACCGCGCCCAGCGCCTGCACCGCGAGCCCGCCCAGTGAGGGGCCGCTCAGCTGGGTGGCGGCGTGGGTGGCCGAGGTCAGGCTGTTGCGGGCGTGCAGCTGGTCCCGGTCGACGATGCTGGGCAGGAAGGTCATGTTGGCCACGTCGAAGAGCACGTTGGCGAAGCTGACCACCAGCGCGGTGATCACCAGGTGGGCGACGGTCAGGTGGCCCCACCACCAGGCGAGCGGGATCGACGCGACCGCCGCCGCCCGGGCCAGGTCGGCGCCGACCTGCGCGCCGCGCAGCGGCAGCCGCTGCACGATGACGCCGGCGGGTAGGCCGATCACCAGCCAGGCCACGTAGCTGGCCGCGGCGATCAGGCCCATCTCGAACGCGCTGGCGTCCAGCACGGTGAGCGCGGTCAGCGGCAGCGCGACCGCGCCGACCGCCGACCCGACCTGGCTGGTCGTGCCGGCGGTCCACCAGCGCCAGAACACCCCGGCTCGCTGTCCGACGTCCATCGCGTCCGCCCCCGTTCCGCCGAGCCAGTCAGTTCCAAACTGAAACGGACTATAGTCGGGGCGACGGTGACCGGTGAAGGGGTGGGGTGTGCGGAGGGCCGACCTGACAGTCGCGGACTGCGGCATCGCGCAGGCGCTGGGTGTCCTCGGCGACTGGTGGACGTTCCTCATCGTGCGCGACGTCGCCGGCGGCACCACCCGCTTCGACCCGCTGCAACGCGCCCTCGGGGTGAGCCGGCGGGCGCTGGCCGAGCGACTGGCCGGGCTGGTCGAGCACGGCGTGTTGGAGCGGCGGGCCTACTCGCAGCACCCGCCGCGCTTCGACTACCTGCTCACCGCCAAGGGCGAGGCGCTGCTGCCGGCGCTGATCGCGCTCCAGGACTGGGGCACCCGCCACGTGATGGGCGACGGTGGCCTGACCGCCACCGCCGCGTCGGACTCGGCCGAGGCGCGGCGGGTGCACGACCTGGTCGGCCGGCGGCTGCCCGAGGTGGTCCTGCCCGGGCCCGACGGGCGGCCGGTGGCCCCGACCGACGGGCGCCGGTGGAGCGTGCTCTACTTCTTCCCCGGCGCGTTCGCGCCCGGTGCCCGGGAACTGCCGCCGGGCTGGGGCGAGATCCCGGGCGCGACCGGCTGCACGCTGGAGTCGACCACGTACGCCGCCCGGGACGCCGACTTCCGCGCCGCCGGGGCCCGCATCGTCGGGGTCAGCACCCAGCGCCCCGACCAGCTGGCCGACTTCGTGGCGTACGCCGACCTGCCCTTCCCGCTCCTGTCCGACCAGGACGGCCGGCTCGCGGCCGGGCTGCTGCTGCCCACCTTCCGGGCCGGCGGGGTCGAGCGGTTCAAGCGGCTGAGCCTGCTGGTCGATCCGGGCGCCGTGGTCCGCGCGGTGCAGTTCCCGGTGACCGACCCGGCCGGCTCGGTGGACGAGATGCTCGACCTGGTCCGCCGCCGGTCGGACGCGGCCGGGCCGGCGGCCGGGGTGGCCTGACGGGTCGCCAACCGGCTCCGGGGTGAGCCGGGCGCGGACCCGGGTGGGGCCCCGCCAGCCGGCGGGACCCCACGACCGGCTCAGGCGGGCAGCCGCCAGACCTGGTTGGCGCCGCCGAAGCAGTCCCAGATCTGCAGCCGGGTGCCGTCGGCGGAGCTGTTGCCGGTGGCGTCGAGGCACTTGTTGGACTGCGGATTGCGCAGCGTGCCGTTGGCCTGGGCCTGCCAGACCTGGGCGCCGGTGCCGTTGCAGTCCCACAGCTGGACCTTGGCGCCGTTGGCGGTGGAGCCACTGGCCACGTCGGCGCACTTGCCGAGGGCGCGCAGGGTGCCGTCGCCGCCCACCGTCCAGCGCTGCGCGTTGGTGCCGTTGCAGGTCCAGAGCTGGATCGCGGTGCCGTTGGCGGTGCTGGCGGACGCCACGTCGACGCATTTGCCGCCGATCCCGGTGATCGGGCCGGTCCGCCCGGTCGGCGGCGGGGTGCCGCCCATGACGGTGTCGTAGATCGCGCTGACCAGCGAGGTCGAGTCGTTCCGGTCCTGGGACAGCTCCCAGTTCATCATCCCGCCGGCGTTGGTCGGCGCCCACTGGGTCTTCCGCTTGACCGTCGGTACGCCGTTGTAGCACTGCTGGACGCCGCCGACCGTGGTGCAGTCCCGGTTGGCGTTGGCCGGGTCCATGCCCACCAGAGCCGAGTAGGTGTAGTAGCCGGGCCGGCTGTAGAACGGCACGCCGAGCACCGCCTTGCCGGCCGGCAGGCCGCGCGCCTTCCACCCGTTCACGCTGTTGATCGACCAGTCGTAGTTGGCGTGTGGGCTGCCGCCGTCGTACGCCATGATGTTCAGCCAGTCGACGTGGCCGAAGACCGCGGTCGGCACGCCCTGCACGTAGTAGCCCTCGGACACCACGGCGGCGGTGAGCAGCTTGCCCCGGCTGTGCAGGGCGCTGCTCAGCTGCTGCATCAGCAGGCCGTAGTTGGTGGCCGACGCGCCCGGGTCCGGGTACTCCCAGTCCATGTCGACGCCGTCGAGGTTGTACTGGTTGACGAAGTTGACCACGTTGTTCACGAACGCGGTGCGGGTGCTGGCGTTGGCGGCGAGCGCCTCGAACGCGGAGTCGTCGCCGTTGTTCCAACCGCCGATGGCGATCGAGACCTTCACGTTGTTGGCGTGCCCGAGCGACACCAGTTGGGACAGCTTGCCCGGGTTCTCCACGGCGCGCAGGCTGCCGGTGCTGTTCGGCAGCACGAACGCGTAGTTGATGTGGGTGAGCTTGCTGTACTGGACGGCGTTGACGTCACCGCTCCAGGACGGCAGGTAGCCGACGCTCTTGAAGTTGTTCGGCAGCACGGCGGCGGCGGCCGGGGACGGCGCGGCGAGGGCCAGGCCCGCGCCGGCGGTGACCAGCGCGAGCAGGCCGGCCGCGAGGGCCGAGCGGGGACGGGGATGTGGTGAGGACATCGCGGGCCTTCCCGTGGGCGGGCGGTGGCGACCGTGCCGCCGGGCCGGTGCCCGGTGGGCCGGGTACCGGCGCGGCGTACGGATCGGAACGGGAGGGTGCGCATCCTCGGGGGAGCCAAATCTTAAAGAGTGTTAACGGTTTACGTCAATGACGGTTCTCGATGAGTGGGAGAGCGCTTTCCCGTGCCCGGGGCGGCTGGGTCACCGCCCGAACGACCGTTAAGCTGACCGGGTGGGAACCGACGAGCTCTACCCGCCGGATCGGCTGGCCGCCGCTCGGCGCGCCACCGCCGCCGCCGGCCTGGACGCGCTGCTGCTCACCCCCGGCTCCGACCTGCGCTACCTCACCGGCTACGACGCGCACGCGGGCGAGCGGCTGACCTGCCTGGTGCTGCCCGCCGAGGGCGAGGCGACGCTGATCGTGCCGACCCTGGAACGGCCCGCCGCCGAGGCCTCGCCGGCCCCGGCCACCGGGGTGCGGATCGTCGACCACGCCGACGGCACCGACCCGTACCCCCTGGTGACCGCGGCCCTCGGCGGGCCGGTCGGCGCGGTCGGGCTGGCCGACCGGATGTGGGCGGAGCAGGTGCTCGCGCTGCGCGCCACGCTGCCCGGCGCCGACCAGCGGCTCGCCGGTGAGGTGCTGCGCGAGCTGCGGATCCGCAAGTCGACCGCCGAGGTGGCGGCACTCGCCGAGGCCGGCGCGGCGATCGACGCGGTGCACGAGCGGATGGGGCAGTGGCTGCGCCCGGGGCGCACCGAGGCCGAGGTGGCCACCGACATCGCCGCGGCGATCCGCGCCGCCGGGCACGTGACCGTCGACTTCGTCATCGTCGCCGCCGGGCCGAACGGGGCCAGCCCGCACCACGGCACCTCCGACCGCCCGATCGGGGCCGGTGAGCCGGTGGTGGTCGACATCGGCGGCACCATGCCGTCGGGCTACCGCTCCGACTGCACCCGCACCTACGTCGCCGGCGGCCCGGCCCCGGCGGAGTTCTCCGAGTACTACGCGGTGCTGCACGCCGCCCAGCGCGCGGCGGTGGCCGCGGTGCGCCCCGGGATCACCGCCGAGGCGGTCGACGCCGCCGCCCGGGAGCCGATCGCCGCCGCCGGCTTCGGCGCCGCGTTCCTGCACCGGACCGGGCACGGCATCGGCCTGGACGGGCACGAGGAGCCGTACGTGTTGGCCGGCAACCCCCGGCCGCTGGAGCCCGGCATGGCGTTCTCCGTCGAGCCCGGCATCTACCTCGCCGGCCGGCACGGCGCCCGGATCGAGGACATCGTCGTCTGCACGACGGACGGCGTACAACGGCTCAACACCACCCCCACGGAGCTCATCGCGCTATGACTGTCGACCGGATCCTCCCCACCGACGAGGCCCACGACCTGCTGGACCTCGCCACCGAACTCGCCGATCGGGAGCTCGCGCCGCGGGCCGCCGGGTTCGAGGAGCGCGCCGAGTTCCCCCGGGAGGTGCTGCGTACCCTCGGCCGGGCCGGCCTGCTCGGCCTGCCCTACCCCGAGGAGCACGGCGGCGCCGCGCAGCCGTACGAGGTCTACCTCCAGGTGCTGGAGATCCTGGCCAGCCGGTGGCTCGCGGTCGCCGAGGCGGTCAGCGTGCACACCCTGTCCTGCTATCCGGTGGCCGCCTTCGGCAACGCCGAGCAGCGCAAGCTGCTGCCCGACATGATCGGCGGCGAACTGCTCGGGGCGTACTGCCTCTCCGAGCCGCAGGGTGGTTCGGACGCCGCCGCGCTGACCACCCGCGCGGTCCGCGACGGCGACGCGTACCTCGTCTCCGGCACCAAGGCGTGGATCACCCACGCCCGGGTCGCCGACTTCTACAACATCTTCTGCCGCACCGGCGGGCCCGGCCCGAAGGGCATCTCCTGCCTCCTCGCCGACCGCGGCACGCCCGGCATCCACCCACAGGCGGCCGAGCGGACGATGGGGCTGCACGCCTCCCCGGTGGCGCAGATCGCCTTCGACTCCGCCCGGGTTCCCGCCGACCGGCTGATCGGCGGGGAGGGGATGGGCTTCACCATCGCGATGTCCGCGCTGGACTCGGGCCGGCTGGGCATCGCCGCGTGCGCGGTGGGGCTGGCCCAGGCGGCGCTGGACTACGCGGTCGGCTACGCCAAGGAGCGGCAGCAGTTCGGTCGGCCGATCATCGACTTCCAGGGGCTGGGGTTCAACCTCGCCGACCTGGCCACCCAGATCTCCGCGGCCCGGGCGCTGACGCTGGCCGCGGCCCGGCTGCGCGACGCGGGCCGGCTGTACTCGATCGAGGCGGCCAAGGCGAAGCTCTTCGCCACCGACGTGGCGATGCGGGTCACCACCGACGCGGTGCAGGTGCTCGGCGGGGCGGGCTACGTGGCCGACCACCCGGTGGAACGGTACATGCGGGAGGCCAAGGTGCTGCAGATCGTCGAGGGCACCAACCAGATCCAGCGGCTGGTGATCTCCCGCGCGCTGGCCAAGGGCTGAGGCGTCGCTGACGCAGCGTCGCGCGGCCGGTGCGATGGGTCCACCGCGCCGGCGCGGGTCCGTTCGACTGCGGGCCACGTCGTCGCCGTCGGGCGGTTTTACCGGTAGGTTGCACGCCGTGGAGGAGATCGACCGCGCCATCGTCGCAGCCCTGACCGTTGACGGCCGGCTGTCGTACACGGATCTGGCGGAGAAGGTGGGCCTGTCGGTCTCCGCCGTGCACCAGCGGGTGCGCCGGCTGGAGCAGCGCGGGGTGATCAAGGGGTACGCCGCGCGGGTCTCCTTCGAGGCGCTGGACCTGCCGCTGACCGCGTTCGTGGCGATCCGGCCGTTCGACCCGTCGCAGCCGGACGACGCGCCGGAGCGGCTGGCCCACCTGCCGGAAATCGACTCCTGCTACTCGGTGGCGGGGGAGGACTTCTACCTGCTGCTGGTGCGGGTGGCCGGCCCGGCGGACCTGGAGCGGGTGCTGCAGGAGATCCGCACCGCGGCCAACGTGACCACCCGTACGACGGTGGTGCTCTCCACGCCGTACGAGGGGCGGCCGCCGAAGGTCAGTGCCGAACCCCCGGTGCGGGGACGGTCCCGGGTGCCGGGAGAGGTGGCTGGTTCCACCGCCGGATGACCTGTCGGCCGTGCTCGTGGCCGAGGGTGCTGACCGTCGCGGTGTCCAGCCGCAGTCGGCCGCCGGCCGCGGGCGGCAGCCCGATCCAGCGGGCGCCGGCCACCCGGAGGCTGTGCCCGTGCGCGACCAGCGCGACGTGACCCTTGTCCAGCAGGGGAGTGACCCGGGCCAGCACCCGGTCGAGTCGGCCGCCCACCTGCTCGGGTGACTCGCCGCCGGGGCAGCCGTCGCTCCACAGGTTCCAGTGCGGGTGGTCGGCGTGGATGTCGGCGCTGGTGCGGCCCTCGTACTCGCCGTAGTTCCACTCGGCGAGGTCGTCGTCGGTCTCGTCGACGGTGAGCCCGGCGAGCTGGGCGGTGCGCACCGCCCGCTTCCGGGGGCTGCTGAGCACCGCGATGAAGTGCCAACCGGCCAGGAACGCGCCGACCATCCGGGCCTGTCGCTCACCGTCCGGGGTGAGCTCCAGATCCGTGTACGAGGTGTGCCGGTGACTCGCGCTCCAGGTGGTCTCGCCGTGCCGGATCAGCAGGATCTCGCCCATTCGCCCAGTTAACCAGGCAGCGGTCTCCGATGTTCACCTAGTTTCCTAGGATGCCCTAGCGGGTGTGCGCCACGCGACCACGTTTCCGGTCACCGGCGACGGGCATGCACGGAGTCGAGGGGCCCGCAGGCCCCTGGATCGGCCGGAGCAGAGGAGGCGACATGGGCTTCACCGACAAGGCGAAGAGCAAGGTCGAGCAGCTGACCGGCGCCGCCAAGGAGCGGATGCGGCAGGAGGGGGCTTCGCAGCAGGGCGAGGCCCGGCCCCGCCAGGCCGGCGAGCCGGCCAAGGAAGCCGGTCGGAACGTGCGGGATCCCTTCACGAGGTGACCTCGCGCTGTCGTGGCGGCCCCCGGTGTACGCCGGGGGCCGCCACGTGTCCCGGGCGATTTCCGCGTCCCGGTGGCGCGTCGGGTGCGTCTGCTCTGCAGCCACCGGCGCGACTCCAGGCGGCGGTACGGGGGTGACCTGGTCGGGCGGATCCCGCCAGGTCGCCGATGTGGCGTCGGCCCGTGGGCCCGGGCCAGCGCTGGCCGGCCCGGCGGCTAGGGTCGCCGAGGTGACCGTCCTGCGTTCCCTGCTGTTGTTCGTCCTGGCCGCGCTCGCCGAGATCGGTGGTGCCTGGTTGGTCTGGCAGGGGTGGCGGGAGCACCGGGGCCTGTGGTGGGTGGCGGCCGGGGTGATCGCGCTGGGTTGCTACGGCTTCGTGGCCACCCTGCAACCGGATCCGCACTTCGGCCGGATCCTCGCCGCGTACGGCGGGGTGTTCGTGGCGGGTTCGCTGGGCTGGGCGGTGCTGGTGGACGGCTTCCGGCCGGACCGGTGGGACCTGACCGGCGCGGCGATATGCCTGCTCGGCGTCGCTGTGATCATGTACGCGCCGCGCGGCTGACCGGTCGCGTCGGGCCGCCGGCGCGGTGGCCGTCGACGACCAGCATGACGGTCACCGCGGCGATCACGACGACCAGGTGCAGGGTGGCGTTGACGTAGCCGCCGATCGGGACGGTGGCCAGGACCAGGGCCGCGGTGAACAGGCGGCTGGCCGGGCGGCCGTGGCGGACGACGCGGCGGATGTCGGCGATGCCGACCAGGAAGAGGGCCACTCCACCGGAGAGGGCGAGCGCGGCCGGCCAACCGGTCGGGGCGTCGGGATGGGCGACGGTGGCGTGCAGGCCGGTGGCGGTGGCGACGATGCCGAGCAGCAGGACGAAGTGGCTGAGGATGTAGACGCGGGCGGAGAGCCGGCTCCGGGCGCCGCGTTCGGCGCGGTCGAGGGCCGCCTCGGCGGCGCCGGCCTCGGTGAAGTAGGTCCACCAGAGGGCGGCGGGGAGCGCGAGGGCCAGCACGATGGCGCCCGCCGTGCCGGGGGTGAGGTGGTCCAGGGGCGCGCCCATGCCGATGGTGACCACGGTTTCGCCGAGGGCGACGATGACGAGCAGGCCGTGCCGTTCGACGAAGTGGGTCGGGACGATGCGGAAACTGGCGGCGACGCCGAGCCACGAGTGGCCGGGTAGCAGGTAGGGCAGCAGGGTCTGGACGAAGATGGCGGCGGCCCAGAGGGCGTACACGGCGGGTCCGGAGAGCAAGCCGGCGGCGAGGACGAGCAGGGCGGCGCCGAGGTTGTAGGGGGCCAGTCGGCGGACGCCGGCGCGGGCGGTGCTGTGGCTGAACAGGGTCAGGTGGACGGTGACCACGATGAGGTAGCCGATGCCGAAGAGCAGGCCGCTGCCGGTGAAGGCGTCGGGGATGGCGACGGCGGTGAGCAGGAAGCCGGCCATCCCGGCGAAGAGGAGGAGTTTGCGGGCGGGCCGGTGCGGTGGCACGTGGTTGGTGAGCCAGGCGTAGCCGCTGTAGAGGTACCAGAGCAGACCGAGGATCAGGACGGTGCTGCCGAGGCCGGTGTAGTCGAGGTGGTCCTCGAGCAGGTGGGCGAGTTGGGTGATGGTGAGGACGAAGACGACGTCGAAGAAGATCTCGACGGGGGTGGCCCGGTCGGCGGTGTCGGCGTCGCCTCGCGCGCGTCCCATGGGTGCAGGGTAGTCAGGGCGTCGTGCCGGGGTTTCCCGGATCCGACAGCCGCACCCCTCGGCCGTGCGACGGCCGAGGGGTGCGTGGGTGCCGGTCAGTCGTCGCGGTGCGCGGCCCACCACTGCTGGCCGCTGTCGGGCAGGGTGTCGATCGGGTCGTAGTAGGCGTAGCGCTTGTTGAGCGCCTCCAGGTCGGCGGACTCGATGCTGGTGCGGTAGTTCTTGGTCCAGTACGAGATGCCGCGTTCGCGGTCGTACTCGGTGAGCATGTGCACCCAGCGCTTGCCGACGAAGGGGACGTCGCAGACGATCCGCGGGGTGGCGTAGCCGGGCAGGTAGCCCATGATGTCGTGCTGGAGCTGCTGGGCGTGCCAGACCGGGACCCGCCAGTGTTCGGCGTTGGGGATCATGTCGCACATGTAGAAGTAGTAGGGCAGGATGCCCGCCTCTCCCTGCAGGGCGAAGCAGAGGTCGAGCAGGTCGGAGTTGGTGGCGTTGACGCCGCGCATGAGCACGCCCTGGTTGCGCACGTCGCGGACGCCGACGTCGAGGGCGGTCTGGGCGGCCTTGGCGACCAGCGGGGTGAGCGACTGGGCGTGGTTGACGTGGGTGTGGATGGCGAGGTTGACGCCGCGGCGGGCGGCGGTGCGCGCGACGCGTTCCAGGCCCTCGACGACGTCGGGCTGGAGCCAGTGCTGCGGTAGGCCCATGAGGGCCTTGGTGGCGAGCCGGATGTCGCGGATGGTCTCGATCTCGAGCAGCCGCATCAGGTAGGACTCGAGGTTGCGCCAGGGCACGTTGGCGACGTCGCCGCCGGAGACGACGACGTCGCGGACGCCGGGGTGGGCCTTGAGGTAGGTGATGTGGGCGTCGTAGCGGTCGACGGGCTTGAGGGTGAGCTTGAGCTTGTCGACGGCGGGGGTGGAGTTGCCGACCAGGTCCATCCGGGTGCAGTGGCCGCAGTACTGCGGGCAGGTGGAGAGCAGCTCGGCGAGGACCTTGGTGGGGTAGCGGTGGGTGAGTCCCTCGGCGACCCACATGTCGTGCTCGTGCAGGGAGTCGCGGCTGGCGTAGGGGTGTGAGGGCCAGTCGGTGCGCCGGTCGGAGGCGACGGGGATCATGTAGCGCCGGACGGGGTCGGCGAGGAACGCCTCGGTGGTCATCGGCGCGAACGGGACCATGGTGTTGAGCATCTGCGGCGGCACCAGCATGGACATGGTGGCGAGGGCGGCCTGGTCGGCGGCGAGGTCGGCGTAGAAGGTCTCGTCGACGAGGTCGCCGAGGACGGCGCGCAGTTGCTTGATGTTCTTGACGCAGTTGACGCGCTGCCACTGGGCGGATTCCCACTGTTCGCGGGTGACGTGGCGCCAGCCGGGGAAGCGGGTCCAGTCGGGTTCGACCAGGGGGGCCCGGCGGTATTCGTAGGGCTGGGCGGCGGTGGGGACCGTGGCCGGCGTGGGGCGGGGCGCAGGGATGGTCTCCACCGGTTGGGTCTGGGTCACGGCCCCTCCTCGTGCATGAGATGATCGGCGGCCCGAAGGCTACTGGAAAATATCCGGTGAAGAAATTAGTCTGCCGGAAGTTTTCCCGCTACGCGAGCCCTGACCGGGGGTTCGGGCGGTTGACAGGGGGAGGTCGGCGTGACGTCACCGGTGGGTCTGCACCGCGTTGTGGAACCGGCGGGGGTGCTGCCGCAGGCGGCGTGGCGGCTGGACGCGTCGCCGGTGATCGCGCCGAACGAGGTGCGGATCCGGGTGGAGCGGCTGAACCTGGACGCGGCGAGCTTCCGGCAGTTGTGGGAGAAGCACGGCGGGAACGGGGCCGCGGTGCGCGCCGAGGTGCTGGAGATCGTCAACGCCCGGGGCAAGATGCAGAACCCGGTGACCGGGTCGGGCGGGATGCTGATCGGCACGGTGGAGGAGGCCGGGCGGCGCTCGCCGCTGGGGCTCAAGCCGGGGGAGCGGGTGGCGACGCTGGTGTCGTTGACGCTGACCCCGCTGGTGATCACCGACGGGTTGGCCCGGTGGGACGGGCGCAGCGAGCAGGTGCCGTGCGACGGGCACGCGATCCTGTTCGCCCGGTCGATCGCGGCGGTGCTGCCGGACGACGAGGACCCGCAGTTGTCCCTCGCCGTGCTGGACGTGTGCGGGGCGCCGGCGCTGACCGCGCGGGTGGTGTCGCGCTATGTGGCCGACCGGGCGCGCGAGGGGGACGCCCGGCCGGTCAGCGTGGCGGTGATCGGTGCGGCGGGCAAGAGCGGGTCGCTGTCGTTGGCGGCGGCGCGGCGGGCGGGCGCCGCCCGTACGGTCGGGGTGGTGCCGGTGGCGGCGGAGCGGGACGCGCTGTCCGACGCCGGGCTGGCCTCGGTGGTGGCGTTGGCCGACGCCCGGGATCCGGTGGCGTTGTCCCAGGCGGTGACGTCGGCGCTGGGGGTGCCGGCGGACGTGACGGTGGTCTGCGTGGACGTGCCGGGCTGTGAGCACGGGGCGGTGCTGGCGACCGCGGACGGCGGCACGGTGATCTTCTTCTCGATGGCGACCAGTTTCTCGGCGGCGGCGTTGGGTGCCGAGGGGTTGGCGGCGGACGTGACGATGCTGGTGGGCAACGGGTACGTGCCGGGGCACACGGAGTTGGCGCTGGGTCTGCTGCGTTCGGAGCCGGGGGTCCGGAGGCTGTTCGAGTCGCGGCTGGTTGCAGACTGAGTGCCATGACGAACCCCTCGACGTTGTACCGCGGCGGAGTGCTGCACTGTCCGGCCGACCCGAGCGCGACGGCGCTGCTGGTGGCGGACGGCAAGATCGCATGGTTGGGGCCGGACGCGGAGGCGCCGGCCGCGGACCGGGTGGTGGAGCTGGACGGGGCGTTGGTGACGCCGGCGTTCGTGGACGCGCACGTGCACGCCACGGACACCGGGCTGGCGCTGTCGGGGCTGGATCTGTCCGGGGTGCGCTCGGCGGGGGAGTTGCTGGACGCGGTGGCCGGGTTCGCGGCGGGTCTGCCGGCGGAGGCGGTGCTGCTGGGGCACGGTTGGGACGAGTCGAGCTGGCCGGTGCCGCGGTTGCCGGACGCGGCGGAGTTGGACCGGGCGGCCGGTGGGCGGCGGGTGTACCTGTCGCAGGCGTCGATCCATTCGGCGTTGGTGTCGCGGGCGCTGCTGGCGGCGTGTCCGGAGGTGGCGGCCGCGGCGGGGTACGACGCGTCGGGGTGGCTGCGCCGCGACGCGCACCACGTGGCGCGGGCGGCGGCGTTCGCGTCGGTGACCCGGTCGCAGCGGATCGCCGCGCAGCGGCGGGCGTTGGCCCACGCGGCGTCGCTGGGCATCGCGGCGGTGCACGAGTGCGGTGGGCCGGAGATCTCCGACGAGGAGGACTTCACCGGCCTGCTGGGGATCTCCGGTGCGGGGTTGCCGGAGGTGTACGGCTACTGGGGTGAGCTGGGCGGCGCGGCGCGGGCGCGGGAGTTGGGCGCGGTGGGCGCCGGGGGTGACCTGTTCGCCGACGGGGCGTTGGGGTCGCGCACGGCGCACGTGTCGCGGGACTACCTGGACGGGGACGGCGGCTGCGGGCACGGCTATCTCACCGCGGAGCAGGTGCGTGACCATCTGGTGGACTGCGCGGCGCACGGGCTGCAGGGCGGGTTCCACGCGATCGGTGACGCGGCGATCGCCACGGTGCTGGCGGGGTTCGCGGCGGCGGCGGAGAAGCTGGGTACGGATCGGCTGCGGGCGGCCCGGCACCGGGTGGAGCACGCGGAGATCATGAGCAAGCGGCTGATCGCCGGGTTCGTGGAGTACGGGATCGTGGCGAGCATGCAGCCGGCGTTCGACCGGTTGTGGGGCGGCGCGGGCCGGATGTACGAGGCGCGGTTGGGGCTGGACCGGTCGTTGGAGTCGAACCCGATGGGGTCGATGCACGCGGTCGGGGTGGCGTTGGCGTTCGGGTCGGATTCGCCGGTGACGCCGCTGGACCCGTGGGGTTCGGTGCGGGCGGCGGCGGCGCACCACAATCCGGCGCAGCGGATGAGTGAGCGGGCGGCGTTCGCGGCGCACACCCGGGGTGGTTGGCGGGCGGTGCACCTGGACAACGAGGGGGTCCTGGCGCTGGGGGCGCCGGCGACGTTCGCGGTGTGGTCCACGCCGGCGGGAGTGGACCGGGGGTTGCCGGTGGTGCAGGCCGACGACCCGGAGGTACGGGGTCCGCAGGATCCGACGCCGTTGCCGGTGTGCCGGCGCACGGTGCTGCGCGGTGAGGTGATCTTCGAGGAAGGGTCTTCGTGACAGGGAAGCTTGACCTGGATCCGGCGCTGGTGGCCCGGGCGCGGGAGTTGGCGCGCCGGGCCGGGCGGCCGGTGGTGGAGCTGGCGCGCAGCCACACGACGGTGTCGGTGGAGCGGGCGGTGCTGCGGCTGGCCGGGGTGGCCGGCGCCGACCCGGACGGCATTCCGTGGGTGAACCGGCTGGTCGACGCGGTGGTCGCGGACACCGGCCTGGGGCACGGGGTGGCGATGCCGGTGTTCGACGCGCTGGCCCGGGAGCAGATCAGCGACGTGACGCTGCTGGCGCAGAAGGCCGCCGCCGGGTCGGTGCGGTTCCAGGTGCCGTCGGGGAAGGCGGCGACCGCGGCGCGCCGGGCCGCCCGGCGGGCGGTCGCGGCGGGGATCCGGCAGATCGACCGGCGCCGCGTCGAGCGGGAGCGTCTGGTCAAGCGGTACGGGGATCCGGCGCGGCGGCCGTGGATCTACCTGATCGTGGCGACCGGGGACATCTACGAGGACATTCCGCAGGCGCAGGCGGCGGCCCGGGCGGGCGCGGACGTGATCGCGGTGATCCGGTCGACGGGGCAGTCGCTGCTGGACTACGTGCCGGAGGGGGCGACCCGGGAGGGGTTCGCCGGCACGTACGCCACCCAGGAGAACTTCCGGTTGATGCGGGCGGCGCTGGATCAGTCGTCGAAGGACCTGGGCCGCTACGTGCGGCTGACGAACTACGCGTCGGGGCTGTGCATGCCGGAGATGGCGACGCTGGCCGGCCTGGAGCGGCTGGACATGATGCTCAACGACTCGATGTACGGGATCCTGTTCCGCGACATCAACCCGATCCGCACCTTCGTCGACCAGCGGTTCTCCCGGCAGGTGCACGCCCGGGCGGGCATCATCATCAACACCGGGGAGGACAACTACCTCACCACCGCCGACGCGGTGGAGGAGGCGCACACGGTGACCGTGTCGCAGCTGCTCAACGAGTACTTCGCGCACGAGGCCGGGTTGGCCGACTGGCAGCTGGGGCTGGGGCACGCGTTCGAGATAAACCCGGATCTGCCGGAGTCGTTCCGGCTGGAGTTGGCGCACGCGTTGCTGGCTCGGGAGTTGTTCCCGGACGCGCCGCTGAAGTGGATGCCGCCGACGAAGCACATGACCGGGGACGTGTTCCGCGGGAACCTGCTCGACGGGTTCTTCAACCTGGTGGGCGCCATGACCGGGCAGGGCATCCTGCTGGTCGGGATGATGACCGAGGCGGTGGTGACGCCGTGGCTGTCGGACCGGGACATCGCCCTGCAGAACGTCCGCTACGTGCTGGGTGCCGCCGGTGGGCTGCACGAGGACTTCGTGCCGGCGCCGGGCGGGTTCATCCAGCAGCGCGCGCAGCGGGTGCTCGGTGAGGCGGTGCGGCTGTTGGAGCGCATCGGTGAGCAGTCGCTGCTGACCGCGATCGCCGAGGGCACGTTCGGGATCATGAAGCGGCCCGCGGACCGGGGCAAGGGCCTGGACGGGGTCGCCGCGCACGAGCCGGACTACTACAACCCGGCCACCGAGATCCTGGAAGGGGACCGCGCGTGACGGCCGCGGCGGAGAAGAAGATCGTCCGGCCGTACGGGGACACCACCGGCGACGGCATGGTGCAGGTGTCGTTCACGTTGCCGGTGCCGCACGACAAGCGGGCCGAGGGCGCGGCGATCCAGCTGGCCAACAAGATGGGCATCGACCCGGCGATGCTGGTGCACGCCAAGCCGATGGGCGACGGGTTCACCTTCTTCGTGGTGTACGGGCGGGTGAACCACCTGGTGGACCTGTCCGCGGTGCAGGTGGTGGAGCGCGACTTTCCGCTGCTGAGCGCCAAGGAGGTCAACGCGGTGGTGAAGCAGCGGCTGCGGCGCAAGCTGTCGGTGGTGGGGGCGTGCATCGGCACCGACGCGCACACCGTCGGCATCGACGCGATCCTCAACGTCAAGGGCATCGCCGGGGAGAAGGGCCTGGAGTACTACCGGGAGCTGACGGTGACCAACCTGGGCGCGCAGGTCAGCGTGCCGGAGTTGGTGGAGGCGGCGCGGGCGGAGAAGGCCGACGCGGTGCTGGTGTCGCAGGTGGTCACCCAGCGCGACGCGCACCTGCACAACACCCGGGAGATGTCCGCGGCGTTCCGGGAGGCGATGCCGGCGGGGAAGCGGCCGCTGCTGATCGTCGGCGGGCCGCGGTTCGACGAGACGATGACCGAGGAGTTGGGGGTGGACCGGATCTTCGGCCGGGGCACCACCCCGGGCGAGGTGGCCAGCTACCTGGTGCACGCCCTGATCACGAACAAGAAGGCGGCGAAGGCATGACTGATTCCCGGGTCGGGTTGACCGTGACGCACCGGCGGTACGTGCCGTACTCGCACGCCCACTACGCCGGGAACCTCGTCGACGGGGCGTACGCGCTGGGGTTGTTCGGGGACGTGGCCACCGAGGTGTGCATCCGCACCGACGGCGACGAGGGGCTGTTCGCGTCCTATTCGGACGTGCAGTTCCGCAGCGCGATGCGGGCCGGGGACGTGCTGGAGGTGACCGCGACGGTGACCCGGGTGGGCACCCGCAGCCGCACCATCGACTTCGCCGCCCGGGTGGTGTGCCGGGGCCGCCCGGACCGGGGCGAGTCGGCGGCGGAGGTGCTCGCCGAGCCGGTCGTGGCGGTCACCGCGACCGGCACGGTGGTCGTGCCCGCCGCGTCGTGACCCTGGCGGTCTGCGCCGACGTCGGGTCGACGTACACCAAGGTCGCGGTGGTGGACCTGGCCGCGGCGGCGCTGGTCGCGGCGGCGTCGGCGCCGACCACGGTGGGCACGGACGTGCTGCACGGCCTGGACGCCGCGGTGGCCGCGGCCACCGACGGGCTCGGGGCGCGCGACGTGCCGTGGTACGTCTGCTCGTCGGCCGGCGGTGGGCTGCGGCTGGCGGTGGTCGGCTACGAGCATCTGGTGACCGCGCAGGCCGGCCGGCGGGTGGGCCTGTCGGCGGGCGCGAACGTGGTGCACGTGGCCGCCGGCCGGCTCGGCGGCGCCGAGGTGACCGCGTTGCGGGCGGCCCGGCCGGACGTGGTGCTGCTCGTCGGCGGCACCGACGGCGGGGACGCCGACACGCTGACCCACAACGCGACCCGGCTGGCCCGGGCCCGGTGGCGGCGGCCGGTGGTGCTGGCCGGCAACGTCGATGTGCGCGACGACCTGTACGCCCTGCTCGCCGGCGCGGGGGTGCCGGTGACCGTCGCCGACAACGTGCTGCCGCGCATCGGGGTGCTCGCGCCGGCGAGCGCGCGGGCGGCGATCCGGGAGGTGTTCCTGCGGCACGTCATCGGCGGTAAGGGGCTGTCGCGGGGGTCGCGGTTCACCCGGCTGGTGCGCGCCGCCACCCCCGACGCGGTGCTGACCGGGGTGGAGGCCCTGGCCGACGCGATCGGCGGGGATCTCGCGGTGGTGGACGTGGGCGGGGCGACCACCGACGTGTACTCGGTGCTCACCCCGGACGAGCGGGACAGCGGGCCGGGTCGGGAGGTCGCCGGCACCCTGTGGCGGGCCCGCACGGTCGAGGGTGACCTGGGCATGCGGTGGAGCGCGCCGGGGGTGGTGCGGGCCGCCGCGGAGGAGCGGCTGCTGGCCCCCGGCGAGCAGGAGACGCTGGCGGCCGCCGCGGCGGCGCGGGCCGCCGAGCCGGGGCTGCTGGCCGTCACCGACGCCGAGCGGGCCGTCGACCGGCGGATCGCCGCGCTGGCCGCGACGGTGGCGCTGCGCCGGCACGCCCGCGGCGGCGCCACCGGGGAACGCGGCGGGCGGGACCTGCGGGACGTGCGGCTGGTGGTGGGGTCCGGCGGGGTGCTGCGGCACGCCCCGGCCGGGCACGCCGCGCAGGTGCTGGCGGCGGTGCTGGCCGACCACGCCGGCGGGTGGCCGCTGCCCCGGGCGGCGCGGGCGGTGGTCGACGTGGATTACGTGCTGGCCGCCGGTGGGCTGCTCGCCGGTGAGCATCCGCAGGTGGCGGGGGCGTTGCTGCGCCGGCACCTGACCGTCGACTGAGGACCGCCGGCGCGACACGCCGAACCGCGACACACGACAGGCCGGGGGTGGGTTGACAGCGCCCGGGGTGGAGCACGTACCGTCTTTGAGTCCTACCACGGGAAGCGGCTGCTGTTCGCTTCGTCCCTTCGTCCGCTGGCCGAGCGACCTTCACGGTCGCGGCGGCCAGGTCCAGCGGGCGGGGGTCGGCGGGGCGGCGCGAACCGGCCGCGGTTACCGGTGTACGGGCAGGGTGAGGTGCACGGCCAGTAGACAACGGCCCGGCGGGGGCAGCCAGTCCGCGTCCGGTCGGTCCGAAGGTCGGCGTGCCGCATCCTCGCCCCACCGGCCGGGAAGGGCCTGGGAGCATCGGGGCGCGGCGCGAGCCGCGCCCCGATTTCGTCCACCCCGGTCGTGGTGTGGGGTCAGCGGCGGGTGGGGCGGGCGCGCACGTGCAGCCGTTCGCCCTGCGGCCCGAACAGGGTGAGGATCTCGGCGGGTTCCGGTCCCGGGTTGGCCACGCAGTGCGGCACCCGGGTGTCGAACTCGGCCACCTCGCCCGGGTTGAGGATCAGGTCGTGCTCGCCGAGCAGCAGCCGCACCCGGCCGGAGAGCACGTACAGCCACTCGTAGCCCTCGTGGGTCTGCTGTTCGGGCTCGGCGGGGGTGTGCGGCGGCAGGATCTGCTTGAACGCCTGCAGACCACCCGGGCGGCGGGTCAGCGGCAGGAACGTCACACCGTGGCGGACGATCGGGCGGGCGTGCACCCGCGGATCGCCGACCTCCGGCGCGCCGACCAGCTCGTCCAGCGGCACCTGGTGGGCGCGGGCCAGCGGCAGCAGCAGCTCCAGGGTGGGCCGGCGTTGCCCCGACTCGAGCCGGGACAGCGTGCTCACCGAAATGCCGGTGGTCGCGGCCAGGTCGGTCAGGGTCGTGCCACGCTGCTTACGCAGCGCCCGCAGCCGCGGCCCCACCGCCGCCAGCACGGTCGCCTCGTCGTTTGCCATAACAGCAACATTACTTGTCGAAACCGCGACGCCGGTGGAACGTGGAGCCCGCACGAGGCGACGAGGGGGAGAGATGGACGACAGATACGACGTGGTGGTGGTCGGCGGCGGCGCCGCCGGGCTGGCCGGGGCGATGGCCCTGGCCCGGGCGCGGCGCTCGGTGCTGGTGGTCGACGCCGGCGAGCCGCGCAACGCCCCCGCCGGCCACATGCACAACTACCTGGGCCGCGACGGCACGCCGCCGGCCGAGCTGCTGGCCGCCGGCCGCGCGGAGGTCACCGGCTACGGCGGGCAGATCGTGCCCGGGCGGGTCGAGGACGCGCGGCGCGACGGGGCGGACTTCACCGTCGCCCTGGACGACGGGCGCACGGTGCGGGCGCGGCGGCTGCTGGTGACCACCGGCCTGGTCGACGAGCTGCCCGAGCTGCCCGGGCTGGCGCAGCGGTGGGGCCGTGACGTGCTGCACTGCCCGTACTGCCACGGCTGGGAGGTGCGCGACCAGCGGATCGGGGTGCTGGCCACCGGCCCGTTCGGGCTGCACCAGGCGCAGCTGTGGCGGCAGTGGAGCCGGCACGTGCTACTGCTGATGCACGGCGCCCCGACGCCCAGCGCCGAGGAGGCCGAGCAGCTCGCCGCCCGGGAGATCACCGTGGTGGACGGCCCGGTCGCGGAGCTGGTGGTGACCGGCGACGCGCTCACCGGCGTCCGGCTGGCCTCCGGCGAGGTCGTCGACCTCGACGCGGTGGTGGTCGCGTCGACGATGACCGCCCGCGCCGGGGTGCTGGCCACGCTGGGACTCAAGCCGGTCGAGGTGGAGATGAACGGGCACGTCTTCGGCACCCAGATCCCGGCCGACGCCAACGGCGCCACCGCCGTGCCGGGGGTGTGGGTGGCCGGCAACGTCGCCGACCTCCGCGCCCAGGTGATCACCGCCGCCGCGGCCGGCCTGACCGCCGGCGCGGCGATCAACGCCGACCTGGTCGCCGAGGACACCCGCGACGCGGTGGCCGCGCACCGGCAGCGGCGGGAGACCCTGTTCATCGAGGCGGCCTGGGAGGAGCGCTACCGGTCCCGGCCGGCGGTGTGGAGCGGGCGGCCCAACCCGCAGCTGGTCGCCGAGGCCGCGCAGCTGGCCCCCGGCCGGGCGCTGGACGTCGGCGCCGGGGAGGGCGCCGACGCGGTGTGGCTGGCCGAGCGGGGCTGGCGGGTCAGCGCGGTGGACATCTCCGCCACCGCGCTGGAGCGGGCCGCCGCGCACGCCGCGGCGCTCGGCGCCCCGGTCGCCGAGCGCATCGACTGGGTGCGGGCCGACCTGCGCGCCCAGCCGCCCGCCGCCGACGCCTACGACCTGGTGTCGGCGCAGTTCATGCACCTGCCGCCGGAGGAGCGGCGGGAGCTGTTCGCCCGGCTGGCCGCCGCGGTGGCCCCCGGCGGCACCATGCTGCTCGTCGGGCATCACCCGTGGGACCTGCGCACCACCGCGCACCGCATGCACTACCCGGAGATGATGTTCACCGCCGAGGAGGTGGCGGCGTCGCTGGACCCGGCCCGCTGGGAGGTGCGGGTCGCCGAGGCGCGGCCCCGGGCGGCGACGGATCCGGACGGACGGGACATCACCATCCACGACGCCGTGCTGGTCGCCCGCCGCCGGTAGCGGCGCGAAGGTCCCCGGCCGGTCCCGCCGGCTGCCGCCACGGCGGCGGCAGCCGGCGCCGGGCGGGTAGCCTTCAGCACCGTGATCGAGATGAGGCACCGGTGACGACCCTGGACTCCACGCACGCCGAGCCGGCCGCGCGGCCGGCGGCGGCGCCGCGCCCGCTGCCGCTGCGGGTGGCCGCGCCGCTGGCGATCGCCGCCGGGGTGGCGCTGCTACTGGCGTTCCCGCCGTACGGGGTGTGGCCGCTGGCGCCGGGCGGGGTGGCGCTGCTGGCCGCGGCGGCGCACCGGCGGCGGCTGCGCGCCGGCGCGGGCCTGGGCTTCCTCACCGGGGTGGCGCTGTTCGCACCGCTGCTGGCCTGGACGAACCTGCACACCGGCTACCTGCCGTGGGTGCTGCTGTCCCTGCTGCAGGCCGGCTACCTGGCGCTGCTCGGGGCGGGCACCGCGTGGGTGTCCCCGCTGGCCGACCGGTGGCGCGGGGCGTGGCCGGCGCTGACCGCCCTGCTCTGGGTGGGGCAGGAGGCGCTGCGCGACCGCACCCCGTTCGGCGGCTTCCCGTGGGGCCGGCTGGCGTTCAGCCAGGACGACGCGCCGCTGCTTCGGCTGGCCGCCCTCGGCGGGGCGCCGCTGGTGACGTTCGCGGTGGCGCTGACCGGCGGGCTGCTGCTGGGCGCGGCGTGGCGGCGCTTCGACGGCCGGCGGAGCTGGGCGCCGGCCGCCGCACTGACCGCCGGCGCGCTCGTCGTGGTCGCCGCCGGGCTGCTGGTGCCGGTCGGCGCCGCCGGCGGCGGACCCGCCGTCACCGTCGCGATCGTGCAGGGCAACGTGCCCCGCCTCGGGCTGGACTTCAACGCCCAACGGCAGGCGGTGCTGAACAACCACGTCGACGCCACCATCGAGCTGGCCGCCCGGGTGGCCGCCGGGCAGCAGCCGCAGCCGGACCTGGTGGTGTGGCCGGAGAACTCCAGCGACATCGACCCGCTGCGCAACTCCAGCGCCGGGGCGCGGATCTCCGCGGCCGCCGACGCGGTCCGGGCGCCGATCCTGGTCGGGGCGGTGCTGCTCGGCCCGGAGCCCGGCCAGGTCCGCAACGCCGGCATCCTGTGGCGTCCCGGCGCCGGCGCCGACCTGGAGCAGCTCTACACCAAGCGGCACCCGGTGCCGTTCGCCGAGTACGTGCCGCTGCGGGATCTCGCCCGGATGGTCAGCAAGCAGGTCGACCTTGTCCGCAACGACTTCGTGCCCGGCACCGAACCGGGCGTGCTGCGAGCCGGGCAGACGGTGCTCGGCGACGTGATCTGCTTCGAGGTCGCCTACGACGAGGTGGTCCGGGACACCGTCACCGGTGGCGCGCAGCTGCTGGTGGTGCAGACCAACAACGCCACCTTCGACGTGGCCGAGGCGCGCCAGCAGCTGGCCATGGTGCGGCTGCGCGCAGTGGAGCACGGCCGGCCGGCGCTGATGGCCTCCACGGTCGGGGTGTCCGGGTTCGTTTCCCCGGACGGGCGGGTAAGCGACGCCACCGGGTTCAACACCCGCGCGGTCGTGGTCCGGCAGCTGACGCTCGCCGACGGGCACACCCTGGCCACCCGGGTCGGGCTGTGGCCGGAGGTGGCGCTGACCGCCCTCGCCGTGGCGGCCCTGGCGGGCGCCGCGGTGCTGCGCCGCCGGCAGCGCGCCGTGCCCGGGTAGCGACCAGCCGGCCGGCCGGTGGAGGGGGAGCAGCGTGGGTGAGGCGACCGACATCCGACGGCCGGGCACCGGTCACCCCGGGCTGGGTCGGGTGCTGGTGGTGATCCCGACCTTCAACGAGGCCGACAACGTCACCCGGACCGTTGCCCGGGTGCGCCGGGCCGCCCCGGCGGTGGAGATCCTCGTCGCCGACGACAACAGCCCCGACGGCACCGGCGCCATCGCCGCCGCTCTCGCCGGCGACGACCCGCAGGTGCACGTGCTGCACCGGGAGGGCAAGCAGGGCCTGGGCGCGGCGTACCTGGCGGGCTTCGCGTGGGCGCGCGAACGCGGCTACGACGCGGTGGTGGAGATGGACGCCGACGGCTCGCACGCCCCGGAGGAACTGCCCGCGCTCCTGGACGCCGCCCGCGACGCCGACGTGGTGATCGGGTCGCGGTGGACCCGTGGGGCGCGGGTGGTGAACTGGCCGCTGCGGCGGCTGCTGCTGTCGCGCTGCGGCAACCTGTACGCGCGCGTCGCGCTGGGGATGCCGGTCTCCGACGCCACCGGCGGCTACCGGGTGTACCGGCTCGACGCGCTGCGCCGGCTCGACCTGACCTCGATCTGCTCCCAGGGCTACTCGTTCCAGGTGGAGCTGTCCCGGCTGGCGCACCGCGCCGGGGTGCGGATCGTGGAGGTGCCGATCACCTTCGCCGAACGGGAGTACGGCAGCAGCAAGATGAGCCCGCTGATCGTCGCCGAGGCGATGTGGCGGATCACCGCCTGGGCGGTGCAGGACCGCCGGCTGGCGGTGCGGCGCGGCCTGCACCGCACGCCGACGGGTCAGGTCCGCTGGCCCTGAGCGTGGCCGTGTCATGCTGGACGGGCGGGCGTGCCGACGGGATGGGGTGACATGCGCCGGGGACTGAGGTTCGTACCGCCGGCCCTGCTGCTGGCGGTGGTGCTGGAGCTGGCGGTGTTCGTGCTGCTGGGCCGGGCCGTCGGGTTCGGCGCCGCGGTGCTGGTGGTGTTCGCGGCGTCGCTGGTGGGGCTGGTGTTGCTGCGCCGGGAGGGAATGCGGGCGTGGCGGGGCTTCCGGGCCTCCGCGCAGGCCGGGCAACCGCCGGGCCGGCAGGTGACCGACGGGCTGGTCGGGCTGGCCGGCGCCCTGTTGCTGGCCGTTCCCGGCCTGGTCAGCGGGGCGGTCGGGCTGGCGCTGCTGGTGCCGCCGGTGCGACGGCTGGCCCGCGCCGGGGTGCAACGTGCCGCCGAGCGCCGGGTGTCGTCGATGGTCGCCGGTGACCTGTTCGGGCCCCGGCGGGTGCGGGTGCGGGTGCGCCGCGGCGCACCGCAGCCCGCCGAGCGGCCGGCCGAGCAGCCGCCGGTGGTCGACGGCGGTCGGGCCATCGAGGGGGAGATCGTCGAACCGGGCCGCTGAACGACCCGGGACAGACGACGGCGCCCCGGGAGGGTTCTCCCGGGGCGCCGTGATGTCGGTACGCGTCAGGCGCGGCCGCGGCGGGTGCGGACCTCCTGCAGCCGCTCGGCGAGGATGTCCTCCAGCTCGGCGATCGAGCGGCGCTCCAGCAGCATGTCCCAGTGGGTACGCGGCGGCTTGGCCTTCTTCTGCTCCGGCTCGTTGCCGTCGACCAGCCGGGCGACGCTGCCGTCGAACTTGCACTCCCAGGTCGTGGGGACCTCGGCGTCCACGGCGAACGGGACCTCGAACTGGTGGCCCTTGGCGCACAGGTACTCGCGGGTCTGACGCGGCGCGAGCTCCGTGTTGCGGTCGGATTCGTAGCTGACTGCGCCCAGCCGGCTACCGCGCAGCATACGCTCGCCCATGATCGACTTCCCCTCGTTCGTGGTGCTGTCTACTGGTGTAACGGTCCGTCTCCGCCGGGCCATTCCCGCCCCGGGCGCTGCCGCGCCGAGGGTCGAACCTGAACAAGGGTAGCCGGCCATGACAGTCGCCCGGCGGGGTCGTCCCCGGCCGGGTGGAAACGGTGGAGTGTTTTCGCTGTCAACGGGGATGTTAGCCGCTCCGAACAGAGCGGAGGCTGCGATGGCTGGTGACGCGCCGGTGGCGAACCGACCGCCCGCCGGGCGGACCTTCTTCGGCCACCCGCGCGCCCTGGCCACCCTCTTCCTCACCGAGATGTGGGAGCGGTTCAGCTTCTACGGCATGCGGGCGATCCTGGTGCTCTACCTGACCGCCGAGCTGGCCGACGACGGGCTGGGCCTGGCCGAGTCCAGCGCCAACGCCGTCTACGGCACGTACAACGCGATGGTCTACCTGATGGCGCTGCCCGGCGGCTGGGTCGCCGACCGGCTGATCGGCGCCCGCCGCAGCGTCCTCTGGGGCGGGGTGGTCATCGCGGCCGGCCACTACGTGATGGCGGTGCCGGCGCGGTGGAGCGTCTTCGCCGGGATGACGTTGATCGTGCTCGGCACCGGCCTGCTCAAACCCAACATCTCCACCATGGTCGGCGACCTGTACGACCGGGACTCCCCGCGCCGCGACGCCGGGTTCTCCATCTTCTACATGGGCATCAACCTCGGCGCGTTCATCGCGCCGCTGATCACCGGGTTCCTCGGCGAGAAGATCAACTGGCATCTGGGCTTCGGCGCGGCGGCGGTCGGCATGACCTTCGGGGTGCTGCAGTACGTGCTGGGCGGGCGGCACCTCGGCGAGGCCGGCGCCCGCCCGGCCGACCCGCTGCTCGGCGCGGACCGGCGGCGGGCACTGACCCGGGTCGGCCTCGGCGCCGGCGTGGTGCTGGTCGCGGTGGTCGTGCTGGCCGTGGCCGGGCTGTTCACCGTCGACACCGTGGTCAACCTGCTCGCCGCGGTCACCGTGCTGGTCACCATCGGCTACTTCACCCGGATCATGGTGGACCGGGAGCTCAGCGACACCGAGCGCAGCCGGATGAAGGCGTACGTGTGGCTGTTCGTCTTCGCCGCGGCGTTCTGGCTGATCTACGACCAGGCCGGGTCGGTGCTGAACCTCTTCGCCGCCGAGCGCACCGACCGGGACGTCGCCGGGTTCACCTTCCCCGCGTCCTGGTTGCAGTCGGTCAACCCGATCCTGATCATCATCGGGGCGCCGCTGTTCGCGCTGCTCTGGCTGCGGCTGGGGCACCGCGTCTCCACTCCGGCGAAGTTCGCCGTCGGCCTGGTGCTCAACGGCCTGTCGTTCGTGCTGATGGCCGCCGCCGCGCGGGCCGCGGTCGGCGGCGACCTGGTCTCCCCGTGGTGGCTGGTGGCCGTGTACGCCATCCAGGTCGCCGGTGAGCTGTCGCTGAGCCCGGTCGGCCTGTCCGCCACCACCAAACTGGCGCCGGTGAAGTACGCCAGCCAGATGATGGGGCTGTGGTTCCTGGCCACCGCCGTCGGGGACGCGATCGGCGGGCAGGTCGCCCGGCTCGCCGACACCTGGTCCGAGCCGGTGTACTTCCTGACCTTCGGGCTGGCGTCGGTGGCGCTCGGGCTGGGCGCGGTGATGTTCGCCCGGCAGATCCGCACGCTGATGGCCGGCATCCACTGACGCCCCCGCCGACGGCCGGCGGGCGACCGGTCCCGGTCAGGGCGTCGGCGGCAGCGGCAGCGGCAGCGGCAGCCCGGGCAACCCGTCGATGCTACGGGCGACGTGCTCCTTCTTGGCGAAGTAGTCGCTCAGCGACGCGTCGTCCTCCCGGGCGAACCGGCGGGCGTGCAGGTCCCGGTCGGCGTCGTAGGACATGAACGGCACGGCGTAGCCGCAGGTGTCGCGGATCAGCTCGGCGCGCACCACGATGATCGCCCGCAGCCCGTGCACGCTGGTGTCGATGTCCGGGAAGTGGGTGACCAGCTGTGCCCAGCGCGGGTCGTCGCGGAACACCGGCTCGCCGCGCCCGTGCACCCGGACGATGTTCGGCGGCCCCTGGAAGGCGCACCACATCAGCGTGATCCGGCCGTTCTCCCGCAGGTGCGCGACGGTCTCGGCGTTGGAGCCGGCGAAGTCGAGGTAGGCCACGGTCAGCTCGTCGAGGACCGCCCAGGAGCCGCGCAGCCCCTTCGGGGACAGATTGATGGTGCCGTCGCCGGCCAGCGGCGCGGTCGCGGTGAAGAAGAGCGGCTGTTCCTCGATGAAGGTGCGCAGGCGGCCGTCGATGCGTTCGTACGTCTTTCCCACCCCGGCATCATCTCCCCGACCGCGCCCGATCGGGTGCCCCGCCCCGGCACCGTCCCACCCGCTGGCCGTGCTCCGGACCGATCCGTCGTTCGATCGGCACGTCGGCGTGCACGAACTGGGAGCGCGCCGTCGGTTGACCGCAGCGCGGTGCGCAGCGGCTCGTGCCGCCGGGAAAGCTCGATGAGCGCGCGCAGCACTTCGGCGTCGGTGCCGGCCGGCGGCAGGATCGGTGGCCGCAGGAGGAAGCGGTCAGCGGGACGCGGCGTCGGCCACGGTCCCGGCGGGGGCGGCCGGGCCGGACAGCCGGGCCAGTGCGGCGGCCAGGTCGGTCACCTGGCCGGCGAGTTGGGCGACCCGCTGCTGGCTCAGGTCGCGGTCGGCCTCGGCGGCACGCAGCCGTACGGTCAGCTCGGAGAGCCGGCTCTCGGCGGCGGCGCCGCCCTGCCGGGCGGCGGCCAGCTCGGCGCTGAGCGCGTCGCGCTGGGCGGCGCCGGCGGCCAGCTCCGCGCCCAGCTGTGCGGCCGCGGCGACCGCCTCCTGCCGCGCGGCGTCGGCGGCGCGGACGGCGGCCTCGGCCCGTTCCCGGGCGCGGTCGGCCCGCTCGTGGGCCCGCACCGCGTCGGCGGCGGCGGCCCGGGCCCGCGCGGTGTCGGTGCGGGCCTGCTCGACCTGGCGGCGGACGTCCTCGACCTCGACCCGCCACCGCTCGGCGCGTTCGGCGGCCTCGGCGGCGGCCCGGGTGGCCCGCTCCGCGTCGGCGAGAGCGGTGTCGCGTTCGGCGGTCAGGTCGGCCGCCCGGCGTCGCTCGGCGTCCCGGTCCGCGCGCACGGTACGCAGCTCGTGCCGGGCCGCGTCGCGGTCCCGCTCGGCCTGCACCCGCAGTGCCTCGGCCGCGCTGGCCGTCCGGCGTGCCTCGTCCCGGGCCGCCTCGGCCCGCTCCGCCCGCTCGGCGTCCCGGCCGGCCCGCGCCACGGCCTGCTCGGCCCGCTCACGCGCCGCGTCCCGGTCGGCCAGGGCCGCCCGCGCCTCCTGCCGGGCCTGCCCGGCGGCCGCGCTGGCCTCCTCGGCCTCGCGGCGTGCCTCGTCCCGTTCGGTGTGCGCCGAGGCCACCTGGGCGGCCGCCTCGGCGCGGGCCTGGGCCAACTGGCGCTCGACCCCGACCGGTGACAGTTCGTCGTGCAGCGCCTCGGTCAGCGTCTGCACGATCTGGTCGAGCCGGTCCACCGCCTCCCAGGTGCGGGCCACCTGCCCGGGCAGCCCCGGCGCGTTGCGGTGCCGCATCCGGTTGTTGCGCGACGCCCGCTGGCAGGCGCCGTCGTTGTCCCGGCAGTAACGGAACGGCCGGCCCGCGCCGGCGCGCTGCGGCACCGGGCGTCCACAGTGCGCGCAGGGGCGGGTCTCGACGGGGGTGGGCTCGGCGTCCATCGAGGGCGAAGTCTAGTGCCGTGCGGTCGTCCGGCCCGTGCCGGTCGCCGGTGCGGGTTGGCCGGCGCCACCACGCCGCGCGTCGACCGGCCGGGGGTCAGGGCGTGGCGACGGCGGCGCGGGAGCGGTCGGCGGCGATGCGGACCGCCAGCCCGCCCAGCACGGTGCCCATCACCCAGCGCTGCACGCGCAGCCAGAGCGGCCGGCGGGCGAAGAACCCGGCGAGCGTGCCGGCGCCGAGCACGATCAGCCCGTTCACGGTCAGCGCGACGCTGATCTGGGTCAGGCCGAGCAGCAGGCTCTGCGCGGCGACGTGCCCACGCTGCGGGTCCACGAACTGCGGCAGCAGCGACACGTAGAGAATGGCGATCTTCGGGTTGAGCAGGTTGGTGACCAGCCCCATGGTGAACAGCCGCCGGGGCCGGTCCGGCGGCAGCGGCGCCGGGGTGAACGGCGACTGCCCGCCCGGGCGCAGCGTGCGCCAGGCCAGCCAGAGCAGGTACGCCGCCCCGGCCAGCTTCACCGCCGTGTACAGCGCCGGCACCAGCACGAAGACGGTGGCCAGGCCGGCGACCGCGGCGGTCAGGTAGACGGCGAACCCGGCGGCCACCCCGAGCAGCGAGATCAGCCCGGCGCGGCGGCCCTGGGCCACCGAGCGGGAGACCAGGTAGACCATGTTCGGCCCGGGCGTGAGCACCAGACCCAACGCGACCAGAGCGATCCCCACCAGCGCGCCCGTACCGACCATGACCAGACCCCCCCGTCGACCTGCGCCGACCCTATGCCGGGGCGATGGCGGCGGCCGAGAGCCACCGGCCGTCCGGTGGCCTGCGGGAAGCCCGGCAGAACCGGGCACAACGCCACAAGACCGCTCGTGACGGCGAACACACCGCCGCTGCACAGC
Organism: Micromonospora sp. LZ34; assembly: GCF_052981855.1. Lineage (NCBI taxonomy): Bacteria > Bacillati > Actinomycetota > Actinomycetes > Micromonosporales > Micromonosporaceae > Micromonospora > Micromonospora sp. LZ34. The sequence goes on from NZ_JBRIQN010000011.1 coordinate 89,180, forward strand.
CGCGGCCCCGGTCCCATCGGCGGACCGGCGGCGGGGACACTGGGCCGGTGCCGATCCTGTTGCGCGCGCCGGCGTCCCCGGCCGCACCGGAACTCCTGCTGCGCCCCTGGCGGGCCGAGGACGCCGACGCGCTGATCGAGGTCTACCGGGATCCGGTGCTGCGCCGGTGGACGAGGTTCCCGGTGACCACGCACGTCGAGGCCCGACACTGGCTGGCCGAGGTTCACGAGGGCTGGGAGAGCGGCCGCCGGTATGCCTTCGCCGTGCTGGAACCGCTGCCCGACGGCGACCGGCTGGTGGCCAACGTGGTGCTCAAGAACGTCACGCCGGGGCGCCAGGACGCCGAGGTCGGCTACTGGACGGCCGCGGGGGCCCGGGGGCGGAGCATCGCCCCGCACGCGCTGGAGGCGGTGACCCGGTGGGCGTTCGACCGGTTCGCCGCCGTCGGGCTGACCCGGCTGGAGCTGCTGCACCAGGTGGACAACCCGGCCTCCTGCCGGGTGGCGGAGAAGACCGGCTACCGGTTCCAGGAGGTGCTGCCGGCCCGGCCGCCGTTCCCCCGCGACGGGCACCGGCACGTCCGGTGGGCCGGGTCACCGGCCTGACCCCGCCGGGAATGACCGTTCCGCCCGGTGCGCTGGTTCTTCCGACGACCGCGTTACGGTGGCTTTCGGGAGGTGGCGGGGTGAACGGTGCGTGGGAAGCGAGCGTCGAGGCGCAGATCCGCTCGGCCCAGGAGCGGGGCGAGTTCGACAACCTGCCCGGCATGGGCAAACCGATCCCCGGCCGCAACCTGCCCTACGACGAGTCGTGGTGGATCAAGAGCTTCCTGGAGCGCGAGGCGCTCCCCAGCGACCTGCTGCTGCCCACCCCGCTGCAACTGCGCCGCAAGGTCGAACAGGTGCCGGACGAGGTGCGGGACCTGCCGACCGAGGCGGCGGTGCGCTCGTACGTGGCCGCCCTGAACGCCGAGATCATCGCCTGGCTGCGCAACCCGGAAGGGCCGCAGGTGGTGGTGCGCCCGGTCAACGCCGACGACGTGGTACGCCGCTGGCGCGACGAGCGCCGGCCGGCCCCCACCACCGGACCCGCCACCCCGGCGCCCGCTCCGGCCGCCGCCGGCCGGCGTAACCGGCGCGGGTGGTGGCTGCCGTGGCGCCGCCGGGCGGCGTAGTCGGCCCCTCTCCGGTGCGTGGCCCGGGTCAGTCCAGCGCGGCGCGCCACGTCCAGGACGTCCGCCGCGGCCGCCCCGGCAGCTCACCCCGACCGGTCAGCCAGAGCAGCACCGCCGGCGCGGGCCCGTCCGGGGCGTCCGGGAACAACCGGCGCACCACCGCGGCGCTCAATCCGTCGGGCGGCTGCCACCGCACCCCGAGTCCACGGGTGATGTCGTAGGTGTGCAGCAGGGTCTCGGCCACCCCCATGGCCGCGAAGCCCGGCGGCTCGCACGGCCCGTAGTGCCAGGCCCGACTCTCCGGCGCGGCGGCGTCGAGCGCCGCGCGCAGCAGGCCCGCGCAGGCGGCGACCACCCGCAGCACCTCCCGGGGCGCGGCGGTCGGGGTGACGACGAGGTCGAACGGCAGGTAGCCGGCCTCCGGCCGGCCCGCCACCTGGCCGGCGTAGGCCAGCAGGTCGTGCGCGACGTGCGCCGCGGTGGTCCAGCAACTCCAGGTCAGGTCGCCGGCCGGCACGGTCCAGTCCCGCTCGTCGTACGGGCTCAGGACGGCGGTCATCTCGGCCACCGCGCTAGCCACGTCGGCCCCGGTCATCGGCATCCCCAGACGGTGCCAGCGGTCCGGGCCGGGCACAACCGGAAAAGATCGTTGCCGGGCGCGGCCGCGCGGCACTAGGGTCGGGACCGTGACTGCCGGGTCGGCCATGGGCCACGAGCGGACAGGGCACCCGGCCGGGTCGTGAGCCGGGGGTGGGCCCGCGGCCCGCCGACCCTGCCGACAGTTCCGCCGCGCCTCGGCGCGGCACGGTCACGACCTCGGCTCCCTCATCTCACCGGGCATCAGGTGCCCGTGATCCTGGCTTCCCTCTTGCGCACGCGCCGGCCCGAACGCGGCCGGGGCGCGCTCCCCGCGCGGCCCGCCACCGGCCGGCCGTCGCGTTCTCCGACAGAAAGCAGCGCATGCCGAACGACTTCAACCAACAGATCATCGACGAGTTCCGGGCCAACTCCGGCCGGGTGGGCGGCCCCTTCGAGGGCGCCCGGCTGATCCTGCTCACCACCACCGGGGCGCGCACCGGCGCCCCGCACACCACCCCGGTCGGTTACCTGCCCGACGGCGGGGAACGGATCCTGGTGATCGCCTCCGCCGGCGGTGCGGCCCGGCACCCCGACTGGTACCACAACCTGGTGGCCGACCCGCGGGCCACCGTCGAGGACGGTGTGTTCACCTACCAGGCCCGGGCGCAGGTGCTGACCGGCGCCGAACGCGACCGCGTCTTCGCCCGCGCGGTGGAGGCCGACCCCGGGTGGGCCGCGTACCAGGAGAAGACGACGCGGGTCATCCCGGTGGTGGCGCTGCACCAGGTGGCCGGCGGGCCGCCCAACGCGTCGTCCTTCGGCGCGGGGCTCAAGCTGCTGCACGACGCGTTCCGGCGGGAACTCGCGCTGATCCGCGACGAGGTGGCCCGCTCCGGGCCGGGCCTGGGCGCCCAGTTGCGGATCAACTGCCTGACCGTCTGCCAAGGGCTGCACCACCACCACAGCATCGAGGACGCCGGCATGTTCACCGCCCTCGACCAGCAGCGGCCCGACCTGGCCCCGACGCTGGCGCGGCTGCGCGAGGAGCACCGGCGCGTCGCCGACCTGGTGGAGCGGCTGCGAGCGGTGATCGCCGACGCCGCCGCCGACCCGGCCGAACTGCGCCGCGAGGTCGACCGCCTCACCGACGAACTGGAGCGGCACCTGACGTACGAGGAGGAGCAGCTGATCCCCGTCCTGGACGGCGTCGGCTGAACCCGCCGCGGCGGCGACGGGCGTCCGTCGCCGCCGCGGCCGGGGCCGCCCGCCCGACGGCTCAGTCGTCGCCGGCGTCGTGGGGACCCTTCCCGGGCTGCTCACCCCGTTGGTGGCGGAGCGCGGCCGACCGGCCGCGGGGACGACGGCACGAAGGGCCGGGGGGGCGACGCCGCAAACTGACCGCCGGGTAGCTCTCGGGGAGTCACGTCTGCCGTCTCCCCGCCGCACGGCACCTCAAGACGGCTGCCTATCCGCGATCTGAACGTGGCGTGGCAGTGCCGCCCGAGGTCGATCCGGGTTTCGTGGAGAGGATCTCGCGGGCCTGCTCGGCGGCGCGGGTGATGCTCTCGCCGACGAAGTCGACGAAGCGGGCGATGTTCTCGAGGCGGGCGGCGGCCGGGGTGTCGGGACCGAGGATGCGGACGCCCTGGCGTGCGGTCTCGGCGAGCTGGGCGTGGGATCGGGCGCTTTCGATCATTCCCTGGTACCAGACGTCGTTGTCGGCGACGTAGCGCTCGCGGCGGCGTTCGTCGCGTTCCCGACGGACGAGGCTCTGGCTCTCGAGGAACGTGATCGCTTTGGAGATGGACGCCGGGCTGACCTGGAGGCGCTGGACGAGTTCGGACGCGGTGAGGCTGCCCGCGTCGCTGGTGTAGAGGCAGGTCAGCACCCGGGACATCATCTTGGGCAGGCCCTGGCGCATGAGGAGGGTGGTGAACGTCTCCTCGTACTCGCGCACGGCCTCGGCGTCGCGTCCGTGGGCCTGCGTGGGCGCCTGCGGCCCTCGGGGAGTGGCCTGCCTGCGCCGGTGGGCGCGGCGTTCGGTGGCGCGGTGGGCGAGGTCGGCACGGTAGGCGGTGGGGCCGCCGTTGCGCATCACCTCACGGGTGATCGTCGAGGTGGGGCGGTCGAGACGTCTGGCGATCTCCGCGTAGGCGAGCCCGTCGGCCAGCCCCAGCGCGATCTGCTGGCGTTCCTGCTGGGTGAGCCTGCCGCCCGGCATCGCGATCTCCCTTCACGCTTCCTTGATGCCTCCAGCATAGCGTTCACTCCAGATTCAATGCAACGAAGAGGATCTCCGCCGTTGCATTAAAAACAGAGCCGGTGCAACGATTATTGGGCTCTTACCTGCGATAATGCCGATCCTGTGCAACACAGTCGTTGCCGGATTGTTGAACGCAACGTAGCGTTTCCGCTGTCAGAAACAACAAGCGCAGGAGGAGAACACCATGCAGACCTTCGACACCCCCGCCCCGATCTCCGCCGTTGTCGACATCCCCGCCGGACGCGTCCAGTTCATCGCCGCCGACCGGGCCGACACCACGGTCGAGGTCCTGCCCTCGGACGCCTCGAAGGGCCGCGACGTGAAGGTGGCGGAGCAGACCAAGGTCGAATACAGCGACGGCGTCCTGCGGATCCGCACCCCCGAGCCCAAGAACCAGCTCTTCGGCCCCTCCGGATCCCTGGAGGTCACCGTCCAGCTGCCCGCCGGCTCCCGCATCGAGGCCAAGGCCGCCAGCTCCGAGCTGCGCGGCGTCGGCCGCCTTGGCGACGTCGTCTTCGACGGCGCGTATCGCCAGATCAAGATCGACGAGGCCGCGAGCGTCCGCCTCACCGCGATCGACGGCGACGTCGAGGTCGGCCGGCTCAACGGCCCCGCGGAGATCAGCACCGCAAGGGGCAGCATCCGGATCACCGAGGCCGTGCGCGGCACGGTAGTGCTCCGCACCCAGTCCGGCGACATTTCGATCGCCGCCGCCGCCGGCGTCTCGGCCGCCCTGGACGCCGGCACCGGCTATGGCCGCATCAGCAACGCCCTCAAGAACGACGGCACCGCCGATCTCGACATCCGCGCCACCACCTCCCACGGCGACATCGTCGCCCGCAGCCTCTGAGGAGCACCCATCATGACCAACCTGGCCATCGCGGCGAACGGGCTGCGCAAGTCCTACGGCGACAAGGTCGTGCTCGACGGCGTCGACCTGGCCGTCCCCGAAGGAACGATCTTCTCCCTGCTCGGCCCGAACGGCGCCGGCAAGACCACCGCCGTCAAGATCCTCTCCACCCTCATCTCCCCCGACCGAGCCTCCGGCGACATCCGCGTCGGCGGCCACGACCTCGCCGCCGACCCGCAGGCGGTACGCGCCGCGATCGGCGTCACCGGCCAGTTCTCCGCCGTCGACGGCCTGATCACCGGCGAGGAGAACATGCTCCTGATGGCCGACCTGCACCACCTGTCCAAGCGCGAGGGCCAGCGCACCGCCGCTGAGCTGCTGGCGCGCTTCGACCTCACCGACGCCGCGAAGAAGCCCGCCTCCACCTACTCCGGCGGGATGAAGCGCCGCCTCGACCTCGCCATGACCCTGGTCGGCAACCCGCGGATCATCTTCCTCGACGAACCGACCACCGGCCTCGACCCCGCAGCCGCCACAACATGTGGCAGATCATCCGCGAGCTCGTCTCCGACGGCGTCACCGTCTTCCTCACCACCCAGTACCTGGAGGAGGCCGACGAGCTCGCCGACCGTATCGCCGTGCTCAACGACGGGAAGATCGCCGCCGAGGGCACCGCCGGGGAACTGAAGCGGCTCATCCCCGGCGGACACGTCCAGCTGCGCTTCGAGGACCCCGCGGCGTACGAGCGGGCCGCCGGCGTGCTGCGCGAGACCGTACGCGACGACCAGGCACTGACCCTGCAGATCCCCAGCGACGGCACCCAGCGCGAGCTGCGCGCGATCCTCGACCGGCTGGACGCCGCCGACGTGCACGCCGACACCCTCACCGTGCACACCCCTGACCTCGACGACGTGTTCTTCGCCCTGACCGGCGGCGCCCGCGTCCCGCACCAGCCCAAGGAGGCCCTCCGATGAGCTCCCTCTCCCTCGCCGTACGCGACTCGTCCACCATGCTGCGCCGCAACCTCCTGCACGCCCGGCGCTATCCGTCCCTCACCCTGAACCTGCTGCTCACCCCGGTCATGCTGCTGTTGCTCTTCGTCTACGTCTTCGGCGACGTGATGGGCTCGGGCATCGGCGGCGGCGGTGCGGACCGCTCCGAGTACATCGCGTACATCGTCCCGGGCCTCCTGCTGATGACCATCGGCAGCACCGTGATCGGTACCGCGGTGTCCGTCTCCACCGACATGAACGAGGGCATCATCGCCCGCTTCCGCACGATGGCGATCCACCGCGGTTCGGTGCTCGTCGGGCACGTCGTCGGCAGCGTGCTGCAGTCGATCATGAGCGTGGTCCTCGTGGGCGCCGTCGCCGTGGCCATCGGCTTCCGGTCCACCGACGCCGGCGTCCTGGAGTGGCTGGCGGCGTTGGGGCTGCTCGTGCTCTTCGCCATGGCGCTCACCTGGATCGCGGTCGGCATGGGCCTGGTCAGCCCGAACGCCGAGGCCGCCAGCAACAACGCGATGCCGATGATCCTGCTGCCGCTCCTGTCCAGCGCCTTCGTGCCGGTCGAGGCCATGCCCGGCTGGCTCCAGCCGATCGCCGAGTACCAGCCGTTCACACCTGCCATCGAGACCCTGCGCGGTCTGCTGCTGGGCAGCGGGATCGGCCACAACGGGTGGCTGGCGGTCGTCTGGTGCCTGGGTCTCGCGGTGCTCGGCTACTTCTGGTCGACCTCGAAGTTCAACCGCAGCCCGAAGTAGCCGCCATGACAGCGCGGGCCGCCTCCCGCAGCTCGTCCGCCCGAGGGCGGCGTACTCCGACACCCCGTCGGCGTACGCCGCCCGTCGGCGTTCTCGGCTTCGTTGGGCCCGATCCGCGGCCGGGTCACCGGGATCTGGGAGAGCGTCGACGGCACGGTCCCGTCACGCCGTTCCAGGACGCCCTACGGGCAGCCGTAGCCGACGAGTTCTGCTGGCACAGCCGAGCGCTTCGCGTGCCCGACGCGGTGTGGCTGCCGCCAGCTCGGCCTCCGGCGACAACCCGGTGACGCCTTGGACGAGCAGGCCTTGGACGGCAGCCCACAGATCCTCCACGGCTGGCCGCAACGAGCCGTCGGGGTCTGCCGGCTGCATTATCGGATTGCGATTACCAGTAATCCGATAATGCACTCCGGCAAATCGGGCATAAAGCCGACGCATCATAATGACTGTTCTTGAGCGTAAGGATTTTCGATGGTGTAGCTCGTGGGCCAGGCTGTGAGTGACTTCCCTGACGAGGAGGTTGGTGAGATTTCTCGGTCAGATGTCGGTGCCGAATTCTCATCTCCTGCCAGCGGCGCCGGTGGCGGCGGAACGGGACGCGCTGGTCGCGCCGGCGGGATCGACAGCGGCCGGCCGCGTCCGTCGACGGCGAGGTGGATCTTCGTGCTCAGCCCGCCTCGGGATCGGCCGATGGCCTCACCATCTTGCGCACCAGGCGTCGCCGGACTTGCCGGGGAGCCCTCGTCCGCTATCCGAGTGTGAGCATTGCCTCGGTGACCTCGCCGACCGCCGCATCGGGGATCGCAGTGGCAGCCTCCTCGAGGACGAGCAGCCGTGCCCCAAGGATCTCGCGCGCGATCGCCTCGCCGTTGCCGACGGGGAAGAACCGGTTGCGGCGGCCGTGGACGACGAGCGTGGGGACCTCGATCTCGGGCAGGCGCTCACGCCAGCGTGGTGTGCAGTCGAGCCTGGAAAACACCATGCCCATCTGGTTGGCCATCTGGACCGGTGGTGTAGTGCCGGGCGTGCGGTCCCAGATGCGCGCAGCGATTGCGCGCGCGGCGACGGGGTCGTCGCCGAGGATCTCCGCGCCGGCGGCGGCGAACTCCGCAACCGCCTCGCGGTCGGTCCAATCGGGCATCGGACGCGCGAACAGCCGGCTCATCGTCGCCTGGTCATGGTCGGGGAGGTCATCGTCAGGCGGGCCAGGGGCAACCGCGCGGGTGCCGACCAGGGTGAGCGCCGAGAACCCGCCCGGATGGTCGAGCACGGCCACCTGGGCGACCATCCCGCCGACGCCGATCCCCGCGAGGTGCGCAGGCCCCCCGCCGAACGCGTCAGCAAGGGCCGCCGCGTCGGCGGCGAGGTCGCGCAGGGTGTAGGCGGGCGCCTCCGGATCCGTCGTTGTCGACTCCCCGCTGTCGCGCAGGTCGTAGCGCACCACGCGGCGCCCGCCAGCGGCGAGGCGCTCGCAAAGCGCGTCGGGCCAGGAGAGCATCGTCGGCCCGCCCGCGAGCAGGACGAGTGGCGCGTCGTCGTCACCAAACGACTCCATGCCCAAGGCGATCCCATTGGCGTTGACAGTGGTCATCGGATCACCGGGAGACGTCGTAGGTCAGGTGCGTCGCGGTCGATGTCGAGATCACGCTCCGCTGCACCAGCGTACGCGGCGCTCCGCCGGTGAACAGTGGTGTCCCGGCGCCCAGCACGATGGGCGCGAGGTGCAGCGTCAGCGCGTCGACCAGCCCGGCGTCGAGCGCCGAGCCGATCGTGGCGCCGCCGCCCATGAGGATGACGTCGAGGTCCTTGCCGCTGTCCGACGACGCCGCCTCGGCTCGCTCGCGCGCGGCGGTGACGGCGTCGGGCAGACCGGTGGTGACGAACGTCCAGTCGAGGTTGGTTGTCCACACCGACTCTGGTCGCGAGCTCGTCACGACGACGAACGCGGGCTTGCCGACCTCGCCGGCTCCGTAGCCGGACGTGTCGTCCCAGCCTTTCGGCCCGTCGACCACGTCGAAGAGGTGGCGGCCGAGGACGACGGCGTCCGAGCGGACGGTCCCCTCGCGCAGGACCCGGCGGTCGTCGGGGTCGTTGGAAAACGCCCACCTGTGCAGGGCCTCGCCGCCGGTTCCCAGACCGTTGTCCGGGCTGGGGTCGGGCCCGGTGACGAAGCCGTCGAGAGAGACCGAGATGTCAGCGATGATTCGAGTCATGCCAGGGCAGACCCGATCCGCCGCCCAAACTCATCGCTCACGCAGGAAGCGTTTGGTGAGAAACCTCATCGCGGGACGGGTCAGCCAGGCCGGTGGCTCGGTGGCCGGAAGGCCTGGGTAGCTTCCCTGTCATGAGTGAGGACACCTTCCGCTCGGTGGAGATCGAGCGCACCAGCGTCGGGCAGTACGTCGTGCGGAACGTCCGCGGCGGATCAATGACGATGGGCACGGGCGAGGACGGCAGCTTCACGCCGGTGGAACTGCTGCTGGCGGCCATCGGTGGCTGCACCGCGGTGGACGTGGACCACATCACCAGCCGCCGCGCCGAGCCGACCCAGTTCACCGTCGCAGTCACCGGCGACAAGGTGCGGGACGCGGCCGGCGGCAACATCATGCAGAACCTCAAGGTCGAGTTCACCGTGACGTTCCCGGTGGGCGCGGACGGCGACAAGGCGCGCGAGGCGCTGCCCCGGTCGCTGCAGCAGTCGCACGACCGGCTCTGCACCGTCTCCCGAACCGTCGAACTCGGCACGCCCATCTCGATCGTCGAGGTTTCCGGTTCCACCGGCCACTGATCAGCAGCTCGCCGGCTTCGGCCGACCGTAGCTGGCGCGCGCCTCGGCAACCTGTGCCGCCTGCCGTTCTCGCCACCGCTTCTGCGCGTCCCGGTTACAGCTGCGGCAGACCTTGCGGTAGCGGCCGGTGGCGGGATCGATGTCGCGGTCGTGCCCGTTGCGGCATCGTGGGCGCTGCCTCCGAGGGCGACGGTGCTCGGCGGGGGTGCCCTGGCGGAGGTGGGTCGGCTCGATGCAGTCCGGCGCGCCGCACACGTGCTGGACGTCGAGTGCCGGGTCGTAGCCGCCGACGAAGACGACGAAGGCGGCGATGTGCGCCCACGCCCGGCCCGCGAGCTTCTGATGGACGCCGCGCTGGCCGCCGTAACCGCGCACGACCAGGCAGCCGTCATCGAGGCGCACGGCCCGGTCGAGCAGGTAGGCCCGGAGGGTCTCCTCGGTGAAATGTCGGGACAGCCCCTTCACCTGCGACAGCACGCCGTCAGGATATGGACGGGGTGAGACACCGCACCGTCGGGTGCCTCTGCGGGCGACGGGCGGGCGGTCTGCAAGCCCGGGAAAGGCCCGACGTCCCGGGGCCTGATCCGGGAGCGCCGAGCGCACGGATCTGTTGTGCGGCGGCCACTCGGCGTGGCAGTCTCCTTGGGCCCCGGCCCCGGAGGGAAGCGGTTGCACATGCTGGCGATCCACGAGGTGTCCGTCGGATACGGCGACGCGCCGGCCGTCCTCACGGACGTGTCGGCGACGGTCCGGCCGGGCCGGGTGCTGGCGCTGACCGGCTCGTCGGGCGCGGGCAAGACCACCCTGCTCAACGCGATGGCCGGGCTGCTCCGACCGCGGGCCGGCGCGGTGACCGTGAAGGGGCAGCCGCTGCGCGACCGCGACCACGCGGTGGCCTGCGGGATCGTTCTCGTCCCGCAGGACAACGGCCTGGCCTCGATCCTGACGGCGGCGGAGAACGTCCAGGTGGCCCTCGACGCCGGTGGGGTGGCACCGCCGGAGGCGCGTCGGCTGACCGCCGGGGCGCTGGACCGGTTGGGGCTCGCCGGCCAGGCCGACCAGCTGGTCGAGGAGCTGTCCGGCGGCCAGCAGCAGCGTACGGCGATCGCCCGTGGCCTGGCGCTGCGCGGCGGCGTGCTGCTGGCCGACGAGGTGACCAGCGAACTCGACGCCGGTAACCGGCAGCGGGTGCTGGAGCTGCTGCACGAGGAGGCCCGGCGGGGCGCGGCCGTCGTCTTCGCCACCCACGACCCGGAGGTGGCGGCCGACTGCGAGGCGGAGCTGCACCTGGCCGACGGGCGGGCGGAACTGCTACGGGGGTGAGCGACTCCCGGTAACCGATCGGTATCGAAACTCGTGCGCGGGCCGGTGGCGGTCCGCGGCGCTGCATAGCATGACCGTCCATGCTGGCCGTCATCGTGGGAGCACTGGCCGCCCGCCGGATCCAGGCCCTGGCGGTGCTCCTGCTCGCGGTCCTCGCCAGCGCCGCCGCCGCGGCCGCACCGATGTACGTGGCCGCCGCCGGTCAGGCGCTCGCGAGTCAGGAACTCGCCGCCGCCGCCCCCGACGAACGCCGGCTACGGCTCAGCTCGATCGACGAATATACGGGGATGCCGGCCGATCCCGGCGTCGCGGCGTTCCGTGGCCAGGTCGAGCCGTTCGCGGCGGCCGGCTTCGACGTCGTGCTCGGCGCGCAGGCCGGTGGCGTCGCCGCCGGCCCGGCCGGGACGGTGACCTCGAACCTCGTCTTCCGGCAGGGCATCTGCGAGCGGGTCGCCGTGACCGGCACCTGCCCGAGGTCCACCTCGGACGGCCAGCGACCCGAGGTGATCGTCAGTACGAGCACCGCGGCGCATCTCGGCGTGACCGCCGGCGGCGAGGTGACCTTCGCCGGTGTGCCGCTGCGGGTCGCCGGCGTCTATCGGCCGCTCGACCCGGCCGCCCCGTTCTGGCTCGGCGACGAGTATCTCCGACCCCCGGCACCAGGCCCGGCGACCGCCTCCGCCGTGGGCAGCGCGCAGGACGCCATCTTCACTGCCGAGTCCGCCCGCCTCGCCGACCCGGAGGCCCTCCTGCAACGCCCGACGGTCGACCTGTTCGTCACCGAGGAACTGGTGCGCACCGGGTCGGCCGAGGCACTCGATGCCGCCGTCGCGAATGCGGCACGCAACGCCGCGCATCAACGTCTCAGCGTCGGCACCAGCCTGCCCAACCTGCTCGACCGCGTCACGGTGCAACGCGGCCAACTGGCCGTCGGCGTGACCCTGGGCGCCGGGCTGCTGGTCCTGCTCTGCTGGCTGGTGCTCTTCGTGGCGGTCAGCTCGGCGGCCGACGTGCGCCGACCGGAGCAGGGCCTGCTGCTGCTGCGCGGCGTGCAACGCCGGCGCCTGTGGCTGCTGGCGGTCGGCGAACACGCCGTGCCCGCGCTGGCCGCCATCCCACTGGGCTGCCTGGCCGGCCTGGCCGCCGCGGACCTGCTCGCCGCGCGCACGCTGACCGGCGGGGCCGGGACGACGCTCGGCATCGCCGCAATCGGCTCCGCCACGCTCGCTGCCGCCGGCGCGCTCGCCGCCGTGCTGCTGGCCCAGGCCCGGACCTTGTCCGCACCGGTCGTCGACCTGCTGCGCCGGGTACCGGCGCGGACGCGTGGCTGGCGGGCGAGCATCGGTGACGTCGCGGCAGTGTCCCTCGCCGTGGCCGCCGTGGTGCAGTTGCGCGCCGGCGGGCCACCCACCGGGCTGGCCCTGCTGGCGCCGGTCGTCGGTGCGCTCGCCGTGGGTGTCCTGCTGGCGCGGCTCGCCATGACCGTCGGGGCGGCGGTGGGCGCCCGACTGCTGGCCCGGGGCCGGACCGCCGTCGGCCTCGCCCTGGTGCAGGTGGCCCGGCAGCCGCGGTTCCGGTCCCTGATCGCGCTGCTCACCGTGGTGGTCGCGATGCTCGCCTTCACCGCCGCGACGCGGCAACTCGCGGCGGCGGCCTACGCGGACCGGGCAACCGTCGACGTCGGCGCTCCCCGGGTGATCGGTGTCGACGCGCTGTCCCGCGGACATCTGCTGGAGGCCGTCCGGGCCACCGACCCCGAGGGGCGGTTCGCGATGGCGGCGGTGACGACGAACGCGACGAACAGGTCGGACGTACCGATACTCGCCGTGGACTCCGACCGGCTGGCGACGGTGGCCGCGCCGCACCCGTCGTACGGCGTGGGGCTGGCCGACATCGCCCGCACGCTGCGTCCGGACCCACCGGCGGCGCCGGTGCCGCTGCGCGGCCGGCTGCTCACCGTGACCGTCACCGCCGACTACGACGAGGACGTCTTCGCCGGCTTCGCGCCCCGCCTCTTCGTCTTCGTCGCCAGCCGGTCCGGCACCCGCCAGATCAGTGCCGGCCGCGCCCTGACGCCGGGCCGGGCGGAGTATCGCCTCCCGGTGCCCGAGTGCGAGACGCAGTGCCGGCTGATCAAGTTCGAGGTGATCGCCCAGGTCACCCCGCAGCCGCTGCGGATCCGGCTCGAGGAGCTGCGTGACGGTGACGGCGACACCGTCCGGATGACCGGTACGGAGCTGGCCCGGGCGGAGCGGTGGCGGTCACCCGGCGCCCAGGACGTCTCGCTCTACGGCACGGGCGTCAGCCCCGCGCTGGTGCTGGATGTTCCGGAGGGCCGCTGGCCGGAGCCGATCCGCATCGCCGTGGCCGACACACCCGACCCGCTGCCCGGGTGGCTGACCCGGTCGAAGGGAACGCAGCTCGGCTCGATCCGGTACGACGGCCTCGATTCGCTGCCGACCGTGGCGCTGGTCGCCGGATTCGCCCATCGGCTGCCGCGGCTCGGGGAGGCCGGGCTGCTGATCGACCTGGAGTACGGCGATCGGCTCGCCGCCGGCGGCCAGACCGGGACCAAGGAGGTGTGGCTGGGCCCGGCGGCGCCCGCCGACGTGCTCGACCGGCTGCGCGCTCACGGTCTGGTCGTGCGGTACGAGCGGACGATCGCCGCCGAGCGCCAGGATCTCGCCCGCCGCGGTCCCGCGTTGGCGTTGGGATTCAACCTCTTCGCCGCGCTGGCCGGAGTCCTGATCGGGGCGGCCGGCCTCGTCGCGACGGCGGCGGCCGAGCAGCGTGTCCGGGTCGCCGCGATGGTCGCGCTCCGGCGGCAGGGGTTGCCCCCGCGCGTCCTGCGCGGCGGGTACGGCTGGGCGGTCGCGGTCGCCACGGCGGCGGGCGTGCTCGCCGCCGCGGTGATCTGGATACTCACCCGGGACGGTCAGCGGCTGTTCAGCGACGGCCGGTCGCCCGTGCCGGTGCCCGCCTGGCCGGAGGTCGGTCGGCTGCTGGTGGTCACGGCGCCCGCGGTCGCGGTCTTCGCCGTGACCGCGGTGGTCCTCGGCCGGCTCCTCGCCGCCTCGGTGCGCCGGCGGACCGGCCGATGACCGCGACGCCGCCCGGCGGGGGCACCTCGGTCACCTGCCACCGGCTGATCCACATCTACCCGGTCGGCGCCGGTGAGGTGGTCGCGCTGTCCGGGGTGGACCTGCACATCGCCGCCGGGGAGATGCTGGCGCTGGTCGGCCCGTCCGGCTCCGGCAAGTCCACTCTGGTGTCGATCCTCGGCGGCCTGATGCGGCCCAGCGCCGGGCGGGTGTACGTGGGCGAGCACGAGCTGTCGCGGCTGTCGGCGGGCGAGCTCGCCGCGCTGCGCGGAACGGTGGTCGGCACGGTGTTGCAGGGCGCGGAGCGCAACCTGCTGCCGTACGTGTCGCTGTCGCGCAACCTCTGGCTGGCGCAGCGACCCGCGGCCCGCCTGGCCGGGCGGCGACTGGATCCGCCGGAGGCGATCCTGGACCTCGTCGGCCTCGCCGGCGCCGGCGCCCGGCAGGTCGGCGAGCTGACCCCGGGGCAGCGGCAGCGGGCCGCGCTGGCGCAGGGGCTCGCCGCGGGGCCCGGGCTGCTCCTGGTCGACGAGCCGACCAGCCAGCTCGACGGTCCCGGCCGGGACGAGGTGCTCGCGGCGCTGGAGACGATCAACGCCGAGCGGGGGACCACCGTCGTCGTGGTGACCCACGACGGCGAGGTGGGCGCCCGGCTGGGTCGGGCGGTCACCATCCGGGACGGCCGGGTGGGCGCCGAGGGGCGCGGCGGCCGCGACTTCGCCGTGGTGGCCGGGGACGGCACGCTCCAGTTGCCGCCGGAGACACTGGCGGCCTTCCCGCCCGGCACGCTCTTCGCGGTCGAGCACACCGACGGCACGGTCACGCTGCGGGCCGGTGCGACCCCGGCGTCCACCCCGGACGGCCGCGAAGCCCGCTGAGCCCGCCGGGCCGACGCGCGCCGCGGCGCTGAAAACCGGAGGCGGCGGGCCCGGCGTCGGCGGTACGGTCCGCCGGTGGACGATGCGGACGGGTACTTCGGCGAAGAGGTGGCGGCCCGGTACGACGACCCGGCGTCGGAGATGTTCCGGCCGGAGGTGGTGACCGCCGCGGTCGACGTGCTGGCGGAGTTCGCCGGCGGCGGTCGGGCCCTCGAACTGGGCATCGGGACGGGACGCGTCGCGCTGCCGCTGGCCCGGCGCGGGGTTCCGGTGCACGGCATCGACCTGTCCCGCGCCATGGTGGCCCGGCTGCGCGGCAAGCCCGGCGGCGACGCGATCGACGTGACGATCGGCGACTTCGCCACGACCCGGGTGGACGGGACGTTCACCCTCGCCTACCTGGTCTTCAACACGATCATGAACCTGACCACCCAGGAGGCCCAGGTCGCCTGCTTCCGGAACGTCGCGGCCCACCTCGCCCCCGGCGGCTGTTTCGTCGTCGAGGTGATGGTTCCCGACCTGCGCAAGCTGCCACCCGGGCAGGACGTCGTCCCGTTCCACGCCAGCCCCACCCGGTGGGCGTTCGACCGCTACGACGTCGCCACCCAAGAGATGAGCTCGAACTACGTGGAGGTCGTCGACGGGCGGGGCCGGTACCGGTCGATCCCGTTCCGGTACGTGTGGCCGGCCGAACTGGACCTGATGGCCCAGCTCGCCGGATTGCGCCTGCGGGAGCGCTGGGACGGCTGGGCGCGGCGACCGTTCACCAGCGAGAGCGCCGGGCACGTGTCGGTCTGGGAGAAGCCCGCCGGCTGACCCCGGCGGCCGTCAGGCCCGCGCGCCGCCGAGGCCGAGCAGCACGGCCAGGCCCAGGGCGCTGCGTGGGGCGTACGGCACCCGCCACAGCCCGCCGTGCGCCGCGCCGTACGCCTCGTCCTGCCACGGGTGCGGCTGGGCGGGCCCGCCGGTGCGCAGGTCGTGCACGAGCAGCGCGGCCATCAGGGTGTTGCTGGTGGCCGGCTCGAACACCTCGATGCCGAACCGGTGCGCGCCCGCGTACGCGGCGGCCAGCGCCCGGTTGCGCAGCACCGAGCGGGTGCGGGTGGGCGGCGCGACCTTGAACGACACGGTCGACCCCGCCTCCCGGGCCACCGTCGCCCGCCACCGCTGCAACCGCTTCGCCAGCGCGTAGTTGGGGCCCTGCTGGGGGACGAGGCTGTCGTTGATGCCCGGGTCGGCGTCCGGCGGGTAGTTGCGGTGCAGCAGCCGGCCGCCGGAGGCCAGCCGCAGCGACCGGCGGACGACGCCGCGGGCCGCGTAGCCCCGCTCGGCGTGGCGTACCGCGTCGCCGGGGACGGCGAAGACGTCGGTGGGGGTGGCCAGGAAGGCCAGCGCCACGTCGTCGCGCCGGTCCTGCAGGTGGCGGGTGAGCGCGTCGACCGCAGTGGCGACCCGGACGTTGGTGGCGCCGTCGGCGTAGACGTAGTTGCCCAGCACCAGCCGGCCGTCGACGCCGAGCAGCCAGTCGGCCACCTGCGGCAGCCGGTGCAGCAGGTCGGCGCCGGCATGGTCGGCCAGCGCGGCGTCGTCGGCGTCGGTGCCGGCGGGCACCGGCAGGTGCAGCCGCCCACCGAAGCGGCGGGTGGTCTGCAGCAGCCGCCGCCAGAGCTCCGGCCGCGGCAGGTCGACCGCGATCACCTCGCCGCCCCAGCGCAGCACCGACGGCAGCGGCCCCATCTCCGCGCCCGCGCCGAGCACGACCACGCGCTGGTCGCGCAGGTCGAGCCAGTCCGGATTGGCCGCGACGGCGCGTACGGCCTCGGCGCAGGACGGCTCGACGACGCCGGCGCCGACCCAGGCGTCGAGCCGGCGGAGCAGGTCGTCGCCGCGCAGCCGCCCGCCCCGGTACGGCAGGGACAGTTCGCGTTCCACCTCGCCGGCGCCGGTGACCGTCGCCGTGCCCAGCGGCGCGACGCCGGTGGCGGCGCCGAAGACGTCGGCCAGGCCGACCTCGGCGCCGTCGTCGCGCACCACGGTCATCCGGCGGTGCAGCGAGGCGAGCCCGTCCCGGGCGATGGTCACCGCGGCGTCGCGGGAGAGCAGACCCGCCTCGACGAGCCGCCGGAAGTGCCCGAGGTAGCCGTGCCGCCAGTTCGTCTCGTGCTCCGCCGAGCGGGCGCCGACCGGGTCGACGGCGCGCAGCGCGTCGGCGACGACCGCGCGACCGAGCGCGGAGGTGCTGCGCCCCGCGTCGGTCTTCGGGAACACCACGCCGGTCGGACCCTCCACGGCCACCGCCCTCCCGCACCGGCCCGTCGGGCCGCCCTCGGTCTTCGGTGCCACTCTGCCGCACCCGCCGTCGCCGCGCAGCGCCGGGCCGACCCCGTTCGCGCTGCCGGGCCGGCCGGCGGAGAATGGCCCGGTGACGATGCCGTTTCCCTCGCCCACCGTCCCGGCCGCCAACCGTACCGAGGTGTTCCTGCGCTACCTCGACTACTTCCGGGAAAGCCTGCTGGCCAAGGTCTCCGCGCTGCCCGAGGAGGAGGTGCGCCGTAGCCGGCTGTCGTCCGGCTGGACGCCGCTGGAGCTGGTCAAGCACCTGCGGTACGTGGAGCTGCGCTGGATCGAATGGGGGTTCCAGGGCCGCGACGTCGCCGAGCCGTGGGGCGACCGCCGCGGTGACCGCTGGCACATCGCGCCCGAGGAGACCCGGGAGGACCTGGTGGCGGCGCTACGCGCGCAGGGCGCGCACACCAGCGCGGTGGTGAGCGGCAACGACCTGGCGGCGGTCGGCGCGCCGGGCCCGCGGTGGGAGGGCGCCGACCCGGCGACCCTGGAACGGGTGCTGTTCCACCTGCTCCAGGAGTACGCCCGCCACCTCGGGCACCTGGACATCGTCGCCGAGCTGGCGGGCGGGCCGACGGGGGAGTGACCCGCGGCCGGCCGCGACGCACGGCGGTCGCCGGCTCAGCCGCGGTGGCGTACCTCGGTGTCCCAGATCTGCGCCCACGGGCGCCGCAGCCCGCGGCAGACCCAGATCGGGCCGCCGTTCTCGTCGTTGTCCACCTCGACCCGCTGGTCCACCTGCCCGGCCAGGGTGACCTCGGTGAACCAGCCGCGCAGCCGGTCGGGGCGCTGCCATCCGACGGCGATCACCACGTCGGCGCTCTCCGGCGGGCGGCCGAAGTCGGCCATGCTGTTGTGTCCGGAGTAGGCGGCGGGCAGGCCCCGGGCCGGCCCGTAGCGGGCCACCGCGCCCGCCTCGCCGTAGTTGCCGGTGAAGACCACGGCCCGCGCGCGCTCCTCGGCGGGGAGGCCACGGTGGACGGTGGCGAGTGAGTCGGCGAACGCGGGCCAGCCGATCGTCTCGCCGGCGTCGTAGTTGACCGCGACCACGAAGTCGGGCAGCTGCTGCGGGGGCAGGGTGGGCAGCAGCAGCACCGCGCTGCCGGCGACGGTCAGCGCAGCGCCGGCCGCCAGCAGGCCGCGCCGCCAGCGGGCCCGGGCGGCCCAGCCGGCGGCGACCACCGCGCCGGCGGCGGTGAGCACCAGCAGCAGTGGCGCGTCGTAGTAGCCCTTGCCGCCGGCGACCAGCACCACGGTGACGACCACCAGCCACGCCCAGGCCACCGCCCGGTAGGCCCGCCACGCCGGCCGGCGCAGCAGCGCCACCAGCCCGGCCACCCAGATCGGCACCGCGTACGGGCTGATGATGACGAACTGCAGGATGAGGGCGTCGAGACGACCGCTGTAGGAGCTGTCCCCGTCGGCGATCGAGGCGGCCACCGACAGCTGCGGGAACCCGTGGCTGGCCTGCCAGATCAGGGTGGGTGCGGCGAGCACCGCGGCCAGCGCGGCGGCAGCGAGCACCCACCGGTCGCGCAGCAGCCGGCGTGGCCCGGCGACGGCCACCCCGGCGAGCAGCCCGGCCGCGAGCAGGGCGGGCAGCAGCTTGTTGAGCATCCCGACGCCGAGGGCCAGCCCGACGCCGAGCGCCCAGCGGCTGTCGCCGGTGCGCAGCAGCCGGACCGCGCACCACGCCGCGGTCAGCCAGACCAGCAGGTCGACGGTGGTGGTGCTGAGCAGGTGCCCGGGAGCGAGGACGATGCCGGAGGTGGCGGCGAGGAAGGCGGCGAAGGTCTGCCCGCCCTGCCGCGCGCCGAGTTCCCGGGCGATCGCCGCGGCGAGCAGCACCGCGGCGCCGGCGATCAGCGCCGACGGCGTGCGCAGCGCGAGCAGGCTGCCCGGGGCCACGGTGTCGGTGAGCCGGGCCAGCGCCGGCACCAGCGGGCCCTGGTCGACGTAGCCCCAGTCGAGGTGCCGGCCGCAGAGCAGGAAGTACAGCTCGTCGCGGTGGTAGCCGTAACGGGTGGCGAGCAGCAGCAGCACCGTGGTCGTGGCGGCGGCGACCAGCCACGGGCCGCGGGCGCGCGGACCGGTTGCGGGCGGGTGGTCCGGCGCGGTCGGCTCAGCGGGGGCCCGGGCGGCGGCGTCGGTGACGGGTTCGGCCACCCGCTCATCATCACCCGCCGATACCACCGAGTGCTGCCCCGCGGCGCGGGCTGACGGGGAGCGGTGCGGCCGGGCAGGATGGACGGATGAGAGCTGAGCCGATCGACCTGGCGACCGCGCTGGCCGGGTTCACCCAGCTGTGGAGCCCGCGGATCGTCACCCGGGTCAACGACTATGACGTGCGGATCGCCAAGGTGGCCGGCGAGCACGTCTGGCACACCCACGACGACACCGACGAGTTCTTCCTGGTCCTGGAGGGAGAGTTGCGCATCGCGCTGCGCGACGCCGACGGCGGCGCCGAGCGCGAGGTGGTGCTGCCGCGCGGGTCCGTCCACGTCGTACCGCGCGGGGTGGCGCACCGACCGTCGTCGGCGGCCGGCGCGTCGATCCTGATGTTCGAGCCGTCCGGCACGTCCAGCGTCGGGGACCGGCACGACCCGGTCCCCGACCACGTGGACGCCACCACCGGGCACCCGCTCTGAGTCAGCGCGCGGCAACCGCGAGGTCGTCGCGCGGCGCCGGGGTCGTGGTCAGCCGGCGGACGCCGGGCACGGCGGCGGTGCCCGCGCAGGCGACGAGGACCAGCAGGCCGGCCGCGAGCAGCGGCGCGGGTTCGCCGAACGCCCGCGCCGCGACCGGTGCCAGGGCGTAGCCGAGCGGCATCGCGCTCAGCGAGACCAGCCAGTCGTACGAGGTGACCCGGGCGAGCACCTGCGGCGGAAACTGGTGCTGCACGACGGTCTCCCAGACCGGGTTGAGGAAGCCGAGGGCGGTGAGCGCCAGGCCGTAGGCGGCGATCACCAGCGGGGCGGGCGCGGCGACGGCCAGCAGGGCCAGCGGGGCTGCGTAGCCGGCCAGGGCGAGGTTGGCGAGCAGCACCGGGCGGCGGGGCCGGATCCGCGCGGCCAGCAGCGACCCGGTGAGCATGCCGACCGCCCCGGCCTGCAGCAGCAGCACCCAGACGCCCTCGCCGCCGAGGCGGTGTACCGCGACCGCGGGGCCGAGGGTCATCAGCACGGCGGCGGCGCCGTTCCACACCCCGTGGGCGACCAGGCTGGTCCAGTACCAGTCCCGCGCGCGGACCTCCTGCCAGCCGTGCACCAGGTCGGCAAGGACGGTCCGTTTCGGCACGGGGACGTGGCGGACCCGGATGACGGCGAGGAGCAGCGCGCTGATCGCGAACGTCGCGGCGTCGAGGATGAACGCCCAGCCCGGTCCGGCGGCCCAGATCAGCGCACCGGCCAGGGCGGGGCCGGCGAGGCGACTGGCGTTGGCGGTGACGCCGAGCAGGGCGTTGGCCGGCTGGCGCTGAGCCGCGTCGACGGTCCCGGCGACCAGGGGGGAGGCGGTGGGTATGGCGAACGCGCTGGCGCCGCCGCCGACCGCGGCGGCCACCGCGATGGTGGCCAGCGATGCCCCGCCGAGGAGTTCGAGGCCGACGACGAGTTGCGCGAGGCAGCGCACCAGGTCGGCGAGGATCGCCACACGGCGGGCGTCGAGCCGGTCGGCGAGCACGCCGCCGAGCGGGAGCAGCAACAGTCGGGGCACCATCGCGCAGGCCAGTACGAGGGCGAGCGCCGAGGTGGAGCCGGTGGCCCGGAGCACGGCCAGGGCGAGGGCGGCGGGCACGACGGCGTCGCCGACGGCCGAGACGGTACGGCCCAGGAAGAGCAGCCGGAAGGAATGGACGCGGAGGGGATGGGTCACCGGGACAGGTTACTTCGACATCGAACCTTTCGACAACGAATATTTCGGCATTGACGTATGCTCGCCGGCATGACCGCCCGCGACCATGTCGACCGGCACGTCGAGCGCTGGCTGCCGGTGCTGCCCGACCTTGACCCCGACGTCGAGGGCGCGGTCACCCGAATGCAGTTCCTCACCCGGCACCTGCGCGCGGTGAAGCAGCGGGTGCTGGCCGAGCTGGACCTGCAGCGGCACGAGTACGACACGCTGCACGTGCTGGCCGGCCGCGGCGGCCGGGCCGCCCCCTCCGACCTGGCCCGCGACCTGGCCATGGCGCCCGCCTCGGTGACCGCCCGGGTGGACACGCTGGCCCGACGGGGGTTCGTGCAGCGCATCCCGTCGGCCACCGACCGACGCCGGGTGGACGTGGAGCTCACCGACGCCGGCCGGGCCGCCTGGCAGGGGGCGATGGACGTACGCGGCACCGAGGAGCACCGGCTGCTTGCCGCCCTCGAACCGGAGCAGCGGCAGCTGCTGGCCGACCTGCTGCGCCGGGTGGTGCTGGTCGCCGAGCGGCCCGCCGACTGACCGGCGGAAATCGCCTGGCGCCGCCGGTACGCCCGCTGGCAGGGTGGCCGGCATGATGGCCCAGGTGCTGGCGGGAGCGCTCGCCGACGACGTACGACGACAGGTCTTCGCGGCGATCGTGCTCGGCGCGGCCGACGCGGCCGCGGTGGCCGGTCGCACCGGGCTGGCCGCGCGGCCGGTCGTCACGGCGATCCGCCGGCTGCGCGACGCCGGCCTGGTCGCCGGCGACGACGGTGACCTGCGGGTGGACGCCGAGCGGCTGCGCGAGGCGGCCCGCACCGATCCGCCGGCGCGGCCGGCGGAGGAGCCGGAGCAGAAGATCCTGCGGACGTTCCTGCGCGACGGGATGCTGGTCGCCCTGCCGGCGCAGCGCGGCCGGCGCCGGGTGCTGCTCGCGCGCATCGCCGCCGCCTTCGAGCCGGGCGTGCGCTATCCGGAGCGGGCGGTGGACGACACGCTGCGCGCCTGGTGCGCCGGCGGCGGATCGGACCACGTCACTCTGCGGCGGTACCTGGTCGACGAGCACCTGCTGGCCCGGGAGCAGGGCGTCTACTGGCGCACCGGCGGCTGATCGTCCGTCGGCGAAACGATCCCGCCGGGGAACATCTTGTTAGCCTCGGCGCATGACCTCGTGTTCGCCCGGTGGCACCCGGGACCTGATGTTCCTGCTCTCCTGGGCCAGCCACGCGCTGACCGGCGAGCACGCCGCCGGGCTGGCCGAACTGGGCATCTCACCCCGGGCGCACTGCGTGCTGCTGATGGCCCGGCCCGGCGGGCTCACCCAGCGGCAACTCGGCGAGCGGTGCGGGATCGACAAGACCACCATGGTCGTGACGCTGGACCAGTTGGAGGCCGCCGGCCTGGTCCGCCGCCGGCCGTCGCCGAGCGACCGGCGGGCCCGCCTGGTGGAGGTCACCCCGGAGGGCGAGAAGGTGCTGCACCGGGCGCAGGAGATCGCGGCGCGCATCCAGCGGGACGTGCTCGCCGCGCTGCCCGAGGCCGACCGCGAGGTGTTCCTGCGGTCGATCGAGGCGCTGGTGGCCGGGCGGCTGGCGGGCAGCGGCGCGTGCGGTCCGGGCAGCCGCCCCGGATTTTAGTTCCGACAGAGATAGTTCCGATCGAGACGATCTGTTACGGTCTCAGTTGTTCGCGTCCCCGACCGAGGAGCAACCATGACCGTGACCGCGTCGCCCGCCACCACCCCTGCCTCATCCCTGCGTCGCCGCGCCCTCGGCGTGGCCGCCGCCGTCGTGGCCTGCGTGCTCATCTGGGCCGCCGGCGCGGTCGCCGGGGTCGACTACACCGTCCGGAACCCGGGGCAGCCGGCGATGGTGCTCGGCCCCGCCGCGATCATCACGGTGTCGCTCGGCTCGGCCCTGCTGGGCTGGGCGGCGCTGGCCGTCCTGGAGCGACTGACCCGGCGGGGGACCGCGATCTGGACGGTGCTCGCCGTGGTGGTGGCGCTGCTCTCGCTCCTCCCGGTCATCGCCACCGACGCCACCGGCGGCGCCAAGGTCGCCCTGGGCGCCATGCACCTGGCGGTGCCGGCGGCGCTGATCGCCCTCCTGCCGGCCCGCCGTCGCTGACCGCCCGACGAGGTGCGGTGCCGGCGCAACCACGGCGCCGGCGCCGCGCCGCCCGAAATCCGTTGACCCCCGGGCGAGGATCAACTCGTGACGACGCCCACCCGGGTCGGTTGGACGACCGGTCCCGCCCGCCCCGACCAGCCCGACGCCGCGGCCCTGCTCGAGGAGTACTTCGAGGAGATGGTCCGCCGCTATCATCGCCGCCCCGCGCGCCCGGGTGAGGTGGCCGCCGCGATGGCCGACTCACCCAGCCACGACCTGGCCCCGCCCACCGGGATCTTCCTGATCGCGACCTACCGGGGCCGCCCGGCCGGCTGCGCCGGGCTGCGGCTGCGGCCCGACTGGGCCGAACTCACCCGGGTCTACGTCCGCCCCGGGCACCGGGGCCGGGGCGGCGGTGCCGCCCTGCTCGCTGCGGTCGAGCAGCGCGCCCGCGCCGCCGGGGCCGACCGGATCCGGCTGGACACCCGCGGCGACCTGGTCGAGGCCCGCGCCCTGTACGCCCGGCACGGCTACGTCGAGATCCCCGCCTTCTCCGCCGACCGGTACGCCGAGCACTGGTTCGAGAAGCTCCTGCCCCGAACTTGACGACCGTCGTGTCCCGCGCTATCACAGAAGAGGAAGTTGAGCCATCCAGACTCAACCTGACACCTTCGGCCAGGAGAACCGAGGAGGCACGACCATGCTGATGCGCACCGACCCGTTCCGCGAGATCGACCGGATCACCGAGCAGTTCTTCGGCACCACCGCCCGCCCGGCGATGATGCACATGGACGCCTACCGCGACGGCGACTACTTCTACGCCGCGTTCGACCTGCCCGGCGTCGACCCGGACAGCATCGACTGCACCGTGGAGCGCAACGTGCTGACCGTCCGCGCCGAGCGCCGCCGGCCCACCGGCGACAACGTCGAGCTCGTCGCCGCCGAGCGCCCGATGGGCACCTTCAGCCGGCAGCTCTTCCTCGGCGACACGCTCGACACCGACAAGCTCGAGGCGGGTTACGACAACGGCGTGCTGACGCTGCGCATCCCCATCGCCGAGCGGGCCAAGCCGCGGCGGATCAGCATCACCGCCAACGGCAACGGCCGCAAGCAGATCAACGCCTGACCGCCTGCGGGGGCGGGGCGGCGCGACCGGCCCGCCCCCCAGCGCCCGGCCGCCGGCGTGCCGCCCGCCGCCGGGCTCCGCGGCGCGCGTCAGGTCGCCGGCGCGTAGATCTCGGCCAGCGCCCGCGCGGTCCCGACGAACCGCTCCCGCAGTTCCGCCGGCGCCAGCACCTCCACCTCGGCGCCGAGCTTCAGCAGCTCGATGTGGCCGTGCTTGACCGACTCGATCGGCACCGTGGTACGCAGCCAGCCGTGCTCGTCCGGCGCGCTGGCCGCCGCCCGCGCGGCCCGGCTCATCGCCGGTGGGAAGACGTACCCGGCCAGGTCCAGCGCCGCCGCCGTCATCCGCACCGTCGCCTCGGCCCGGTAGACGCCGCGCTCGTAGCGGTCGGCGTACTCCTGCCAGCAGCGGCCCAGGTCGAAGTCGTCCGGCCGGTCGAAGCGCTCGTCGAGGACGGTCAGGTCGAGCACCGCCCCGACCCGGTAGGTGCGCACCTCGCCGCCGGCGTCGGCGAGCAGGTACCAGCGGCCGGCCTTGAGCACCACGCCCAGCGGGGCGAGCACCCGGGTCACCTCCCGGGGCGCCTTCCACCGCCGGTAGCGCACCTCGACCCGGCGGTCCTCCCACACCGCGCGGGCCAGCGCGGCCAGGTGCGGGGTCGGCTCGGGTTCCCGGAACCAGGTCGGCGCGTCGAGGTGGAACCGCTGCCGGATGCGCTCGCCCCGGTCGGCCAGCTCCGCCGGCAGCGCGGCGCGCAGCTTCAGCTCGGCGGTGGCGAGCACCGAGCCGAGTCCCAGCTCGGCCGCCGGGCCGGGCATGCCGGTGAGGAACAACGCCTCGGCCTCGTCGGCGGTGAGCCCGGTCAGCCGGGTGCGGTAGCCGTCCAGCAGGCGGTACCCGCCGGCCGGCCCCCGGTCGGCGTAAACCGGGACACCGGCGGCGCCGAGCGACTCGACGTCGCGGTAGACGGTACGCACCGACACCTCCAGCGCGTCGGCGAGTTCCTGCGCGGTCATCCGGCCCCGGGTCTGCAGGAGCAGCAGCAGGTTCACCAGCCGACTCGCGCGCACCGCCCGACGGTACCCCCGGCCGGCGGTCCCGGCGGCGGCCGGGGAGACCGCGCTGTCGGGAACCGGTCGGGCGCGCCTCATCCCGATTCCCACCCGGGGCTGAGAACCTTTTTCACATGCTCTTCTCGGACACCCCGGTGCTGCCCGGCCCGTCGGCCCCGCCCGCCCTACCGGGCGGACCCACCGACTTCACCGAGGCGTGGCTGCGCAACCGGCGGCTGAGCGAGCACACCCGGGACGCGTACCGCCGGGACATCGCCGGCTGGCTCGCCTGGTGCGCCGCCCGCGAGCTGGACCCGCTGCGGGCGAACTTCCTGCACGTCAACGAGTACGCCCGGACGCTGGAGTCCACGCTGGCGGTCCGCAGCGGCCGCCCGCTGACCCCGGCCACCGTCGCACGCAAGCTCTCCGCGCTCTCCAGCTGGTACGACTTCCTGGTCAAGCTGCGCGCTGTCGACGCCAACCCGGTGGCCGGCGCGGACCGGCCGCGCATCGACCGGGACCACTCGGCCACCGTCGGGCTCACCCCGCAGGAGGTGGACGCGCTGCTCGCCGCCGCCGAGGCGGACACCGGGCCGACCGCCGTGCGCAACCGCGCCACCATCGCGCTCCTGGCCGATCTCGGGCTGCGGGTCGGGGAGCTGGTCTCGCTGGACCTGGCCGACCTGGGCGCCGAGCGGGGGCACCGCAGCGTCCGGTTCGTCGGCAAGGGCGGCAAGGCCCGCCGCCGGGCGCTCACCCCGGGCACCGCGTACGCGGTGGACGCCTACCTGGCCCAGCGGGCCGCCGCCCAGGGGATGCCGGTGACCGAGCTGGCCGGGCCGCTGCTGGTCACCGCCAGCGGCGCCCGGCTCGACCGGCACTCGGTGTTCCGGTTGGTGCGCCGGCTGGCCCGGACGGCCGGGATCCCGGCCTGGGCGAAGCTGTCGCCGCACTCGCTGCGGCACGCCTTCGCCACCACCGCCCGCGCTGAGGGCGTCCCGCTGGAGGACGTCCAGGACGCGATGGGCCACGCCGATCCCCGCACCACCCGCCGCTACGACCGGGACCGGCACAACCTGGACCGGGACCCGGCGTACGTGATCTGGGCGGCCCGGGCCCGCCGCCGCGGCTGACGGCCCGGGCCGGCGACGGGTTCAGCCCTGGGGGCGGGGGCAGATGCAGAACGGCTGCCCGATCGGGTCGACGAGAACCACCCACCGCCCGTCGCCGGGCTGGAACTCCGGCTTCGACGCGCCCGCCGCCACGAACTCCTTCTCGGCCAATGCGAGGTCGTCGACGTACAGGTCGAGGTGGTAGCGCTTGCCGCCGGAGGCGTCCGGCCAGGACGGCGGGCGGTAGCCCGCCACCAGCCCGAAGCCGATGGCCACGCCACCGCCCGAGATCATGGCGTACTCGGGCTGGCTGTGGGTGATCTCCCAGCCGAGCACCCGGTGGTAGAAGGCGGCGTGCGCGGCCGGGTCGGCGCTGTCGAGGTTGACCATGGCGAGGTCGGCTGTCACTGTCATGCCCGCCAGCCTGCCGCGGGTACCTGACATCCTCTGGCAGGTACCCGCGACGGAGTTACGGCTCGGCGGGGGTGAGCCGGCGGCTCAACGCGCCGACGCCCTCGGGGGTGCCGGCGACGAGCAGGGCGTCACCGTGCGCGAGCCGGTGTTCCGGCCCGGGCGCGGTGATCGTCCGCCCGTCCCGGATCACGGCGACCACGGTCACACCGGGGACGTCCGCGACCACGTCGCGCAGGGCACGCCCGCCGTGCGGCGAGACGGCGGTGACCGGCACCGCGGCGACGGTCAACGACCCGGTCCGCTGCTCCAGGTCGGGGACGTGGTCGATGGTGGCGACCGGGTGCAGCAGTTCCGCCAGTTCCCGTGCCTCGGCGGGGGTGAGGGTCAGCGACCGCTCGACGGTGTCCGGGTCGCCGGGCGCGTAGAGGAGCAGATCGCGGCGCCCGCCGTGGTGGTGCAGCACGCCGAGCGACCGTCCCTCCACCGTGTGCAGGGTGTAGCCGATCCCGATGCCGGGCAACGCGGTGCGTTCGATCTGCATGGTCATCTCCTCTTCGCTGGTGGGGCGGGTCAGGTTTGCCGCGACCCCCCTCGCGTCGGCCCGGTCGGTCAGGCGAAGTAGCGCAGCCACACGTACCCCCAGGCGATCAGCGTGGTCAGCACCGTGGTGGCGATGCCGTACCGGGTGAACTGCCAGAAGCTGATCGGTTCGCCGGCGCGGGCCGCGATGCCCAGCACGACGATGTTGGCGCTGGCCGCGACGGCGGTGCCGTTGCCGCCGAGATCGGCGCCGAGGGCGAAGGACCACCACAGCGCCTGTCCGGTCTGCGGGTCCGCCTGGCTGGCGATGTCCGCCACGATGGGCGCCATCGTCGCCGTGTACGGGATGTTGTCGAAGAACGCGCCGAGCACCGCCGAGCCGAAGATGAGGCTGGACGCGCCGGCGAACCAGCTGTCACCGACGGCGTTGCTCGCCCACTGCCCGATCTGCTCGATGACCCCGGTCTCGGTCAGCCCGGCGACCATCAC
The DNA here is from genome assembly GCF_052981855.1 of Micromonospora sp. LZ34. Classification (NCBI taxonomy): domain Bacteria; kingdom Bacillati; phylum Actinomycetota; class Actinomycetes; order Micromonosporales; family Micromonosporaceae; genus Micromonospora; species Micromonospora sp. LZ34. The sequence goes on from NZ_JBRIQN010000011.1 coordinate 116,985, forward strand.
GAACAGTCCCAGGAAGAACGTCAGCGTCGCCCACTCCACCTCGGCCAGGTACTTCGCGGTGTCGGCCCGGGTGACCAGCACCATCACCCCGGCGCCGAGCAGGGCGACGATCGCCACGTCGACACCGGTCACGGTGTGCAGCGCGAAGCCGACCATGACCAGGACGAGCACGACCAGGCAGCGGGTCAGCATGGCCGAATCGGTGATCGCGGCGCGGGCGTCCATGTCGCGGACCGCCGCGAACCGCTCCGGGTGGTACTCGAACGACTTGCGGAACATGAACCGCGCCAGCACCAGGAAGGCCAGGAACATCACCACGGTGATCGGGGCCATGTGCACCAGGAAGTCGTTGAAGCTCAGCCCGGCGCGGCTGCCGATGATGATGTTCGGCGGGTCCCCGATGAGCGTCGCGGCGCCGCCGATGTTGGACGCGAGCACCTCGGCGATCAGGTACGGGGCGGCGGAGATGCCCAGCCGGCGGCAGACCGAGATGGTGATCGGGGCGACCAGCATCACGGTGGTGACGTTGTCCAGGAACGGGGACGCGAGGCCGGTGATCCCCACGAGCAGCGCCATCAGCCGGTACGGGCGCCCTTGCGAGCGTTGCGCCGCCCAGATCGCCAGGAACTCGAACACGCCGGTCTGCTTGACCACCCCGACGATGACCATCATGCCGAGGAGCAGGAAGATGACGTCCCAGTCGATGCCGGCGTGGTGGGCGTAGAACACGTCCGAGCCCGGCACCAGGCCGAGCAGAGCCATCAGGCCGGCCGCCCCCAGCACCACCGCCACCCGGTTGATCTTCTCGGTGGCGATGAACAGGAACGCCACCGCGAAGATCGCGATGGCGGCGACGGCGGGTACGGCGCTCACGGGCGCCCGCCCGGCGGGCCGTGCCGGCCGTGGTGCGTGCCGTCGGGCGGTCCGGCGGGCGGTGTCGTCGGTGCGGGCGGCACCTGCGTTGCGGTCACGGGTTCCTCCGGGTAAGGGTCGGCGACCACCAGCCCTTCCCGGCGGCGCGAGGCCGCCGGGAAGGGCCGCCGGGGAGGGTGGCGGGGTCGCGGGCCGGACGGCGCGTCCGGCCTCGTGCTGCAAGTTCAGCCGCCCGGGGCGTCACCCGACCATCGGGTCTGACACCCATTTGGCGCCGGTGCCGGCCTGTAGTCCGACGCCCCGGTCGGGCCTGCCGCGGCCACCGCCGTCGCGCGCTCCGCGCACCGCCCGGCCGGCACCCGTCACCCCCGGCGGCCGGGCGTGCCATGCTGGCCGTGGCGTTTCTCCGCGCCGCGATCCGCCGGCGCCCACCACGACCGGCCGGCACACCCGCCGGGCCCGGGCCGCCGGATGAACCCAGACGTCAGGCGCGGGCGGGCATGGGTGGGCCACGGCGGGCAAATGGGTGTGGCCACGCATGTACACCGGCCGCCGGCGCCGGACAGACTGGTCAGGATGGTGGCGGACCGCGACCGCGGTCCGGCCGGCCACCGGCGGCGGGTCGGGGGAAGGAGGGGCGCACTGGTGTCGCTGTTCTGGCGGATCTTCCTGCTCAACGCCGCCGTGCTGGTCATCGCCACACTGCTGCTGCTCGGTCCGGTCACCGTCTCCACCCCGGTGCTGCTCACCGAGGCGGTCGTCCTGGCCGTGGGGCTCGCGGCGATGCTGGTCGCCAACGCCGCGTTGCTGCGGGTGGGCCTGGCGCCGCTGCGGCGGCTGGCCCGGGCCATGACCACCATCGACCTGCTGCAGCCCGAGGCGCCCCTGGTGCCCGCCGGCCCCGGCGGCACCGCGGAGCTGATCCACGCCTTCAACGCCATGATCGACCGGCTCGAGGCGGAGCGGGCCGCCAGCGCCGCCGCCGCGCTCTCCGCCCAGGAGGCCGAACGCCGCCGCGTCGCCCAGGAGCTGCACGACGAGGTCGGCCAGACGCTGACCGCGGTGCTGCTCGAACTCAAGCAGGTGGCCCGGCGCGCCCCCGAGCCGCTGCGCGGGCAGCTGACGCAGGTGCAGGAGACCACCCGCGACAGCCTCGACGAGATCCGCCGCATCGCCCGCCGGCTACGCCCGGGAGTGCTGGAGGAGCTGGGGCTGGTCAGCGCGCTCAAGGCTCTCGTCCCCGAGATCACCGGGCACACCGACCTGACCGTGGAGCAGCACCTCGCCGCGGACCTGCCGGCCCTCGGCAGCGAGGCCGAGCTGGTGCTCTACCGGGTGGCCCAGGAGGCGTTGACCAACACCGTCCGGCACAGCAAGGCCAGGGCGGTCGAGGTGTCGCTGGAGCGTCGTACCGGGGCCGTGCGGCTGCGGGTATGCGACGACGGGCGGGGCGTCGGCGCCGCGGCGGAGGGCGCCGGCATCCGTGGCATGCGGGAGCGTGCCCTGCTGATCGGCGCCCAGCTGAGCGTGGGCCCGGTGGCGGGCGGCGGCACTGAGGTGCGGTTGACCGTGCCGGTGGACGAGCGGGGCGGGTCGTGACCACCCGGATCCTGCTCGCCGACGACCACGCCCTGGTCCGCCGGGGGGTGCGGCTCATCCTGGACAGCGAGCCGGACCTGACCGTGGTGGCCGAGGCCGGTGACGGCGCGGAGGCGCTCACCCTGGCCGCCACCGAGCGCCCCGACCTGGTCATCCTGGACATCGCCATGCCCCGGATGACCGGCCTGCAGGCCGCCCGGGAACTGGCCCGCCAGCAACCGGACCTGCGCATCCTCATCCTGACCATGTACGACAACGAGCAGTACTTCTTCGAGGCGCTGAAGGCCGGCGCGAACGGCTACGTGCTCAAGTCCGTTGCCGACCGGGACCTGGTGGAGGCGTGCCGGGCCGCCATGCGCGACGAGCCGTTCCTCTACCCGGGCGCGGTCAACGCGCTGATCCGCAACTTCCTGGAGCGCAGCGCGCAGGGCGCGGACCCGCCGGCGCGGGCCATCACCGAGCGCGAGGAGGAGATCCTCAAGCTGGTCGCCGAAGGCCACTCCTCGAAGGAGATCGCGCGGCTGCTGTTCATCAGCGTTAAGACCGTGGAACGGCACCGGGCGAACCTGTTGCAGAAGCTCGGCCTGCGTGACCGGCTGGAGCTGACCCGCTACGCCATCCGGGCCGGCCTGATCGAGCCGTGAGCCGCGGTGGCGGCCGCCGGGACCGGGCGACTTTCCTGCGCGCGGGCCCTGCCGTTCTCTACCGTCGACAGATATGGGCGCTGAGCAGCCGTGGAGCCGGCCGGCCCGGCGGCGCCGCCCGGTCCGCACCGGGCTGGTCTTCGCCGGCCTGGGCGTGGCGTTGTGCTGCGTGGGGGTGGCCGGGCTGGGCGCCTGGAACCTGCAGGTGGTCACCCAGGCCAGCGGGCCGGTGCGGGAGACCGCCGACGGTTTCCTGCGGCAGGTGACCGCGGGCGACAGCGCCGGGGCGTACGACCGGCTCTGCGCCGACGCGCGCAGCCGGTGGAGCGAGATCGGCTTCACCAGTTGGGTGCGCACCCCGCCGGTGGTCAGCGGCTACGAGATCGTCGACGTGTCGGTGGCCACCCGGCGGGGTCGCCCGCATGGCGCCGTGCAGGTGCGGCTGACCCGGGAGGGCGGCGCCACCGAGGAGCGGACGCTGTCCGTGGTGAATGAGGACGGCGGGTGGCGGGTCTGCGGCGACCCGTACTGAGCCGCGCGGTCAGTGGCGCGGACCGAGGTCGCCGGCGCGGTAGTGCCGCCGGCAGAGCACCTGGTAGCGCACGTCGGCGGTGTCCACCGTGTCGCCGATGACGACCTGCGCGCCCTCGCGGACCACCCGCCCGCCGACCACCCGGGCGTTGAGCAGCCCTTCCCGGCCGCACCAGCAGAGCACCTCGACCTGGATGCGGGCCACCTCGTCGGCGAGTTCGAACAGCCGCTGCGCGGCCGGGAACAGGCAGGAGCGGAAGTCGGTGGCCAGGCCGAAGGCGTACACGTCCACGTCGTAGCGGTCGACCAGCTCGGCCATCTGCTCGACGTGGTCGACACTGTAGAAGCTGGCCTCGTCGCAGATGAGGTAGTCGACGCGGACCCCCTCGGCCCAGGTGTCGCGCACCAGCGCGCGCAGGTCGAGGTCGTCGGTGACCTCGACGGCGTCGTGGGCCAGGCCGATCCGGGTGGTCACCCGGGGGCCCAGCGACCGGTCGATACGGGTGGTGACCAGGCCGCGACGGCCCTGCCGGGAGTGGTTGTAGTTCATCTGCAGGGCCATCGTGGACTTGCCGCAGTCCATCGGCCCCCAGAAGAACTTCAGCGCCGCCGCGTGCAGCGGCCGCCCGTCCGCCCCGCGCGCCGCGGCGCAGCCGACCGGGGTGTCGTGCGGGCCGGGCAGCGGGCGGGCCAGGCAGGTCTGGGCGGCAGCGGCGTCGTCGGTCACGGTCGGGCAGCCTAACCGATCGACCCGGCCGGATCTGCCGCACGCACGCCGGACGCGGGTCAGAGCACCCGGGGCGGGGTGTTGCCGGCGGCGACGATGGCCCGGCGGATCGGCACCGCCAGCAGCAGCAGGAACCCGACGACGAAGAAGATCAGCAGGGAGACCAGGCCGACCCGGTAGGAGGCGGTGAGCTGGAACACCAGGCCGAACGCGAGCGGGCCGAGCCAGCTGGTGCCCTTGTCGCTGATCTCGTAGAAGCCGTAGTACTCGCCTTCCTTGCCGGCGGGGATGAGCTGGCTGAACAGCGACCGGCTCAGCGCCTGGCTGCCGCCCAGCACCAGGCCGATCGCGGCCCCGAGCACCATGAACGGCAGCGGCGCCTCGGCCGGAAGGCGGAACGCGGCGACGATCACCCCGGTCCACAGCACCAGGCTCAGCAGCACGGTCTTCCAGGCGCCGATGCGCCGGGCGAGGGCGCCGAGGCTGAGCGCGCCGCCGAAGGCGAGGAACTGCACCAGCAGGATGGTGGTGATCAGGGTGCTCTGCCCCAGGCGCAGCTCCTCGGTGCCGTACTGGCTGGCCAGGGTGATGACGGTCTGGATGCCGTCGTTGTAGACCAGGAAGGCGAGCAGGAAGAACAGCGTCAGCGGGTACGCCTTGATCTCGCGCAGGGTGCGGGCGAGCTGGCGGAAGCCGTCGGTGAACACGTTGCCGCGGCCACCGGCGGCGAGGGCCGCGGCGGTGGGCCGCTCGCTCAGCCAGCGCAGCGGCACCAGGGTGAACACCGCCCACCACACGCCGGCCGAGACGATGGACCAGCGGGCCAGGTCCAGGGTGCGCTGCGGGTTGCCGTCCTCGCTGAGCAGGGTGACCGCGACCAGGTTGCCGGCCAGCAGCAGGCCGCCGCCGAGGTAGCCCAGCGCCCAGCCGCGGCTGGAGATGCCGTCGCGTTCGTCGGGGCCGCCGAGCTGGGGGAGGAACGAGTTGTAGACCACGATGGCCGCGCCGAAGCTGATGTTGGCGATCAGGAACAGCGCCCCGCCGAGCAGGTAGCGGTCGCCGGTGACGAAGGCCATCGCGACGGTCGCCCCGGCGCCGGTGAACGCGGCGCCGCCGAGCAGCCGCTTCTTGTGCAGGGACCGGTCGGCGATCGCCCCCATCACCGGCAGCACGAAGACGGTGAGGAAGACCGACAGCGAGATCAGGTACGGGTAGTACGAGCCGGCGGCGACCTTGATGCCGAGCGGGTACACGAACCCGTCGCAGCGGTCCGCGCCGAGTTCGCAGCCGGCCGCCAGCTCGGCGACGGTGGTCAGGAACGGGCCGAGGAACACCGTGATGACGGTGGTCTGGAAGGCGGAGTTGGCCCAGTCGTAGACGTACCAGCCGGTGCGCTCCCGGCGGGTGCTCGCCGGGGCGGGGGTGTCGCCCACGGTGGGGGTGGCGGTCTCGGCCATCGGTTCCTCGTCGGGGGTCAGGCGGCCCAGTGGCCGCGGCTGCGGTAGACGTCGCGCAGCACGCCGACGTGATCGGTCATGATGCCATCCACACCAAGATCAAGTAACTCGTGCATCTCGGTGGGTTCGTCGATCGTCCAGACGTGCACCTGCAGGCCGAGGCGGTGGCAGTAGGCCAGAAAACGACGGTCGACCACGCGGATGCGCCCGTAGCGCACCGGCACCTGGGCGGCGACCACCGACGGCGGCAGCCGCAGCGACCGCCCGTGCAGCGAGGCCATCCGCAGCCGGGCCACCCCGCGCATGCCGAGGCCGGTGGCGACCCGCCCCTCGGTGAGCGCCCGCATCCGGGCCAGCCGGGCGTCGCTGAACGAGGCGAGCAGCACCCGGTCGCCGGCGCCGGCCCGCGCCACGGTGGCCACGGCCGGCTCGACGCCGCCGTCGGCCTTGACGTCGACGTTGAACCGCACCTGCGGCCAGGCGTCGAGCACCTCGTCGAGGCGGGGCACCACGGCGGCGCCGCCGACCCGCACCGAGGCCAGGTCGGCCCAGCGCAGCTCGGCGATGCGGCCCCGCTCGCCGGTGACCCGTTCCAGGGTAGGGTCGTGGAAGATCACCGCCACCCCGTCCACGGTGGCGTGCACGTCGGTCTCCACGTACCGGTAGCCGAGGCCGATCGCGCGGGCGAACGCCGCGGCGGTGTTCTCGTCACCCTCGGCGGCGCCGCCGCGGTGGGCGAAGGCCAGCGGCGCGGGCGCGTCGAGGTAGGGGTGGCCGGTCAGCACGCAGCGCAGTATGCCCGCCGGAGGTGGCCGCCCGGCGAGCAGCCCGTGACCGATGGATCGCGGCGAAGGCGGCTGGAGCGGTGACCCACGTGGAGCCAACCCGACCGTCACCGACCGTGAAGGACCCTGCGGGCTGACGCTCGGTCACCGGGCAAACTCCTCGGTCGCCGCCTGCCCGCCCCCTTTGCTCTGCACACAGATACGCACCAGCCGTCAACCTGCGGCTACTCCGGCCGTCGTTCCCGGCCGTCGCCCAGCGAGGTCACTGTCGGTGACCACCCCCCGGGTCGGTCGCGGATGCGCAGGACGGCCCGTCCCACGCCCTCCTTGGGGCGCGGCGTCAGGCGGTGGGGCGGCGGCGGTGGGAACGGCTGGTGTCGGCCGGGCGGCCGGGGTCGACGTGGCGGGGGCGGTCGGGCTCGTCCGGGCGCAGCGGGACCAGGTCGTCGGTGAGCGCGTCGATGATCCGGTCGGTGGCCCGGCGGGCCGCGCCGGGCACGCCGTAGGTGAGGCCGGCCAGGTCGACCGGGTCGCCGAAGTGCACCCGGATCACCGGGCGGCGCAGCGCGGCCCGGGCGAGCCCGCGCAGCATCCCCTTCGGGGCACGGTAGGGCAGCACCTCGTGTGAACCCCACTGGGCGACCGGGATCACCGGGGCGCCGCAGGTCAGGGCGAGCCGGGCGGTGCCGGTCTTGCCCCGCTCGGGCCACATGCCCGGGTCCAAGCCGATGCGCCCCTCGGGGTAGACCAGGATCACCGAGCCGCCGGCGACCGCCGCGGCGGCGTCGACCAGCGCCTGGTGTACGGCGTTGGTGCCCCGGTCGACCCGGATGTGCCCGGCCTGGCGCATCGCGGCCCCGACCACGGGGGCGCGGAACAGCCCGCCGGTGGCCAGGATCCGGGGGGAGACGCCGACCGTCCGGCACGCGGCGGCCATCACCACCGGGTCGAACGGGCTGATGTGGTTGGCGGCCAGGATCAGCGGCCCGCGCCGCAGGTGTGCCGGCACGCCTCCGGTGACCTCCAGGCGGGCCAGCAGGGCGACGACGACGCGGGCGAGCAGTTGGGCGGCGCGCCAGATCGGCGGCGGCTGCCAGGGGGAGCGGGCGGTGTCCATCAGCGCGCAATGGTCGCACGGGCGGCCCGCCCGTCGGGGGTCAGGTCGGGGCGCCGTCCGCCGGACGGGGCCGCGACCGAGGGCCGGGAGGCCGGGGTGATCAAGGTCATTGGTCCCGGTGGTGATCGGGACCCCCGGCCCTGCCGATCCTTCTACGACCGGCGGTAGTATTTACTACGTCTCGTAGTATGAACGGCTGGGGGTTTCAGGTGGACGCGTTGGACGTCGCCCGCTGGCAGTTCGGTGTCACCACCGTCTACCACTTTCTCTTCGTACCGCTGACCATCGGCTTGTCCGTGCTGGTCGCCATCCTGCAGACGCTGTGGCACCGCACCGGCAACGAGAAGTACCTCAAGCTCACCAAGTTCTACGGCAAGCTCTTCCTGATCAACTTCGCGATGGGCGTGGTCACCGGCATCGTGCAGGAGTTCCAGTTCGGCATGAACTGGAGCGACTACTCCCGCTTCGTCGGCGACATCTTCGGCGCCCCGCTCGCCATCGAGGCGCTGGTCGCCTTCTTCCTGGAGTCGACCTTCATCGGCTTGTGGATCTTCGGCTGGGACCGGCTGCCCAAGCGCCTGCACCTGGCCGCCATCTGGGCCGCGGCGATCGGCACCAACCTGTCCGCGTACTTCATCCTGGCCGCCAACTCGTTCATGCAGAACCCGGTCGGCTACCGGATCAACCCGGAGACCGGCCGCGCCGAACTCACCGACTTCCTCGCGGTACTGACCAACAAGGTCGCCCTGGTCACCTTCCCGCACACCATCGCCGGGGCGTTCCTGGTCGCCGGCTCGCTGCTGGTCGCGGTCGCCCTGTGGCACCTGATCCGCAACCGCGACTCGGCCGACACCCCGGCCTACCGGTTCGCCGCGAAGTTCGGCTCCTGGGTCACCCTGGTCGCCGCCGCCGGCGTGGTCATCACGGGCGACATCCAGGGCAAGATCATGACCCAGGTGCAGCCGATGAAGATGGCCGCCGCCGAGGGCCTCTACACCACCGAGAGCCCCGCCTCGTTCTCCGTGCTCACCGTCGGCAGCCTGGACGGCACCCGCGAACTGTTCGCCATCAAGATCCCGTACCTGCTGTCGTACCTCGGCACCGGCGACCCGAACGGCACCGTGCACGGCATCAACGACCTGCAGGCCCAGTACGCCAGCCAGTACGGCCCGGGCAGCTACACCCCGATCATCCCGGTCACCTACTGGAGCTTCCGCTTCATGATCGCGTTCGGGCTGGCCGCCGCCGCGATCGCCCTGCTGGTGCTCTGGACCCACCGCAAGGGCCGCGCCCCGACCAGCCGCTGGCTGCTGCGCCTCGGCCTGGCCATGCCCGTGCTCCCGCTGCTGGCCAACTCCTTCGGCTGGATCTTCACCGAGATGGGCCGCCAGCCGTGGATCGTCTTCGGCGAGATGCTCACCCGCAACGGCGTCTCCCGCAGCGTGTCGCTGACCGAGGTGCTCACCTCGTTCACCGCCTTCACCCTGATCTACGCCACCCTCGCGGTGATCGAGTTCCGGCTGCTGGTCCGCTACGCCAAGGCCGGCGTACCGGATCTCACGCCGGCGCCGGAGATCGACGACACCCACGACGACGCCGAGCGCCCGCTCGCCTTCGCCTACTGACCACCGGAGCGCACCGTGGACCTCACCACCATCTGGTTCCTGCTCGTCGCCGTGCTCTTCACCGGCTACTTCATCCTGGAGGGCTTCGACTTCGGCGTCGGCATGCTGCTGCCCGTGCTCGGCCGCGACGACCGGGAACGCCGCGTCCTGATCAACACCATCGGGCCGGTGTGGGACGGCAACGAGGTGTGGCTGATCACCGCCGGCGGCGCCATGTTCGCCGCCTTCCCCGAGTGGTACGCCACCCTGTTCTCCGGCTTCTACCTGCCGCTGCTGCTGATCCTGCTGGCCCTGATCGCCCGCGGCGTCGCCTTCGAGTACCGGCACAAGCGCCCCGAGCCGTCCTGGAAGCACCGCTGGGACACCGCGATCTTCGTCGGGTCGGTGGTGCCGGCGGTGCTGTGGGGGGTGGCCTTCGCCAACATCCTGCGCGGCGTGCCGCTGGACGCCGACCACGAGTACGTCGGCGGCCTGCTCGACCTGCTCAACCCGTACGCCCTGCTCGGCGGGGCGACCACCGCGGCGCTGTTCCTCACCCACGGCGCGGTCTTCATCGCGCTGAAGACCGTCGGCGAGGTCCGTGAGCGCGCCGGCGCGCTCGCGGTGCGGGTCGGCGTGGTCGCCGCGGTCCTCGCCGTGGCGTTCCTGACCTGGACGTTGGGCATCCGCTCCAGCACGGCCGCCGTCGCGCTGGCGGCCGGCGCGGCGCTCGCCCTGCTCGGTGGTCTCGCCGCCGCCCGGCTACGCCGGGAGGGCTGGGCCTTCACCGGCACCGCGGTGGCGATCGGCCTCGCCGTGGCGACCCTGTTCGCGGCGCTGTTCCCGAACGTGCTGCCCTCCACCCTGGACGCCGCCGGCACGCTGACCGCGACTAACGCCGCCTCCACCCCCTACACCCTGAAGATCATGACCTGGGTGGCGGTGGTGTTCACCCCAATCGTGCTGGCCTACCAGGGCTGGACGTACTGGGTGTTCCGCAAGCGCATCGGGGTGGCCCACATTCCGCAACACTGACCCGGCCCGGGACTAGGGTGAAGCGGTGACCGGCGACGCGTGGACCGACCTGTTCGGCAGCGCGACGCCGGTCGTCGCCGCCCCGCTCGCCGGGGGCGCTACCACCCCGGCCCTGGTCCGCGCCGTCGCCGCGGCCGGCGGCTTCGCCTTCCTCCCCGCCGGCTACAAGACCCCGGAGGCGGTCGCCGCCGAACTGGCCGAGTTGCGGGCGACCGGGACGCCGTGCGGGGTGAACCTGTTCGTGCCCGGCCCTCGCGACATCGACGAGCCCACCTTCCGCCGATACGCCCACGAGATCGCCGCCGAGGGCGCACCGTACGGGCTCGACCTGGCCGGCGCGCCGCTGGTGCACGACGACGACCACTGGTCGGACAAGATCGACCTGCTGTTGGCCGCCCCGGTGCCGGTGGTCAGCTTCACCTTCGGGCTGCCCGACCCGGCGGCGGTGACCGCGCTGCGCCGCGCTGGCAGCCGGGTGCTGGTCACGGTGACCTCGGTGGACGAGGCGCTCGCCGCCCGCGACCTGGGCGTCGACGGCCTCGTAGCCCAGGGCACCGAGGCCGGCGGGCACAGCGGCACCCACACGCCGCACCGACCGGCCCCGCCGACCTCGACCCGACCCCTGGTCGGCGACGTGGTCCGGGCCACCGGGCTGCCGGTGGTTGCCGCCGGCGGCGTGGCCGGCCCCGACGACGTCCGCGCCCTGGTCGCCGCCGGCGCCACCGCTGTGGCCGTCGGGACGCTGCTGCTGCGCACCGACGAGAGCGGGGCCAGCCGCACCCACCGCGACGCCCCGGCCGACCCGGCCCGCACCGGCACCGTGCTCACCCGCGCCTTCACCGGCCGGCCGGCGCGCGGGCTGCGCAACGCCTTCATCGACCGGTACGAGCCCGTCGCGCCGCTCGGCTATCCGGAGCTGCACCACCTGACCCGCGGCATGCGCGCGGCGGCCGCCGCGGCCGGGCACGCGGACCGGGTGCACCTGTGGGCCGGCACCGGCTACCGGCACGCCGCCACCGGCCCCGCCGCCGCCGTGGTCGAGCGGCTCACCGCGACGCTCTGACCGCGACGAGGTCAGCCCACCTCCGGCACGGGTCGGTCGCACCCGCGCCGGAGGCGTGACCGGGGCGGGTCAGGCCGCCGCGGGGGCGCCGTTCCCGGTCGCCGCCAGCTCGGCGTCGGCCCGCTGTTTGAGCAGGGTGAGCACGCGTCCGGCCACGGCCAGGTCCGCGGCGGGGATGTCCCGGTACAGCCGGGCGGCGATGCCGACGACCACGTCGGCGATGCGGCGCTGCACCTGTCGGCCGGCGTCGGTGAGCGCCAGTCCGGACCCGCCGGCGGGCAGCGCGCGCAGCAGCCCGCCGGCGACCAGCTCCTCCACCGCGGCCAGCACCACCGACTGGTCGACCTTCAGCGCGCCGGTCAACCGCTCGACGAGGTCTGCCCGGACGACGGCCCCGCCCTCGGCGGCGGCGGCGTTGAGGGCGAGAGACTGGTGGAAGGTGATGCCGAACCCAACCAGCTCGCGTTCCAGCACGGCACGGGTGGCGTAGTGGGCCTGGCCGATGATCTGGCCGTTCACGGCGGTCATGACGATCCTCCTGATGAATTGGTTGCACCAATGTTGGCGCAACCAACGATAACAGGATTTGTGGGTCGTGCCAACAATCGGGTTAGGCTCTCCGCATGGACCACATCGGCGAGCCGGAAACTCCCACCCGGCTGCGCACCACCCCGAGCTGGCTGCTCTCCCAGACCGCCGCCCACGCCGGCCGGCTGGTCAGCGACGGCTTCGGCGGCATCGGCGCCCGCGGCTACCACTATCGGATCCTCGCCGCCCTCGACGAGTTCGGCCCGGCCAGCCAGGCCGACCTCGGCCGGCGCGGCGCCATCGACCGCAGCGACGTCGTCGCCACCGTCAACGAACTCGCCGCGAGGAACCTCGTCGTCCGCGCACCGGACCCCGCCGACCGGCGGCGCAACGTCATCACCATCACGTCCGCCGGGCGGCGCGAACTCCAGCGCATGGGGGAGACCCTCGCCGGCGTCCAGGAGACCCTGCTCGCCCCGCTCACCTCCACCGAGCGCGACGAGCTCACCCGCCTGCTCGGCAAACTCCTCGCCCACCACCGGCAGCGCCACTGACCGGCGAAACGACGGTGGGGCGGGCGGCGCCACCGCCACCCGCCCCACCGGCGCCCACCGCTCAGTGGGCCTCGCGCAACTCCGCCAACCGCGCCTCGATCTCCGCCAGCTCCGCGCGCAGCTTCTCCGCCTGCTGCTCCGCCTCGGCCCGTTCCGCGGCCAGGATCTGCTCCACCGCCTCGTGCACCCCCGGCACGTCCACCAGCGCCACCATCCGCAGCGCCTCGGCCGGCTTCACCACGTACGGCTTGGCCAGGGCCTTGCTGCCCTGCTGCGCGGCCACCGTCCATTCGCCGTCGGCGTACGCCAGGGTCACCGTCAACGCGGCCGGCCCCTTCGGCTTGGCCGCCTTCGCCGCCCGGCGCGCCGGCCTGGCCGCCTCCACCGTCTCCACCTTCGACTCCTCCTGCCGCTCCGGCCGCTGCGCCGGCACCCGGTCCAACACGAACTCCGGCTCCGCCGGCGCCGCCTCCGGCTCCGGCTGCGGCTCGGGCTGCGGCTCCGCCGCCTTCCGCCCCGTGCCCCGCGGCGCCACCGCCACGTCGGCGGGGGAGAACGGCAACTCGTCGCGGCCGAACCGGACCACAACGAACTCCTCCGACACCGCCGGATCGGTCAGCTCCACCACCTGCCCGACCTGCCCGGCGATCTGCCCGGCCGCGGCGGTGAACACCACCTTCGGCTTGCGGCCCGCCGCCAACGCCTCCCGGATGCTGCGCACCTCGTCATCGGACAACCCCTGGCCAGCGGCACCCATCAGCAACCTCTTCCGTACACCTGTTTGATTCCTGCCTTGATACCAGCCGGCTGCGACAGCACCGCAGCGGGATCACCCACCCAACGCCCGCAGCGCCCGGTCCGCGTGCCCGGTCATGCTGAGCTCACTGTGGACCACCTCGATCACCCGCCGGTCGGCGCCGATCGCGAACGTCACCCGCCGGGTGCTCAACGGTCCCAGCGGCAGCCGCCGCCGCACCCCGAACCGGCCCGCCACCACACCGTCCGGATCCGACAGCAGGGGATAGTCGAACCCGTGCAACCGGGCGAACTCCGCCTGCTTCGCCACCGGATCCCGGCTGATCCCCACCCGCTGCGCGCCCACCGCCGCGAACTCCGCCGCCAGGTCCCGGAAGTGACAGCTTTCCGCCGTACAGCCGCGGGTCATCGCCGCCGGGTAGAAGAACAGCACCACCGGCCCCGCCGCCAGGAACTCCGACAGCCGCCGCACCGTCCCCGTCTGGTCCGGCAGCGCGAAGTCCGCCACCACGTCCCCGACATCCAGCACCACGCACCTCCACCTCGAACCGACGCGCGGCGAGCGTAGAGGATCACCCCCACACCGCCGCCACCTCGTCCGCCACCGCCGCCGCCTGCACCCGACCGGCCCGGGCCGCCGCCGCCCGCCGCGCCGGGTCCAGCACGTTACGCCCGATGGCCGCCCGCGCCGCCGCGTCCGGCGACACCGCCACCACCTGCGCCCCTTCCGCCCGCAACGCCGCCACCTGCGCCGACAATCGCGGCATCGGCCCGAACGCCGCCGTGGTCGGCGCCAGCACCACCACCCGCCGCGCGCCCCGGGCCAGATCCGCGTTCACCGCCGAGCGCAGCCCGCCGTCGATGAACCGCCGCCCACCGATCGTCACCGGCGGCCACACCCCGGGCACCGCGCAACTGGCCCCCACCGCGTCCACCAGCGACACCCCGCTGTCGGCGTCGAACGCCACGAACTCACCCGAGGTCGCGTCCACCGCCGTCACCAGCAACCGCCGCGCCGGCCAGTCCCGCACCGGCAACCGCGCCTCGATCACCGCCCGCCGCGACTGCTCCGAGGGCGTACGCGCGGCCAGCGCCATCGCGCCGATCCGGGCCCGTGCCCGTACCGCGTCCCGGGTACGCCCGCCCGCCCACACCAGCCGCGCCACCGCGGCGAACCCGAACCGCGCCGCCACCTCACCCCGCGGCGGCGCCAACTGCGCCTCGTACAGCTCCTGCACCGGGCGGCCCGAACACATCTGCGCACCCACCACCGACCCCGCCGAGGTGCCCACCACCAGGTCCGCTTCGGCCAGCGCCACGCCCCGCTCGGCCAGCCCGGCCACCACCCCCAGTTCCCAGGCGACCCCGGTCACCCCGCCGCCACCGAGCACCAACGCCCGCGTTATGTGATCCACCCCTCCCCGCCGGCACGTGCCGGTCACGGTAACGTCGGCGCAGCAGCCACGGCAGGGGAGAGGTCCGTTGAATCCCGTCACCGTCATCACCGGCGGCAGTCGCGGCATCGGCGCCGCCACCGCCCGCCGGCTCGCCCACGCCGGCCATCACATCGCCCTGTCCTACCGCCGCGACCGCGACGCCGCCGAGGCCGTTCTCGCCGACCTGCGCGCCACCGGCGTACGCGCCGTCGCCGTGGCCGCCGACACCCGCGACCCCGACCAGGTCACCGCCCTCTTCGACGCCGCCGCCGACCTTGGCGACCTCACCGGGCTGGTCAACAACGCCGGGGTCACCAGCCCCATCGGGCCCTTCACCGACCTCGACCCCACCGACCTGCGCCACGTCGTCGACGTCAACCTCATCGGCTACGTCCTCTGCGCCCAGCAGGCCGCCCGCCGGATGAGCAGCGGCGCCGCCATCGTCAACGTCTCCTCCGCCGCCGCCACCCTCGGCAGCCCCGGCGAGTACGTGCACTACGCGGCCGTCAAGGCCGCCACCGACACCCTCACCACCGGCCTGGCCAAGGAACTCGCCCCCCGCGGGATCCGGGTCAACGCGGTGGCCCCCGGCGTCATCCGCACCGAGATCCACGCCCTCTCCGGTCAACCCGACCGCCCCGACCGCGCCGCCGGCCGCATCCCCCTCGGCCGCGCCGGCGAACCCGACGAGGTCGCCGGCGCGGTCGCCTGGCTGCTCAGCCCGGACGCCTCCTACACCACCGGCGCGGTCCTGCGCGTCGCCGGCGGCCTCTGACATCATCGGGCCCATGACCGGAGTCTTCGGCGACGTCGCCGACCTCTACGACGACGCCCGCCCCGGATATCCCGCCACGATCGCCGACACCGTCCGTGCCTACCACGGCGGCGCCCCCGCGCACGTCGTCGAGCTCGGCGCCGGCACCGGCAAGGCCACTGAGGTGCTGCTGCGCCTCGGCGCCCCGCTCACCTGCGTCGAACCCGACCCGCGGATGGCCGCCCTGCTGGCCGCCAAGTACCCGCAGGTGACCGTCGCCGCCCAGAGCTTCGAGCAGTGGCGGCCACCCGCCGGCGGCGTACCCCTGATCGCCTGCGCGCTGGCCTGGCACTGGCTCGACCCGGCCACCCGCAACCAGCGCGCCCACGCCGCCCTCACCCCCGGCGGCACCCTCGCCGTCTTCGGCCACCAGTACGGCTACGCCGACCCCGAACAGGGCCGGGCCATCGACACCGCGCTGCGCGCCATCGACCCCACCGTCGAGGAACGACCCGCCGGCTGGTTCCACCACGACATCACCGCCAGCGGCCTGTTCACCGACATCCGCACCGACACCGTCCACCGCGACATCGACCTGACCACCGACCGCTACCTGCACCTGCTGCAGACCTTCGGCCCGTACCGGCAACACTCCGCCGACCAGCAGGCCCGCGCCCTGGCCGCGCTGCGGTCCGTGGTGGACGGATTCGGCGGCACGGTCACCCTGCGCCTGCGCACCGACCTGGTCCTCGCCCGCCGCCCCGCCACCGGCTGACCGGTCAGCCCGCCGACACCTCCGCGCCACCGTCGGTCACGCCGCCCCCGGCACCCGGGACGAGTTCCAGCCGCGGGATCAGCCGGAGCGCGATCCGCGCCCGCCCCGGACCGGTCACGTTGCGCGGGCCGTACTTCGCGTCGAACAACGCCAGCACCCGCACCCGCTCGGCGTCCCCGTCCACCCGGACCAGCCGGAACGACGTACCCGACCACCCGTGGACGGTCAGCGGACGCGACAGCCGGACCTCCAGCGGCCCGGTTCCGTGGTCGGTGAGCTGGTCCACCATCGGCGAGCCGTCGATGCAGCACTCGTCGGCGGCGACGACGAAGTGCACCTCGCAGGAACGCAGCACCCGGTGACCGTGATTCACGGTCAGCGGCAGGCAGACGTACTCGTCCAGCCGCCGGGTGCTGGGATGCGCCCACAGGTCGTCGAAGCGGCTCGCCACGAACTCCCCGAGCGGACTGGCCATGAAGACCTCCAGGTGCGGCGACGCCGACGCCCGGGCACCGATCGGAAAGAACGAGATGAGCGCCTTGTCGTCCCAGCGGAACATGTGGATCGACGGCGAGGCGTCGTAGATGCGCACCTGGAACCGGGTACGCGGCTCCCGGTCGAGGGACCCGGCGAAGTCGTTGAGCCGGCGCAGGTTGTCCACGAGCACCTCCCGGACGTCCACCGGCCGGATCTCCTCGGCCCGCTGGGACGCGGCGGCCGAGTCGGGGTCGAGCAGCAGCACCCGGACGACCACCCCGTTGTGCAGCGCGGCCCGCAGGGCGCGCAGGAACCGCTCCCGCCCACCGCCCTCGAGCAGATGACTGCCCGTGTCCATGATCGCGACCATGGCCTGCGCCCCGGCCACGTGCGCGCTGAACTCCTCATCGTCCAGGCGCGGGTGCTCCTCCACCCGGGACCGGCGCAGCTCCTCGAAGAGCGGATCGAAGATCGCGTACGTCAGAGCGACGATGACGATGCTGGCTCCGATGTTGAGCAACACGTCCCCGTCGTAGCCTTCCGCCGCCCGACCCCACGCCAGCAGCGCGACCGACAGCACCACCAGCGCCAGGGAACCGGCCACCCGGCGCAGACGCCAGCGCAGACCACGACGGAGAACCACTGCGATCCGCTTGCCCACGCGTCCTCCCGTGTGGCGCAGGTGGGATCGATGATCGCCCATCAGCGGGTGTCACGCAACGGCTCCGGCCCGTCACCGGACCGGTTGCCGCGCCGCCTGATCCTCAGGTGGCGCGCCGGGGCAGGGGAGCGGGGTGCCGGCGGGACAATCGACCGCATGCCCCTGCTCGTCCCACCGCTGGTGACACCCGGCACGCTGGCGCGCCTGCCGCAACCCGAGATCGACGCCGACGGCGTACGGCTGCGTCCCTGGCGGCCGGCCGACCGTCACGCCGTGGTCGCCGGCTACGCCGACCCGGCCATCCGGCGCTGGCACTGCCGGTCGATGACCGACGCCGAGGCCCGCGACTGGATCGGCAGCTGGCCCGAGCGGTGGCGACGCGAGACCGGCGCCGGCTGGGCGGTCGTCGACGACGC
This sequence comes from Micromonospora sp. LZ34, assembly GCF_052981855.1. NCBI lineage: Bacteria > Bacillati > Actinomycetota > Actinomycetes > Micromonosporales > Micromonosporaceae > Micromonospora > Micromonospora sp. LZ34. The sequence goes on from NZ_JBRIQN010000011.1 coordinate 134,777, forward strand.
CGGGGTGCTCGGCCAGATCAGCCTGCGCCGGCTCGACCTCGCCGAAGGGCTGGCCGAGGTCTCCTACTGGGTGCTGCCCGCCGCTCGGGGCCGGCGTGTCGCCCCGCGCGCGCTGACCGCGCTGGCCGGCTGGGCGCACGGCCGGCTCGGCCTGCACCGGGTGGAGCTGTCCCACTCGACGGCCAACCCCGCGTCCTGCCGGGTGGCGCTGCGGGCCGGCTTCACCGCCGAGGGCACCAAACGTGGCGAGGGCCGGCACGCCGACGGCTGGCACGACATGCACCTGCACGCCCGGCTCGCCACCGACTCCACCCCGGATGTCTCGTCGTCGATGCGGCGGTGAGCCGCAACCGTCACGATAAGGAAGGTTTACAGTTCGGGGGAGACGCGGGTAGCGTCCGGGTTCAGATCGACAATCACCGATCACACGAGGGCCTGAAGGGTATTCGTGCGTCGCCGGAACACCATGACGCGGCTGCTGGCCATAGCCGCACTCGGACTGCCGTTGGCCCTTCCCGCCGCCCCGGCCGCCGCCACGCCGGTCACCGCGGTCCGGCAGCTGGGCGATGTGGTCCCCGCACCGGTCGAGACCCGCCCCGACGCCCGGGGCACGTTCACGCTCGGCCCGCTCACCGTCATCCGCACCTCACCCGGCTCGGCCGACGCCTGGCGGGTCGGGCGGCAGCTCGCCGAGACACTGCGCCCCGCCACCGGCTACCCGCTGCCGGTGCTGCCGGCCCGCTCGACACCGCTGCCCGAGATCGCCCTGCTCCTCGGCGGCCCCGACGGACGCGTCGGCCAGGAGGGCTACCAACTCGACGTCACCCGCCGAGGGGTGACGATCCGGGCGAACACCGCGGCCGGGCTCTTCGCCGGTACGCAGACCCTGCGCCAGCTGCTGCCCGCCCAGATCGAGGCGCCCGACCGGCAGCGGGTCACCTGGGCCGTGCCCGGCGGACGGATCCTGGATTACCCGCGCTTCGCCTACCGCGGCGCGATGCTCGACCTGGCCCGGCACTTCCACACCGTCGACGAGATCACCGCGTACGTGGACCTGCTCAGCCAGTACAAAATCAACTACCTGCACCTGCACCTGACCGACGACCAGGGATGGCGGATCCAGATCGACTCCTGGCCGCGCCTGACCACCGTCGGCGGCGGCCCCGGCACCGGCGTCGACGGCGCCGGCCCCGGCTACCTCACCAAGGCCGACTACAAGGCCGTCGTCGCCTACGCCGCCGCCCGGCACATCACCATCGTCCCCGAGATCGACATGCCCGGGCACACCAACGCCGCCCAGTCGACCTACGCCGAGCTGAACTGTGACGGGGTCGCGCCGCCGCCGCGCACCGACATGGCGGTCGGCTACAGCTCGCTGTGCATCGACGACGAGTTGACCTACCGGTTCGTCGAGGACGTCATCCGCGAGCTCGCCGCGATCACGCCCGGCCCGTTCCTGCACATCGGCGGCGACGAGGCGCACGCGACCACCGACGAGGATTACCGCACCTTCATGCAGCGGGTGCTGCCGCTGGTCGCGAAGTACGGCAAGCGCTCCTCGGGGTGGAACGAGGTCATGCAGGTCGACCCGCCGACCGACGTCGTGGCCCAGTTCTGGGGGACCGGCACCACCAACGCCGACCTGGCCGAGGCCGCCGCCCGGGGCAACAAGGTGGTCATGTCACCGGCCAGCAAGGCCTACCTCGACATGAAGTACGACCCCACCACCCGGCTGGGGCTGTCCTGGGCCGGCTACACCGAGGTGGACGACGCGTACGGCTGGGATCCGGCGACCCGGGTGACCGGCGTCGGCGAGAACGCGATCCTGGGCGTCGAGGCGCCACTGTGGTCGGAGACCCTGCGCAGCCTGGACGACATCGAGTACATGGCCTTCCCGCGCCTGCCCGCGATCGCCGAACTCGGCTGGTCCACGGCGGCCAGCCACGACTGGGAGTCGTTCCAGACGCGACTGGGGGCGCAGGCGCCGCGGTGGCGCCTGCAGGAGGTCGACTTCTACCCGTCGCCGCAGGTGCCGTGGTCCTGACCGGATGAGCCGCGGGTCCGGGCCGGCAGCGGCCCGGACCCGCCACGGCGCGGTTCACCCGCGCCGCCCTACCAGCCCGTGGCCGCGCGACGACCACCGCGGACACGGCCACTACCGTCGCCGACGGTCAAGATCCAGTCCCGGTCCGTACCGCAGTGGTCCGGAAGCGGCGCTGGTAGACCGAGGGCGGGATGCCGTACGACGTGACGAACGCCCGCCGCAGCGTCTCGTCGCTGCCGAACCCGCTGCGCCGGGCGGCCTCGGTGACCGTGCCGCCCTGCTCCAGCAACGCCCGGGCAGCCTCGATCCGGGCCAGCTCCAGGTAGCGGCCGGGTGTGAGGCCGAACTCCTGCTGGAAGAGCCGGCGCAGGTGGCGCGAGGTGACGGCGGCGTCGCGGGCCATCGCCTCCACCGGATACGGCGCCGACGGGTCGGCGGCCACCCGGTCGACCACCCGGCGCAGCCGCTGATCGCCGGTCGCCGGCAGGTCCTGCCGGACGGAGAACTGGGACTGTCCGCCCGGGCGTTGCATGAACACCACCAGTTCCCGGGCCACCTCGCGGGCCAGTCCGGAACCGTGGTCCGCCTCGACCAGGGCGAGCGCCAGGTCGATCCCGGCGGTCACCCCGGCGCTGGTGGCGAAGCGCCCGCTGCGCACGTAGATGGCGTCCGGTCGTACCTCGATCGCCGGGAACTCGGCCCGCAGCCGCGCCGTGTGCCGCCAGTGGGTGGTGGCCGGGTGCCCGGCCAGCCAACCGGTGCGGGCCAGCAGGAACGCGCCGGTGCAGATCGCGGCGAGGCGGGTGTCCGGCCGGACCAGCCGGCCCAGCCGGGCCCGGACGTCGGCCGTGCCGGGCAGCGCGGAGAGGTCGTCCGCCCCGGTGAGCACGAGGGTGTCCACCGGCTCGGCGTCGTCGACGGTGGTGTCGGCGACGAGCCGCACCCCGGACGAGGTGCGTACCTGCGCCGACCGCCAACCGAGCAGCGCGACCGTGTAGCCGGCGCCGCGTCGGCTGGCCGCGTCGAACACGTCCACCGGACCGGAGACGTCGAGCAGCTGCACCCCGTCGAAGACCACCACACCGACCCGATGCGGTCGTGACCTGGCCATTCCCGGCACCTCCTCGTGGCCCTTCCGCGACCCGGCCGGCTCATGTCCGTATCCGTGGCATAGGTGTCCTCACGGACATGGCCGGGCCGAGTCTAGTCCCGGCAGCATCGGCGGAGCACAAGGCGACCACCACGAACGCGGCCAGCCCGCCGCCGAAGGGACCACCCGAATGACCGAGATCATCGCCGGGATCACCATCCCGGACACGCCGCTCGCCGCCGCCGCGACCGACCTGGTCCGGCGGGCCACCGACGACCTGCTGTACCACCACTCCCGCCGGGTGTTCCTGTTCGGCGCGCTGCAGGGGGAGCGGCGCGGCCTGTCCCCGGACCCGGAACTGCTCTACGTCGGGGCGATGTTCCACGACCTCGGCCTGACGAGTGCGTACGGCAGCGCCGACCTGCGCTTCGAGGTCGACGGGGCACGGGCGGCGGAGCGGTTCCTGCTCGAGCACGGCCGCCCGGCGCAGGACGCGCGTAAGGTCTGGCTGGCCGTCGCGCTGCACACCACGCCGGGCGTACCGGACCACCTCGACCCGGAGATCGCGCTGGTCACCGCCGGCGTGGAGACCGACGTGCTGGGCATCGGCCACCGCGACCTGGATCCGGCCCGGATCGCCGAGGTGACCGCCGCCCACCCGCGTCCCGACTTCAAGCGCCGGATCCTGGCCGCCTTCACGAAGGGCAACGCGCACCGACCCCGGACCACGTTCGGCAACGTGAACGCGGACGTGCTCGCGCACTACGACCCGTCGTTCGTCCGGGACGACTTCGTGGAGATCATCCTGGGCAGTGACTGGCCGGAGTGAGCCGGCCGCCGATCACGGCGGACGACCGGCCGACGCTGGCCGGCCGGTCGTGCTGGTTTCTCGCCGGCTGTCCCGTCTCATCCACCCTGGGCTACCTGGACCGGCCCTGCCCGGGCACCACCGGTGGCGCTGAGGTATGCCACCCGTCCGGCCGGGTAGGCACCCGCGTGGAGAGCGGACGGATCGGCGACCACGGCTTTCTGGCGGACGGCCGCAGCGGGGTCCTGGTGGACCGGGCCGGATCGGTGAACTGGTGGTGCCCACTACGCTTCGACGCGCCGTCCGTCTTCGGGCGGCTGCTCGACGACGACGCCGGTTACTGGTCGATCCAGCCGGCGGAGCACTTCACCTCCGAACGGTCCTACCTCACCGACACGCTCGTGCTGCGTACCGTCTTCACCACCCGGCAGGGCAGCGTGGCGCTGACCGACGCCCTCGCGCTGGAGCCCGGCGCGCGCGGCCACGACATCGGCCTGCGCTCACCGCGGGTGCTGGCCCGCGTGGTCGAGGGGCTCTCCGGCGAGGTGCCGGTGCGCCTGGACTACCGTCCGCGGTTCGAGTACGGACGGGTCACCGCCTACCTGACCGAACACGACGGCGTGGTCGACGCGAACGCCGGCGCCTGCCGGCTGAGCCTGCGCGGCGACGTCCCGTTGCGACGGCGGGAGGGCGACGCCACCGCGAGCTTCACCGTCCGGGCCGGCGAAACCTACCGCTTCACCCTCGGCCACGCGCCCACCTACGACGCCGACCCGCCCGCGGTGCCCGACGCCGACCGGGTGGTCGCCGACGCCGTCGCCGGCTGGCGCTCCTGGGCCGACCTGCACGCCGACCAGTACCGCGGCCTGTTCCGCGACGAGGTGCGGCACAGCGCCCTCATCCTGCAGGGAATGACCTACCGACCCAGCAGCGCGATCGTCGCGGCGGCGACCACGTCACTGCCCGAGGAACTGGGCGGGGACCGCAACTACGACTACCGCTACGTCTGGGTGCGCGACTTCAGCCTCACCCTCCAGGCCCTCTGGCGGTCGGCCTGCCCGGACGAGGCCAACCGGCAGTTCACCTGGGTGGCCCGGGCGATGGGGCGCATCGGTGACGAACCGGTGCCCATCATGTACGGGGTGCAGGGGGAGCGGGATCTCACCGAGCACCCCCTCGACCACCTCTCCGGGTACGCCGACAGCCGGCCGGTCTTCGTCGGCAACGACGCCTGGAGACAGCGGCAGTCCGACGTGCTCGGCGAGATCCTCGACGCGGCCTGGCTGATGCGCCACTACCTCGACCCGATGATGCCCGACGTGCGCCAGCTGCTGCGCGACCTGGCCGACCAGGCGGCACGCAACTGGCGCCGGCCGGACGCCGGCATGTGGGAGGCCCGGGACGCCGAACGGCACTACGTGTCGTCCAAGGTGCAGTGCTGGACGGCGCTGGACCGGGCCGTGCGCTTCGGCCCACGGCTCGGCGACCAGGCCGACGTGGCCCGCTGGGCCGCCGCCCGGGACGAGGTCCGCGAGGCCGTACTGACCCGGGGCTGGCACGAGCGGCTCGGCGCGTACACCGGGGCCTTCGACTCCGACAACCTGGACGCCTCGGTGCTGCTCATGCCGCTTGTCGGCTTCCTGCCGGCCGACGACCCGCGGATGCGTTCGACGGTGCGCGTGATCGAACGCGAACTGTCCCACGACGGGTTGCTGCGCCGCTGGGACGGCGACCCGGCCGGCTTCGTCATCTGCTCGTTCTGGCTGGTCAGCTGCCTGGCGCTGGCCGGTGAGGTGGACCGGGCCCGCCGGATGTTCGGTCGGCTCGCCGGCCGGGTCAACGACCTGGGGCTCTTCGCGGAACAGATCGACCCGTTCACCGGCGAGCAGGTGGGCAACTTCCCGCAGGCCTTCTCGCACATCGGCCTGATCAATGCCGCCGGCCGGCTCACCGAGGCCGCCGAACGGCGCGCCGCCGCCGGCCGGCCGCGACAACCCGTGCCGGCCGGTACGGGACGGACGGAAGGAGCACGCTGATGACTGGACGCCTCGAGGGCAAGACCGCCCTGATCACCGGCTCGGACTCGGGGATCGGACAGGCCACCGCCATCGAGTTCGGCCGGGAGGGCGCCGACGTGGTGGTGCACTACCTGCACGACCACGCCGGCGCCAACCACACCAAGGCCAAGGTGGAGCAGGCGGGCCGGCGGGCCGTCGTGGTGCAGGGCGACATCAGCGTCGAACACCAGGTCGAGGCGATGTTCGACGAGGCGCTGGCGGAGTTCGACACGCTGGACATCCTGATGAACAACGCCGGGGTGGACGCCTCCGGCATCCCGGTCGCCGACCTGGACACCGAAACCTGGGACCGGGCCATCCGGGTCAACGTCTACGGCGCGTTCTTCTGCTCCCGGCGCTTCGTGCAACACCGCCGGGACCAGGGCGGCCACGGAAAGATCATCAACACCACCTCGATCCACCAGGAGGTCGCCCGGGCCGGCGGCGCGGACTACGACACCAGCAAGGGCGCGCTGCTGGAGTTCGCCAAGAGCCTCGCCCTGGAGGTCGCCCCGATGCACATGAACGTCAACAACGTCGGGCCCGGGATGGTGCTCACCCCGTTCAACCAGCGGGCCATCGACGATCCGAAGTACCTCGAGGAGCAGGTGCAGAGCATCCCCTGGAAGCGGGCCGCGGAGCCCGCGGAGATCGCCAAGGTCGCGGTCTTCCTGGCCAGCGACGACGCCGACTACGTCACGGGCTCGACCTACTTCATGGACGGCGGCCTGATGCAGAACCAGGGCCAGGGCGCCTGACGACGGCCACTGCCGTCGGCGTTGCACTATCCACGAGATTCGCACGTTTTGGAGTTCTTCGCATCCTTTGGCCGCGGCTGGTCGAGGATGGGCGCAGAGGCCAGCCACGGCCGCAGGGACCGACGGTGGTCGTACGTCGCTGCCATCGCAGGGGGAGAGGAGCCGACGTCATGGACATGAAGCTCGAGTTCATCGTGCTGCCCGTCGCCGACGTGGGACGTTCCAAGGACTTCTACACGGCGCTGGGGTGCCGGGAGGACATCGACAAAGGCGAGGGAGATGCCCGGGTGGTGCAGATGACGCCGCCCAGGTCGGACTGCTCGATCATGTTGGGTCCCAGCCTCACCTCGGCCGCGCCCGGCTCCATGCAGGGCCTGTACCTGGTGGTGAACGACATCGAGGCGGCCCGGGCCGAGCTGGTCGGCCGCGGCATCGAGGTGAGCGAGGTCTTCCACCAGGCGGCCGGCGGACTGCCTCTTGCGAACGGGCAAGGACGGGCCCCCGGGTTGGCACCGGACCGGGGCAGTTACTTCTCCTTCGCCTCGTTCAACGACCCGGACGGCAACGGCTGGTACCTCCAGGAGGTCACCACGCGCTTCCCCGGCCGGCTGTGGTGAGTGCCGCAACGGCCCCTCTCGCGGAAGAGGAGGCCCCGCATGCCGGCGACCTATGAGTCGGTGGCCGAGCTGGCAGCCGCACTGCGCCGGGCGGCGGACGCCCACGGCCGCTACGAGGAGGAGATCGGGCACCCCGACCCGGACTGGCCGGACTGGTACGCCCAGCACATGCTGGACGAGCAGACCGGCCGCTCCGGCCCGGCGACACCGGCAGCGGGCACCTGAGCGACCGTCGGGTCCCGGCGACGACCGCCGCGGCGCCGGCCACCTCCCGCGCGTCGTTATCATCTCTCCTGTGACCGGCAGTCCCGCCCTGGCGCAGCACCTGCGCGACCTCGCGCTGCTGCGCCGCGTCCGGGACCGGATGGACCGGGAGTACGCGCAGCCGCTGGACGTCGAGGCGCTCGCCCGCGGCGTGAACATGTCGGCCGGGCACCTCAGCCGCCAGTTCCGGCTCGCCTACGGCGAGTCGCCGTACGCCTATCTGATGACCCGGCGCATCGAGCGCGCCATGGCGCTGCTGCGTCGCGGCGACCTCAGCGTCACCGAGGTCTGTTTCACGGTCGGCTGCTCATCGCTGGGCACCTTCAGCACCCGCTTCACCGAACTGGTCGGCGTGCCGCCCAGCGTCTACCGGGAGCAGGCGGCGCGCGCGACGGCGGGGATGCCCCCGTGCGTGGCGAAACAGGTGACCAGACCGGTCAGGAATCGAGAAGCGCCCGCCTCGGGGCCGCACCTAGCGTGACTGCCATGGGCATCACCATCCACTCGAGCTTCCTCCCGCACACCGACCCGGACGCCTCCCTGGCCTTCGACCGGGACACCCTCGGCTTCGACGTCCGCAACGACGTCGGATACGAGGGGATGCGCTGGATCACGGTCGGGCCGGCCGACCAGCCCGACACGTCCATCGTCCTGCACCCACCGACCGCCACCCCCGGGCTCACCGACGACGAGCGCCGCACCATCCTCGAACTGATGGCCAAGGGCAGCTACTTCGGCGTCAACCTGGCCACCGCCGACCTCGACGGCACCTTCGCCAAGCTGGCGGCCGGCGGCGCCGAGGTGGTCCAGGAGCCGACCGAGCAGCCCTACGGCGTCCGCGACTGCGCCTTCCGCGACCCCGCGGGCAACATGATCCGCATGCAGGAACTGCGCTGAGCCGCCGCGGTGACCGGACGTACGGCACCGGGAGCGGCGTGGATACCGTGGTTCCTGCGCCACCCCGGCCGGCACCGCCGATCGAGGTCGGCGAGCGACCCTGCCGCGAGCGCGCCGAATTCCACAACCAGACGTACCTTCCGAAACTGCCAGCCGACGCCGGGAGCCCGCGAGAGCGGCCCCGCGTGACAGATGGAGACACGATGAGCATGGCCCCGAGGATGGGCAAGCAGTCGCCTGCGCCGCACGCCGCCGACAGCCACGACATGATCCGGGTGCTGGGCGCGCGCGTGAACAACCTCAAGGACGTCAGTGTCGAGATCCCGAAGCGCCGACTGACGGTGTTCACCGGCGTCTCCGGCTCGGGCAAGAGCTCCCTGGTGTTCGGCACCGTCGCCGCGGAGTCGCAGCGGCTGATCAACGAGACCTACAGCGCGTTCGTGCAGGGCTTCATGCCGACGCTGGCGCGGCCCGAGGTCGACCTGCTCGAAGGCCTGACCACCGCGATCATCGTCGACCAGGAGCGGATGGGCGCCAACCCCCGCTCCACCGTCGGCACCGCCACCGACGCCAACGCCATGCTGCGCATCCTCTTCAGCCGGCTCGGCAAGCCGCACATCGGCTCGCCCAACGCGTACTCGTTCAACGTCCCCTCGGTGAAGGCGAGCGGCGCCATCACCGTCGAGCGCGGTGCGGGCAGGACCAAGACCGAGAAGGCGACCTTCCACCGCCTCGGCGGCATGTGCCCGCGCTGCGAGGGCATGGGCTCGGTCAACGACTTCGACCTGTCGGCGCTGTACGACGACACCAAGTCGCTCAGCGAGGGTGCGCTCACGATCCCCGGCTACAGCATGGACGGCTGGTTCGGCCGCATCTTCAGCGGCAGCGGCTACTTCGACATGGACAAGCCGATCGGCAAGTACACCAAGAAGGAGCTGCACGACCTGCTCTACCGGGAGCCGACCAAGATCAAGGTCGAGGGCATCAACCTCACCTACGAGGGCCTGATCCCCAAGATCCAGAAGTCGATGCTCGCCAAGGACGTCGACGCCATGCAGCCGCACATCCGCGCCTTCGTGGAGCGGGCGGTGACCTTCACGACCTGTCCCGAGTGCGACGGCACCCGCCTCACCAAGGAGGCCCGGTCGTCGAAGATCAACGGCAAGAACATCGCCGACCTCTGCGCGATGCAGATCAGCGACCTGGCCGACTGGGTCCGCAAGCTCGACGAGCCGACGGTGGCCCCGCTGCTCCGCGGCCTGCAACACCTCCTCGACTCGTTCACCGAGATCGGTCTGGGCTACCTCTCGCTCGACCGGCCGGCCGGCAGCCTGTCCGGGGGAGAGGCGCAGCGCACCAAGATGATCCGCCACCTCGGCTCGTCGCTCACCGACGTCACCTACGTCTTCGACGAGCCCACGATCGGCCTGCACCCCCACGACATCCAGCGGATGAACGACCTGCTGCTGCGGCTGCGCGACAAGGGCAACACCGTGCTCGTCGTCGAGCACAAGCCCGAGACGATCGCGATCGCCGACCACGTCGTCGACCTCGGCCCCGGAGCCGGCACGGGCGGCGGCACCATCTGCTTCGAGGGCAGCGTGGAGGGCCTGCGGGGAAGTGACACCACCACCGGCCGCCACCTCGACGACCGGGCGAGCCTCAAGGAATCGGTGCGTACGTCCTCCGGCAAGCTGGAGGTCCGCGGCGCGTCGACGCACAACCTCCAGGACGTGGACGTCGACATCCCGCTCGGGGTGCTCTGCGTGCTCACCGGCGTCGCCGGCTCCGGCAAGAGTTCCCTGATCCACGGCTCGGTCGCCGGCCGCGACGGCGTGGTCGTGATCGACCAGGGCGCGATCCGCGGCTCGCGGCGCAGCAACCCCGCGACGTACACCGGCCTGCTCGACCCGATCCGCAAGGCCTTCGCCAAGGCCAACGGCGTCAAGCCGGCCCTGTTCAGCGCCAACTCCGAGGGCGCCTGCCCCGCCTGCAACGGCGCCGGCGTCATCTACACCGACCTGGGCGTCATGGCCACCGTCGAGTCCACCTGCGAGGAGTGCGAAGGGAAGCGGTTCCAGGCGTCGGTGCTGGAGTACACGCTGGGCGGCCGCGACATCGCGGAGGTGCTCGCGATGTCGGTGACCGAGGCCGAGGAGTTCTTCGGTGCCGGCGAGGCGCGCACGCCCGCCGCGCACGCCATCCTCGACCGGCTCGCCGACGTCGGGCTCGGCTACCTCACCCTCGGCCAGCCGCTCACCACGCTCTCCGGCGGCGAGCGGCAACGGCTCAAGCTGGCCACCCGGATGGCCGAGAAGGGCGGCGTCTACGTCCTCGACGAGCCGACCACCGGCCTGCACCTCGCCGACGTCGAGCAGTTGCTCGGCCTGCTCGACCGGCTCGTCGACTCCGGCAAGTCGGTCATCGTCATCGAGCACCACCAGGCGGTCATGGCGCACGCCGACTGGATCATCGACCTCGGCCCCGGCGCCGGCCACGACGGCGGCCGGATCGTCTTCGAGGGCACCCCCGCCGACCTCGTCGCCGCCCGCTCCACCCTCACCGGCGAGCACCTCGCGGCCTACGTCGGCGCCTGACCGAGCCTGGTGGTCATCGCCTGGCCAGCCAGGTCGCCGGTGTCGGCCCTGCGGGCAGGATGGCGGTAGTCGCGCCCGGACATGCGCGGGCCCGGCCCGGATCGAATGATCCCGGGCCGGGCCCGCTGCGCCTGCCGATCAGTTCAACGCGGCGGCGAACATGCCGGGCTCGTAGGAGCCGCCCTTCTGGTGCACGATCACGGCGAGCCGGTTGGCCGCGTTGATCAGGGCGACCAGGGCGACCAGCGCGGCGATCTGGTCGTCGTCGTAGTGCTTGCGCACCTGGGCCCAGGTCTCGTCGGAGACGCCCTGGTGGGCGTCGGCGAGCCGGGTGCCCTCTTCGGCGAGCGCCAGCGCGGCCCGCTCGGCCTCGGTGAACACGGTGGACTCCCGCCAGGCGGCGACCAGGTTGAGCCGGAGCGCGGTTTCGCCGGCGGCCGTGGCCTCCTTGGTGTGCATGTCGATGCACCAGCCGCAGCCGTTGATCTGGCTGGCGCGCAGCGACACCAGCTCCTGCGTGGACTTCGGCAGCGACGACTGGTGGATCACCAGGCCGGCGTTGGCGAACCGCTTGGTGAACTTGACGGCGATGTCGTTGTCGAACATGTTGAACCGGGCGTCCATGACTTCGTCCTCACTCGTGGTGTTTCGCGGGACGAACACGAGATGCCGCCAACCCGATCCCTGTGACAGCCCCGGTCCGTGACGGGCGCCACAGCCACCCGGACACGAGGCCTCTCGGCCCCGGACTCCTGTCCGTGACCCACCGTGGGCGGAGTCGGCATGCGCCGGGAGTGGTCGTCCGAGGACGGCGAGCATCGTTGGGCGGCGCTCCTGCCGATCTATGGCCCATGCCACATGCAGTTCCTGTCAGCAATCGGGGCGCCGTCCCGCTCAACTCACCGAGAGCAGGCGAACCGACAGGAGCAACACATGAAGCACCGCATCGTCGTCCTCGGCGCCGGCTATGCCGGGGCCTACGTGGCCGGGAACCTGGCCCGCCGGCTGTCCCCGGCGGATACCGAGATCACCGTGGTCAACGCTGAGCCGGACTTCGTCGAGCGGCTGCGGCTGCACCAGCTCGCGGCCGGGCAGGAGATCGAGGCTCGGAAGCTCGCCGACGTCTTCGCGGGCACGGGGATACGGTTGCGCCTGGCCCGTGTCACCGCCGTCGACCCCGAGTGCCGGGTCGTCGCCGTGGCCGACGCCGACGGCGGCGGCGAGCTCGGCTACGACACGCTTCTCTACGCGCTCGGCAGCCACGGCGACGACCGCGGCGTCCCCGGCGTGACCGAGCACGCCTTCGACATCGCCGCCCGGCCTTCGGCGCTGCGCCTGCGCGAGCGCCTGGGCAGCCTGAGCAGACGGGACGAAGGCGGGAGGGTGCTGGTCGTCGGCGACGGGTTGACCGGCATCGAGACCGCCACCGAGATCGCCGAATCCCGGCCCGGCCTGTCGGTTGCGCTGATCGCCCGGGGCGAGTTGGGCGCCCGGCTCTCCGCCGGAGCCCGCAGCCACCTGCGCCGGGCCTGCGGCCGGTTGGGCATCACCGTCCTGGAGCACACCAGCGTCGAAGCCGTCGAAGCGGCGCGGGTGCGGTGCGCCGACGGCACCGCCCTGGCGTCCGATGTAACGGTGTGGACGGCCGGGTTCGCGGTCAACCCCATCGCCGCCGCCAGCGGGCTGGAGGTCACCGAGAACGGCCGGATCGTCGTCGATCGCACCATGCGGTCGGTCTCGCACCCGAACGTCTACGCCGCCGGCGACAGCGCCTACGCCATCGGCGACAACGGCCGGCCGCTGCCGATGTCCTGCGCTTCGGCCGGCTTCACCGGCCTGCAGGCCACGGACGCGATCGTGGGACGTCTGACCGGCCGCAAGATCGCGAGCACCAAGCTGGTCTACCCGGGCAACCACATCAGCCTCGGGCGGCGGGACGGGATCCTGCAGCTGGTCGATGACGACGCGCGAGCAAAGCCGAGGTACGTGGGCGGCCGGAAGGCCGCGCGGATCAAGTCGGGCATCCTCAAGATCTCGCTGTGGAGCATCTCGCACCCGACCTTCGGCCTGCCCAAGCGCAAGCACCGCCTGGCTGCCGCGCCGGATGCGTCCGCCAAAAAGGCGGTCGGCGTAGCCGCCTAGGGTGATCTGCGTGGACAGCACCGCCACTGATCGCTTCGACACCAGTCGGTTCGAGGCCAGCCGGTTCCGGCTGGCCTCGCTGGCGTACCGGCTGCTGGGCTCCGCCGCCGACGCCGAAGACGCCGTGCAGGATGCGTTCCTGCACTGGCAGGCCGCCGACCGGCAGCGGATCAAGGTGCCGGAAGCATGGCTGACCAAGGTCGTCACCAACCTGTGCCTCGACCGGCTCCGCTCGGCACAAGCCCGCCGCGAACGCACCGTCGGCGCCTGGCTGCCCGAACCGCTCCTCGACGGCGACCCGATGCTCGGCCCGGCCGACACTGTCGAGCAGCGCGAATCGGTCTCCCTGGCCGTGCTGACTCTCATGGAGCGCCTGTCACCCCTCGAGCGGGCCGTCTACGTCCTGCGCGAAGCGTTCTCCCACAGCCACGCCGAGATCGCCGACATCCTCGACATCACCGAGTCCGCAAGCCAGCAGCACCTCCACCGGGCCCGGCGCCGCATCACCGCCGCGCGCCGCCGGGGCGGCGAAGTCGACCCGGCATCCGCCCGCAGGATCGTCGAGGAATTCCTCGCCGCTGCCTCCTCGGGCCGCACCGAACGGCTGGTGGCGCTGCTCACCGACGACGCGACCGCGATCTCCGACGGCGCCGGCCTGACCGAGACGCTGCTGCGGTACGACACTCCGCAGCGCATCGCCGCCGTCGTACGGGCCGGCTTCAAACCCACACCCGCGAAACGGCGACTTGCCGGCGGCACGCCCGCCATTTACTACGCGCTCGTCAACGGCGCCCCCGCCGTCCTCTTCGTGCTCGGCGACCAGGTCGTCGGCGCCGTGACGTTCGACATCACAGGCGGCAAGATCGCAACCGTGCGCGGCATCGCCGCCCCCACCCGCCTCGCCCGCCTCACCGAAGCCTGGCGGCAGCACGAGCCGGACATGCCGCTCATCGCCCAGTGGTGACCCGGCGTCGCGTTCACCGTGCTCGCCGCGCTGTCCGGTGGAGCGCGAGTACATCCGCGACCGAACCCTCGAAGGCCACGAGTCGGCCCGGCGGCAAGACCATCGGTGGCGCCAGCGCCGCCGACGACGACATGCTCGCGATGGCTCTGCACCACCGGGACCAGGGACTGAGCTTGCGCGACATCTGCCCGGCTCCTAAATGGCACTGCCCGGCCGGTGAGTCTCCTCGCCGGCCGGGCAGCATTCCAGCTCCGGTCAGCTACCAGCGCCCAGGTCCTTCAGGCCCTGCAGCATCTCGGCGAAGTCCGCCGTCTCCGCCGGCGGCGGCGTCTCGATGGTCACCGCCTTGCCGTAGTCCGTGTAGTCGACCGTGATGTCGCCCATCTTGCCCATGCCCATGGCCGCACGGCGTGGCCGGTACTGCTCGTCGACCCAGAGGTCGACCTTGATCTCCTTGACGCCCTCCTTGGCGAACTGCTTCTCGACACCCGCCCGCAGCTTGGCGTCGATCTGCCCGAGGTGGGTCGCCACGGGAGTGGTGACGGTGTAGTGGACGGTAGGCGCCCCGTCCACCGTCTCCTCGCCGACGACCGTCACACCCTCGGAGGCGAGCAGCGTCTTGACCTGCTTGGTCGGGTCGACGTCCTCGAACTGCTTGCTGAAGTCCATTCCCGCCTGCTCGCCGACGACGCTCAGGTCCATCTTCATCCAGCGCTTCCCGCCCGTGCTCTCGCGGTCCTCCGCCGGAATCTCGACGTACATCACGGCGCCGATCATCCGGACGGTGGTCGGAGTGCCGTCCGGGCCCGCCGTCGTCATCTCGGCCTTGAGCGGGTCACCCAGGTCCAGGACACCCTGCATCGAGAGTGTCTCGCCGCCCGCCGTGCCCTTCATCGTCACGGTCACCGAGTCGGTCTTGTCGGTGGCGTCGATCGTCTTCTGCAACGACCCCTTGAGATCACTGGCAAGCAGCTGCAGCACGCTGGGCTGCTCCGGCGCCTCGGACGAGCCGGACTTCGCGCCGCAAGCGGAGACGGCGAGCGCCGTGAGCGCCGAGACCGCTACAACCGCGGTCCTCTTCCAAAGTGACACGTGACAGCTTCTTTCCCCCGAAGGATTCTGGGGATCTCCCCAAATAGACCGGCATACGCTATCCCACGCGGTCAACCTCGGGGCGACACCTCCCCACCGACCTCCACTCTGTGTGCGGGTCGCTCACCCGCACACAGACACAAAGGAGGTGTACGGGAAGGCCCGGCTCGTAGACCAGGTCCAGGCCCTCCGGCGCCTGGTCGACGGGGGCGGCGAGCATCGGCGCGACCGGCCGCCGCAGCTCGGGTCGGCCGCCGACCAGGCCCGGGGCCGGGCCGGGCTCCCGACGGATCCGGGGTGACCAGCGGGCAACGGTGTCGCCGTTGTAGCGCGCGGGGCAGCCGCACGAACCGGCGGGGAATTCGCCGCCGACCCGGGGGGTATCCGGTGGCGATCCGATACCCCCCGGGGTATGTTTGAGCGCAGGAGGTGGCAGGTGAAACTTCGGCCCGAGATGACCAGCGACGCGCTGACCCGGCTCAAGCGGGCCAGGGGCCAGCTCAACGCGGTCATCGAGATGATGGAGACCGGTCAGGACTGCCGGGAGGTGCTGACCCAGCTCGCCGCGGTGTCCAAGGCGATCGACCGCGCGGGCTACAAGCTCATCGCCTCCGGCATGCGGCACTGCAACGCCGCCCGGGAGCGAGGCGAGACCCCCGAGATGACCGAGGAGGAGCTGGAGAAGCTCTTCCTGACCCTGGCCTGACGCGATCTGAGAACTGACGCTCCCGCCGCCGCATCTCGGCGGCCGGGGGCGGATAACCGCACGCTGCGAACAAGGCAGAAGCCTGTTCCCTATATACCCCCCGGGGTATGTAAGTTGGAAGGAGTACGACGGTGGCAGTTGACGTGTCGGTCATCGCGACCTCATCCCTCGGCGACCGCAGCTACCTGGCCTCCGACGGCCGCGTGGCGATCGTGGTCGACCCGCAGCGGGACATCGACCGGATCCTGTACCTCGCCGGCGAGAAGGGCGTCCGCATCACCCACGTCGTCGAGACGCACCTCCACAACGACTACGTCTCCGGTGGGCTTGAACTGGCCCGAATCACCGGCGCCCGTTATCTGGTGGCCGCCGCCGACGAGGTCGAGTTCGACCGGGTGCCGGTCTCCGACGGCGACACCGTCGCCGTCTCCGACTCTCTGCGCCTGCGGGTCGTCGCCACCCCGGGTCACACCTTCCACCACCTGTCGTACGTCCTGGACCAGGCGACCGACGACGGCTGGCAGCCGGCGGGCGTGTTCACCGGGGGCTCGCTGCTGTTCGGCACCACCGGCCGCACCGACCTGCTCGGCAAGCAGCACGCCCACGAACTCGCCCACCACCAGTACGCCTCGGCCAAGCGCCTGGCGGACCTGCTGCCCGACGGCGCCGAGGTCTGGCCCACCCACGGCTTCGGCAGCTTCTGCTCCGCCAGCCAGTCCGACGCGCCCGAGTCGACAATCGGGCGGGAGAAGCAGGCCAACCCGGTGCTGCGGCTGGCCGCCGACGACTTCGTGACTGAGACGCTGGCCGGGCTGGACGCCTACCCGGCGTACTACGCCCACATGGGCGTGGCCAACGCCGCCGGGCCCGCGCCGGTCGACCTCACCCCGGTGACCCGGGCCGACGCCACCGAGCTGCGGCAGCGGATCGCCGACGGGCAGTGGGTCGTCGACCTGCGGCACCGCAAGGCGTACGCCGCCTCGCACCTGGCCGGCACCGTCAGCCTCGGGCTCGACGGCCCGATGTCCACCTGGCTCGGCTGGCTCATCGACTGGGGTGTGCCGATCACCCTGCTCGCCGAGACGCCCGAGCAGGTCGCCGACGCCCAGCGTGAGCTGGTGCGCATCGGCATCGACCGGCCCGCCGCCCAGTCCACCGGCGAGGCCGAGCAGTGGGCGGCCAACCGCGACCAACTGCGCGAGCTGCGGATGGCCGACTTCCCCGCGCTGGCCGCCGCCCGGGCTGGGCGGACCCCCACCGGGCTGCCGACCCCGGACGTGGTCCTCGACGTGCGGATGACCAACGAGTGGACGGCCGGCCACATCGACGGCGCGGTCCACATCCCGCTGCCCGACCTGCCGAAGCGGCTCGCCGAAGTGCCCGCCGGCGTCGTCTGGGTGCACTGCGGCTCCGGCTACCGGGCCACCGCCGCCGCCTCGCTACTGGCCAACGCGGGCCGCGACGTCGTCGTCATCGACGACAAGTTCGGCGAGGCCGAAGCGGCCGGCGTCGCCCTGGCCGAACAGTGCTTCCTGCGCTCGTGAGCACCGACCGGCCGCCGCCTGCGGCCGGCCGGTGACCACATTCCACCAAACACCCCTGAACGAGGAGAACATGAGCACCTCTAAGACCACCCGCCCCGCCACCCTCGACGCCACCACCCTGCGCGAGCTGATCGACTCGGGCCGCGCCCCGCGCCTGCTGGACGTGCGCACCCCGGCGGAGTTCGAGACCTCGCACATCCCCGGCGCCTACAACGTGCCGCTCGACCTGCTCAAGGAGCACCGCGACGAGCTGCGCAAGCACCTCGACGAGGACGTGGTGCTGATCTGCCGCTCGGGCGCCCGCGCCGCGCAGGCCGAGCAGGCGCTCGCCGGGGCCGGGCTGCCCAACCTGAAGGTCCTGGGCGGCGGCATGATGGCGTGGCAGGCCGCCAACGCGCCGATCAAGCAGGGCACCCCGCGCTGGGACCTGGAGCGGCAGGTCCGCCTGGTCGCCGGCTCGATCGTGCTGGTCAGCATCCTGGCCTCGGTGTTCGTACCCGGCCTGAAATGGGTGGCCGGCTTCATCGGCGCCGGCCTCACCTTCGCCGCCGTCACCAACACCTGCGCGATGGGCATGCTGCTCGGCAAGCTTCCGTACAACCGGGGTGCCAGCTGCGACCTGGACACCGTCGTCGGCCAGCTGCGCGACGGCTCGACAGACGGGCGGCGGTCGTGACCGGCAGCCTCGCCCTGACCGTCGGGCTGGCCGTCCTCATCGGAATCAGCCTCGGCCTGCTCGGCGGCGGCGGCTCGATCCTCGCCGTACCGCTGCTGGTCTACGTCGCCGACCTGCCGGCGAAGGAGGCGATCGCCACCTCGCTGCTCGTCGTCGGGGTGACCAGCGCGGTGGGCGTTCTGCCGCACGCCCGGGCCGGCCGGATCCGGTGGCGCACGGGCCTGGTCTTCGGGGTCGCCGGCATGGCCGGCGCGTACGCCGGCGGCCGGCTCGCCGCGTTCGTCCCGGCGGCGGTCCTGCTCACCGGCTTCGCGCTGATGATGCTCGCCACGGCGACCGCGATGATCCGGGGTCGGCGCGGCACCGGCGGTAAACCGGTTCCGCACGAGCTCCCGGTGCTGCGGGTCGTGCTGGACGGCGTCGTCGTCGGCCTGGTCACCGGCTTGGTGGGCGCCGGCGGCGGCTTCCTGGTGGTGCCCGCGCTCGCGCTGCTCGGCGGTCTGCCGATGCCGGTCGCGGTCGGCACCTCGCTGGTGGTCATCGCGATGAAGTCGTTCGCGGGCCTGGCCGGGTACCTGTCCAGCGTCAGCGTCAACTGGGGCCTGGCGGCCGCTGTGACCGCCGCCGCCGTGGTCGGCAGCCTCGCCGGTGGCCGGCTCGTCGGGCGCGTCCCGGAGGTCGTGCTGCGTAAGGCGTTCGGTTGGTTCGTGGTCGTCATGGGCGCGTTCGTACTGGTCCAGCAACTTCCTGGGAACGCGGTCGCGGGGATCGCGGTGGCGGGCCTCGCCGGCACGATCACCGCGGCGGCGCTGCTCGTCGCCGGGTGCCGGAGCGAGCGCGCCTGGATCCCGTGGCCGGTCTGCCGCGTCCTGCGGACGGTCGCACCAAGATGAAGGGCTGACCGGACGGAGAGGCGTCCACGCCGTCGGTGAACGCTCCTCACCATCCAATCGTGGGGGAGGAGAGACCGGGCGCGGGCGAGATCCACGACAACGAATGCTGCGACGGTGGCGGAAGGAGAGCCGCCGGAGGGCTCATCGACCGGCCCGATGAGGACTTACCCGGACGGTAGGGCCTCGAGGCCGTTGGCCGCCCTGAGCACCCGCAGCGCCTCTTCATCGTCCTGTTCTTCGTGGCGCTGTCTGACCAGATGCCGGGGCAGGTCAACCTCTGCCCGCCGTCACGGGTCGCGCGGAGGTAATTGAGCGGGATCTCCGTCCAGCCGCTCACGGACGTCTCGGTTCGATAATGTACATTATGTCAAGTTGACCGGATCGGGCCCTCCCTCATCGGGGCGGGTCACCCAGGTACGCCGCCACGACCGCGGCCCGTCGCTCGACCGGGCCGGGTGGGACGTCGACCAGGTCGAAGCCGTGCTCGGCGTACACCTGCTCGTGCACCCGGGCGAACGCGAGCGACTCCCTGTAGCCGATCCGGCGGGCCGCCGTCGGCGTCACGAAACCCAGCGGCCGAACCAGGAACACCTGCCGTTGGTAGATCCCCTCGCGGGTCACCCGCTCGACCTCGGCGGCCAGGCCCGGGCCGACCGGCCGACCCAGGTAGCGCGCCAGGGCCAGCGTGCACAGTGGCGAGCGGTCGTAGACCTGCACGGGTCCGCGCGCTCCGGGCGCCTCCTGGCGGGTCCGCTGGAGCCGGGCGACCGCCTCGACGAAGCCGGGCTCGGCCCAGGGCTCGTCGACGCCCCGGGCCTGCCCCGCCGCGATCAGGTCGGTGGCCGCTTCGTCGACGACCGGGTATCCCCGCCGACGCAACGCCTCGGCGACGCTGGTCTTGCCCGCTCCGGGTGCGCCGGTCAGCACGTACCGTCGCATTGCCGCCCCCTCCCCTGGACTGTCGGAAACACGAAAATCATGCATAATATCCCTTATGCATGACAAACAGGACGAATCGGTGCAGCGGTTGATCGAGGAGTTCCTGACCGCGCGGGCCACCCGCAAGCCGTCCCCGCACACCGTCGAGGCGTACCGGCGGGATCTACGGACGATCGCGGCCCTGGCCGGGCAGGTCGTCACCCCTCCCCTCCCCCTCGACGCCCTGCCCGTCGCCGCCCTCACTCCCCGGGTCGTGCGGGCGGCGTTCGCCCGGTACGCCGCCCCGCGCGCGGCGGCGTCGGTACATAGGGCCTGGTCCACCTGGAACAGTTTCTTCTCCTTCCTGGTCGCCGAGCAGGTGGTCGCCGGCAACCCGATGCCGGCGGTCGACCGTCCCCGCGCCCCGCTCCCCGAGCCCAAGCCACTGCGCGGGGCGGACACCCCGGAGCGGTTGCTGACGGCGGTGGCCCGCGACGACGGCCGCCAGCGCGACCCGTGGCCGGAGCGGGATCTGGCGGTGCTGGCGCTGGCGCTCTGCGCGGGCCTGCGGCTGTCGGAGCTGCTGGCGCTGCGGGTGGGTTCGCTGGCGGGCCGGCCCGGTGAGCGGCGCGTCGACGTGGCGGGCAAGGGCGGCCGGCCGCGGGTGGTGCCGATCGAGCAGGAGCTGGACCGGGTGCTGGTGGACTATCTGGACAGCCGGGCCCGGCGGTTCGGGTCGCGCACGGTGCGGCCGGACGCGCCGCTGCTGGTGGACCGGCGGGGTGAGCCGCTGCGCCGGGGTGGGCTGCAGTACCTGGTGGAGTCATGTTACCGGCGGGCGGGCATCGGCGACCGGGTGCCGCGCGGCGCGCGGCTGCACGCGTTGCGGCACACGTTCGCGACCCGGTTGGCCGAGGACGGGGCGGGCGCGGCGGAGATCATGCGGTTGCTGGGGCACGCGTCGCTGGCGTCGTCGCAGGCGTACATCGAGGTGACGGCCGGTCAGCAGCGGGACGCGGTGCGGGCCAACCGGACCAACCGGGCGCTGGCGGGGCTGGTGCGCGGGGCGCGCCGGCCGTGAGGGCGGGCGCCGCGCGGGCGGTGGCGGCGCGGTGGGTCCGGGAGTACGCGGCGCGGGAGCTGGGCGTGCAGGGCGCGTTCCTCAGCGGCTCGGTGGTGGCTCCCGCACCCCGACACACCGCCGCCGCACCCACCCCGGCGCGGCGAACTCCGCCGCCACCCGCCGGCCCGTCGCCGCCAACCGCCCCGTGGGATCCGCCAGCACCGCGTCCGCCCGGAAACACCCGGCGAACACGAACGACCCCAGCACCCGCTCCTGCGACCCCAGCTCCGCCCAGGTCAGGAACGTCACCTCCAGCAGTACCCCGCGCGTTCGACGTGGCGGCGGGGGTGGCGCGGACGCCGTTCTTCTTCAGTGCCGACGTCACGCCGGCGGCGCGGGTGGTGGCGGTGGACGGCAGTGCGGCGTTGGTGGCGGCGGGGTGGCATCGGGAGGCGATGTTCTGGATCGTGGCGACGTACGCCCGGTGTCACGCGATCCTGGCGGCGGAAGCGCCGCAGCTTGGTGCGGGGCTGTTGCCGTTGTTCGAGGCGGCGCTGGCGGATCTGGGGGTGGTGTCGGCGGTCGACCGGCGGCGGCGGGCCGATGGGGTGCTGGCGTACCTGCCGCGGTTGTGGTCGACGGCGGAGCTGGTGATGGCGCGGCGGTGACGGGTGGTCAGTGGGCGCGGTGGCCGGTGCCGTCGGCGGTGGTGGGCAGCGGGCCGAGGACGGCGTTGACGATGTGGATGCGGGCGCGGGTGGCCTGGTAGTCGGCGCAGACGGCGTCGGCCCGGTCGGCGAAGCGGGTGGTGGCGCCGGTGCGGGTGACGGTGAGGGTGGCGCCGTCGAGGGTGGTGGCGGTGCCGGCGGCGGCCAGGTCGTCGAGGGTCTGGGCGCCGGTGATCAGGTGTGCCGTCAGCAGGGTGCGGAGCTGGTCGGGGCGGCGGGTCATCAGCTCGTCCCAGTTGTCGTCGGAGAACTTGGCGGTGAAGGCGTCGTCGGAGGGGGCGAGGATGGTGATGCCGCCGCTGGTGTCGAGGCCGGTGAGGATTCCGCTGGTGCGCACGGCCGCCTCGAACGTGGTGAGGGTGGGCATCCAGCGCAGCGCCGCGTCGACGGGTTGGCCGGCGAGGAAGGTGGGGTTTCCCGGTTCGGTGCCGCTGGGCAGGGCGGCGCAGAGCTCTCCGCTGATCTGGGGTGTGCTGGCGCTGGCCGCCGGTGGCGGGGTGGGGTCGCCGGTGCAGGCGGTGGTGGCGAGCAGCAGGGTCGCCGCGAGGATGTGGAGGGTGCGGCGCGGCGTGCGGTGGTTGCGTGCCGGGGTGCGGGGGTGCGACACGGGCGTCTCCACGGGGTCGGGCCGGCGGGGCGGGTGTGGGCCCGCCCCGCCGGCGCGGCGGTTGTCGTTCGGCTACCGGTCGGGGGTCACAGTGCCGCGCACTGGTCGGTGCGGGGTCCGTGCACGGTGTTGGGGATGCCGAGGTTGCTCGGCGCCGGGGTGTTGCCGGTGCAGGCGAGCGGGCCGTCGATGGTGCTGGCGGCGATGTCGGCGTCGGTGGTGTTGGCGGACAGGTCGACCGGGCCGGTGATCGTGACGTCGATCAGGGAGATCGCGTCGGTGGTGCCGGTGATCCGGACGGGGCCGGTGACGGTGCTGTCGGCGAGCAGGACGCCGGCGGCGCCGCGGGCGGAGACCGGTCCGGTGATGGTGCTGCCGGTGGCGACGAGGGTGGCGCCGGGGCGGACGGTGACCGGGCCGTCGACGGACGCGCCGGCCAGGCAGGTGAAGCCGGTGACGGTCAGGGGTCCGTCGCGGCGGCCGGTGAGGGTCGGGTAGACCCGTTCGCCGTCGGTGAGGTTCTCCACGCCCTGCCCGTCGAGCAGCAGCGGGATGAGGCCGCGTTCGGGCTGGTTGAGCGGTACGTAGTAGCTGTCGCCGGTCTTGACGACCTGCCAGCCGTGCGCGGCGAGGCGTTGGGCGACGATGGTGCCGACGCCGCCGGGTCCGTCGGTGCGGGCGCCGTGGTACTGCTCGTCGGTGAGCTTGTAGGCGCACGGCGGGTTGTCGAGGATGAGGTCGGGTCGGGGGGCGTCCAGCGGTGGTGGGCTGTCGCCGGGGTGCGGCGCCGGGTGGGCGGGGATGGGTCGGGAGCCGCGGAAGACCAGCCGGCCGGTGTTGGCGGCCTGGCCGGTGATGGCTTCGGCGCGGGCGGTGGTGATGTCGGCCAGTTGGGCGCGGTGGTAGTCGAGGAACTGGTGGAAGGTCCACAGGGCCGAGTAGGTCTTGCGGCGGCGGTTGTTGGCGCTGTTGCCCTCGTCGGGTCGGGTCTGGCCGCCGGAGCTGCGCAGTTCGAGCAGGGAGTTGACGACGTTCTTCAGGCCGAGGGTGTTGCGCAGGATGGTTTCCTCGCTGAGGCCGACGTTGCCGCCGCCTTCGCAGCCGTAGGGGCAGGCCCACCAGCCGGCGGTGGCGCCCTCGCGGTACATGTGGCCTTCGATCATGTCCTGGGACTCGTCGAAGATGGACTGGGCGACGTTCTGGTGCCGGGGTGGCAGCATCGGCAGGTCGCCGGCGCGGGAGTTGCCGTATTCGTGGCCGTCGTAGCCGGCGATGGGCCGGTAGTCGCGGATCATCTTGACGTACGCGGTGGTCTCGGGCTGGCGGATCAGCGAGTAGTCGCGGTTGAGGTCCTGGCCGGTGGAGTTGCCGCGGGTGTTGGCGGCCCGGCCGTCGCCGTTGATGGTGGGGACGATCAGGACGGTGGTGTGGTTGAGCAGGTCGATGATCCGCTGGTCGGTGCTGAAGGCGAGTTGCCGGGCCATGATGAGGCAGGCTTCGCGGTCGCCGGGTTCGTTGCCGTGCACGTTGCAGTTGATGGCGACCGGCGAGGTGGCGGCGACGGCGGCCGGGGTGGCCGGCGGGGTGGGGTAGCCGATGACGAACATGTTGATCGGCCGGTCGAGGACGGTGCGGCCGATCTCGACGACGCGGACCCGGTCGCTGAGGTCGTCGATGGCGGCGGTGTAGGCGTACTCGTCGGTGTCGCTGGTGTACTGGGCGGCCCGGGTGGTCTCCCACTGGGTGCGCAGTTGTTCGCCGGGGGTGTCGGGGTTGCCCCAGGGGGCGGTGGTGGTGCCGACGACGGGCTCGGAGTAGGGCTGCTCGGTGGTGCCGAGGCGGGCGCGGACGCGCCAGCGGAACCGGTCGCCGGGGTGGAAGCCGGCGTCGGCGAAGGTGGGTGACTCCTGGTTGACCTGCCGGTTGGGGCGCCAGATCCCGACGATGGTGGGCGCGCCGGTGGCGGTGTCGGTGGCGTCGACGGCGGTGCGTTCGATCTGGTAGTCGGTGGCGCCGGGCACGGGCCGCCAGGCGAGGGTGGCGTATCCGTCGGCCTGGCGGACGGTGAGGTCGGTGACCTGGTGGGGTGCGGCGGTCTCCTGCTGTTGGGCGCTGGCCGGGGTGGCGATGAGGCTGGCGGCGAGGAGTGTGGACAGTGTGATGAGGATGGGTCGGTGGCGTCTCACGTGGCCTCCATGGCGAGGACTGGTTGACCGTGACGCGGTTTGGACCAGCATGATCGGCATGGATGGCTGACGCAATGACCCTGAGGGAATCTTGCGGTAAGGGGTCCTCTCCCCTGTCGCCGCTGACCGGGTCAGCCGAGGTCGACCAGGAGGGGACGGTGGTCGGAGATGGTGGACATTGGGGTGTGCACGCCGGTGACCGGTGGCAGTTGGTCGATGCCCTGCCGGTCGGCGAGGACGTGGTCGAGTTGCACCCGGGGTTGCCCGGCGGGGTAGGTGGGGCGGCGGCCCAGCGGCCGCCAGCCGGAGACGAGCCGGGCGGCCCAGGCGGGGAGGTTCAGGTCGCCGAGCAGGATGCGGGGGGCGGGCAGGGTGCGCAGGGCGCGCACGACCCGGCGCAGCTGGTGGGCGTTCCACCCCGGGACGAAGGACAGGTGGGTGGCGGCGACGGTGAGCGGGCCGCGGGGGGTGTCGAGGATCGCGGCGAGCAGCACCCGGGGTTCGTCGCGGAGGAGGATGAGCCCGCCGCCGGGGCCGGGGACGTAGACCGGTGAGCGGACCGGGGCGGGGCGCAGCCGGGTGACCCGCCAGCTGCGTACCGGGTGGCGGCTGATCAGGCCGACGCCGTAGCAGGGTTCGCCGTGCCCGTCGTCGTCGTGGGTGAGGGGGCGGAACTGTTCGCCGGGGGTGCCGACGACGGCGGCGGCGAAGTGGTGTTCGGGTGCGTCGAGGGCGCGGGCGGCGATCGCGGTGAGGTCGAGCTTGCCGCTGCGGCTCTGGTCGCGGTCGACCTCCTGCAGGGCCAGCACGTCGGCGTCGAGGGCGGTGACGGCCGCGGTGAGGCGCTCGGGGTCGACCAGGCCGTCGGTGAGGGAGCGGCCGTGCAGCAGGTTGAACGTGGCCAGGCGCACGCTTGCACCCTACGACGTCGTGGCACAGTTGCCCGGTGCTCAAGGTGTTGCTGTGTTCCGCGTTGGTGTTCGTGGCGGTGGGCGCGGCGGGTGTCTGGTTACGGCGCCGCCGGGGCCGCTGAGGCGCGCTCGCGGCGCCGGTCGGGGCGTCCGTCCGGGCCGGTGGCGGGTGAGCGCGACGCCGGGCAGGACGACGGCCATGCCCCCGAGTCCGACCTGTTAGACAAGCGAAAGGTTCTGCACGGTCGTTAAGCTGTGATTCATGCTTGATGTGCGGCGGATGCAGGTGCTGCGCGCGGTGGTGGAGCACGGCTCGGTCAGCGCGGCCGCCCGGGAGCTGGGTTACACCCCGTCGGCGGTGAGCCAGCAGCTGGCGGTGCTGGAACGTGAGGCCGGCGCGGTGCTGCTGGAGCGCAGCGGGCGGGGGGTGCGCGCCACCGAGGCCGGCCGGCTGCTCAGCGACCACGCGGCGGTGATCGGCGAGCAGGTGGCGCAGGCGCAGACCGCGCTGGCCGACCTGCGCGCCGGGCGTACCGGCCGGGTGGTGGTGCGGTATTTCGCCACCGCCGGGGCCAGCCTGGTCGCGCCGGCGGTGGCCGCGCTGCGCCGGGACCTGCCGGGCGTACGGGTGCAGCTGCGGCTGACCGGCCCGGAGGATCCGCTGCCGCTGGTGCGCGACGGGCGGGCCGACCTGGCGCTGGTGGTGCGCCCGGCGGACGCGCCGCCGGTCGACGGGATCAGGTTCGTGCACCTGCGCGACGACACCTACCGGGCGGTGCTGCCGGCCGGGCATCCGCTGGCGGCGCGGCCGGTGCTGCGGCTGGCCGATCTGGCCGGCGAGGCGTGGGTGGGCAGCGAGTGGCCGGGCCCGTGCCGCGACGCGGTCACCGCCGCCTGCGCGGCGGCCGGGTTCAGCCCGCGGGTGGTGGTGGAGAGCGAGGACTACCCGACCGCGCAGGGGTTCGTGGCCGCCGGGCTGGGGGTCAGCCTGGTCCCGGAGACCGGGCTGGGCGCGCCCGTGCCGGGCACCGTGGTCCGGCCGGTGGAGGACCCGCGGCCGGTGCGCCGGATCTGGGCGGCGGTGCGCCGCTCGGCGCCGGCCACGGCGGCCCTGCGCGGCATGCTCGACGCGCTGCGGCAGGCCGCGGACGCCAGCTCCCCGGCCGGGTGTGCCGGCGGGCCGGCAGCGGCCGGCTGACCGGCCACGATCCTGCGCCCCCGCCAGCCGCGGGGCGGCGGCCGACCGGCGGCGAGGATCTCGCGCGCCCGCCGGGGGCGAGGCTGACCGGCGGCGGCGATCTCGCGCGGCGTGGCGGGGCTGGTGAGGCTGGCCACAGACGGTCTCGCCGCCGGGGTGACGGTGGGAAGAATGGCCGCCCGTGGACCCCGTATCGCTGACCACCCTGCTCGCCGCGGCCGCCATGGCCGGCTGGGTCGACGCGGTGGTGGGCGGCGGCGGCCTGCTGCTGTTGCCGGCGTTGCTGGTGGGGGCGCCCGGCGTGCCGGTGGCCACCGCGTTGGGCACGAACAAGCTGGCCGCGATCGCCGGCACGACGACCGCCGCGGTGACCTACGCGCGCCGCACCAAGCTCGACTGGGCGGTGGCCGGGCCGGCGGCCGGGCTGGCGGTGCTCTGCGCCGGGTTGGGCGCGGCGCTGGCCGGCAGCGTCCCGGGATCGGCGTACCGGCCGGTGGTGCTGGTGGTGCTGGTGGCGGTGGCGGTGTTCGTGGTGCTGCGGCCCCGGCTCGGGGTGGTGGCGGTGCCGCAGCGGCGTACCCGGCCTCGGGTGGCGGCGGCGGTCGCGGTGGCCGGCGTGGGCATCGCCCTGTACGACGGGCTGATCGGCCCCGGCACCGGCACCTTCCTGGTGCTGGCGTTCACCGCGCTGATCGGCGCGGACTTCGTGCACGGCTCGGCGATGGCGAAGGTGGTCAACGCCGGCACCAACCTGGGCGCGCTGGTGGTGTTCGCGGCCACCGGGCACGTGTGGTGGCTGCTCGGCGCGGGCATGGCGGTGTGCAACATCGCCGGGGCGGTCATCGGGGCGCGGATGGCGTTGCGCCGCGGCTCCGGGTTCGTCCGGGTGGTGCTGCTGGTGGTGGTGCTGGCGCTGGTCGCCAAGCTCGGCTACGACCAGTGGCTGGCCGGCTGACGCTCCCGGGTGCCGGCCCGCAGCGCCCGGTGTGTGATCATCGGCGGGTGCCGGTACGCGCCGAACACGACCGGGCCGTCCTGGCGCGACTGCTGGGTCGGGATCCGGTGCTGCACGCCTACCAGTTGGGCGACCTGGACGACTTCTTCTGGCCGTACACCTCGTGGTTCCGCCGCAGCGACGAGGTGGCGCTGCTGTACCACGGTGCGGACCCGCCCACGCTGCTGGCCTTCGCCGCCCCGCCGCGGGTCCCGGCACTGGCGGCGCTGCTGCGCGAGTTGGCGCCGGTGCTGCCGGCCCGCCTGCACGCGCACCTCTCCCCCGGCCTGGCGCCGGCGCTGGCCGACGGGTTCACCCTGGATTCCGCCGGCGGGCACCACAAGATGGCGCTGACCGACCCGGCGCGGCTGGCCGCGGTGGCCCCGGCCGGCGAGGTGCTGCACGCCGGTGACCTGCCGGCGCTGCGCCGGCTGTACGCGGCCGCCTACCCGGGCAACTGGTTCGACCCGCGGATGCTGGACACCGGCCAGTACGTGGGCGTCCGCGACGGCGACGAGCTGGTCGCGGTGGCCGGGGTGCACGTGTACTCCCCGGCGTACCGGGTCGCGGCGCTGGGCAACGTCACCACCCACCCCCGGGTGCGGGGGCGGGGGCTGGCCGGGGCGGCGGTGGCGGCGCTCTGCGGCCGGCTGCGCGGCCACGTCGACCACGTGACGTTGAACGTGAAGGCCGACAACGCCGCCGCGCTGCGGCTGTACGCCCGGCTCGGCTTCACCCGCGTCGCCGACTACGGCGAGTACACGCTGACCGCTCGCCGGATCTGACCGTCGGTCGTCGAAGGATGACCGACCGTCCGGGCAGGGCGTTTCGCCGGCCGGCGGCGCGCCCCGGACGACCGGCCCAACCCGGACGTGAAAGCTGTTCCGGCTGCATGTCCGAGCCCTCGACGGGGTCGGGAACCCGACGCTGACCTGGGCCTGTGTCGGACCGGCGGGAGCGGTCGCCACCCCTAGCGTCGTGCGGCAGAGGCCGCGCGCTCCGCGCGGTGGAGCTGAAGGAGCGACGCATGGCAACAGCAGCAGTCCCCCGGCGACGAACACGGTGGGTAACCGTGATCGCCGCCGTGACCGCGGCGGTGACCGCGTTGGCGACCCCCGCGCTGGCCGCGCCCGGGGTGAGCCCGGCGACCGTGGACCGCGACGCCGACCCGGGTACCTCGATCCCGGTGGCGAAGGTGGTTTCCACCCCGACGATCCCGCCGAAGCCCGACGTGGTGCTGCTGGTCGACACGACCGGCAGCATGGGCGGGGCGATCGCCAATGTCCGCACCAACCTGCAACAGGTCATCGCCGATGTGCGCACGGCCCAGCCCGGCGCGCACTTCGCGGTGGCCTCCTACCGGGACACCGGCGACGGGGCCGAGCTGTTCCGGGTCCGCCAGGACCTCACCGACGACGCGACCGCGCTGCAGACCGCGGTGGACGGGCTGGCCGCCGGCGGCGGCGGGGACACCCCGGAGGCGTGGGTGAACGCCCTGGTCGAGGTCTCCGAGGGCGCGATCGGCTACCGGTCGGGCAGCAGCCGGATCGTGGTGCTGGTCGGCGACGCGCCCAGCCACGACCCGAGCAACGGGCGCACCGCGGCGCAGGCCGCCGCGGCGTTGCAGGCCGACGAGGCCCGGCTGCTGGCGGTGAACGTCTCCGGCGGCGGTGGCGGCCTGGACGCCACCGGGCAGGCCAGCGCGCTGGTCGCGGCAACCGGCGGGCAGCTGGTGGGCAGCTCCCCCGACACGGTCACCGCGGCGATCCTCGCCGGCCTGCGTGACCTCGACGTCACGGTCACCCCGACGGTGACCGGCTGCGACCCCGGGCTGTCGGTGGGCTTCGACGCGCCGTCGCGGACCCAGCAGTCCGGCACCGACGTGCCGTTCGCCGAGACCATCACCGTCGCGGCCGACGCCGCCCAGGGCGCGGTGCTGCGCTGCACGGTGGAGTTCCTGCTCAACGGCCTCTCCGGCGGGCCGGCGTTCACCCAGCGGATCGCCGTCCGGGTCAACGACGTCACCCCGCCGGTCGTGGTCGTCGACGACCGGACGGTGGAGGCGACCAGCCCGGCCGGCGCGGTGATCCACTACCCGGCGTCGGCGACCGACAACGTCGACGGGCCGCTCACGCCGACCTGCGTGCCGCCGCCGGGCTCGATGTTCCCGCTCGGCGCCACCACGGTCACCTGCACCGCCATCGACGCGGCCGGCAACACCGGCGGCGACAGCGCGGTGATGCGGGTGGTCGACACCACCGCGCCCACCACCGGGTGCGTGCCGACCAACAACCCCAGCGGGGACAACACCCCCGGCTCGTACAACCCGGACGGGTTCTACCAGCTGACCGCCACCGACATCGTGGACACCACGGTGGAGGTGTTCATCGCCGACGCCGCGGACCCGTCGGTGCGGTTCGGCCCGTTCCCCGCCGACACCAAGATCAAGCTGGTGCAGGCGCCGGGCGCGCAGTCCCGGGTCAAGGACGGCACCGGCGACATCGACTACAAGGTCACGCTGCGCGGTGACGCGCTGATCGTCGGCGTGGACGACGCCGGCAACACCTCGACGGCGGCGGTCTGCCTGGTGGCTCCCCCGCCGAAGTGACCCACCGTGCGGGGGTGGCCGGATGGCCGCCCCCGCACCCGTCGCCGGCGCGCCGGTGAGGGGTGCGGGTCAGCCGCGCCGGCTGGGCGAGTCGAACCGGCCGGCGCGGATCTCCCGCAGCGCGCGGCGGCGGACCTCCCCGCGCAGGGTGTCGACGTAGAGCCGGCCGGCGAGGTGGTCGGTCTCGTGCTGCAGGGCACGGGCCAGGAAGCCGCTGCCGGAGATGGTCAGCGGCTCGCCGTGCTGGTCGAAGCCGTGCGCGGTGGCGTGCATCGCCCGCCGGGTCGGGAAGTAGAGCCCGGGGATGGACAGGCAGCCCTCGTCGTCGTCCTGCGACTCCTCGGACAGCTCCAGGGTCGGGTTGACCAGGTGCCCGCGGTGGCCGTCGGCGTCGTAGACGAACACCCGGGCGCTCACCCCGATCTGCGGCGCGGCCACCCCGGCCCGGCCGGGCGCGCCGAGCAGG
This sequence comes from Micromonospora sp. LZ34, assembly GCF_052981855.1. NCBI lineage: Bacteria > Bacillati > Actinomycetota > Actinomycetes > Micromonosporales > Micromonosporaceae > Micromonospora > Micromonospora sp. LZ34. Next base: position 165,605 of record NZ_JBRIQN010000011.1, read on the forward strand.
GTGTCCATCAGGTCGGTGACCAGGGCGCGCAGTTCGGCGTCGAAGCTGGTCACCGGCTCGCAGGGGGTGCGCAGCACCGGGTCGCCGATGATCCGGATGGGCCGCATCGTCATGCCGGCAAGGTTATCGGTCGGTGCGCGGGGCGCCGCCGCCCGGGCGGTCCCGGACGAGCACCTCGATGCCGTCGAGGATCCGCCGCAGGCCGAACTCGAAGGCGCGGGCCGGGTCGGCGGCGGCCTGGTACTCCTCGCCGGCGGCGGTGCCGACCCGCGCGGCGAGCGGGAACCGGCGCGGGTCCATCGCCTTCTCCAGGTACGGGGCGTGTGCCTGCCACCACTGCTCCTCGGTCATGCCGGTGCGCTCGGCGGCCTGGGCGGCCTCCACCGCGCCCCGCACGGCGCCGTGCACGAAGCCGCTGATCAGCGTGACCACGGCGTCCATCTCCAGGTCGGTCAGGCCGATCCCGTCGACGGCGCCGAGTTCGTACTCGTAGCGGGCGATCACGTTGGGGCCCAGCGGCGGGCGGGTGGTGGCCACCTGCAGCAGCCAGGGGTGGCGCAGGTAGAGCGCCCAGGTCTCCCGGGCGATCTGCTCGAGCCGGCCGCGCCAGCCGCCGCGCACGTCGTCGGGGCGGGCGGTCTCGCCGTAGACGGTGTCGAGCATGACGTCGAGCAGCTCACCCTTGCCCGGCACGTACGTGTAGAGGCTCATGGTGCCCACCCCGAGGCGCTCGGCGACCCGGCGCATGGACAGCGCGGCGAGCCCCTCGGCGTCGGCGACCTCGATGGCGGCCCGCACGATCCGGTCGACGCTCAGGTCGGGACGCCCCTTGCGGCTGGTGCGTTCCCGGGTGCGCCACAACAGGGCGAGGCTGCGGGCCGGGTCGCCGGTGCCGCTGTACTCCGTCGTCACATCCCGCACTGTACCGTCGCCTGTACCGTACGCCGTACGGTACAATGTACGGGATCTCTGGGAGACGGGAGCGCGGATGCACACGGACACACCGGCCATCGCGGCCGAGGGGCTGCGCAAGCGGTACGGCGACACCGACGCCCTGGCCGGGCTGGACCTGGCCGTACCGGCCGGGCAGGTCTGCGCCCTGCTCGGCCCGAACGGGGCGGGCAAGACCACCGCGGTGCGGATCCTCACCACCCTGCTGCGCCCCGACGGCGGCCAGGCCCGGGTCGCCGGGCACGACGTGGTGCGCCACCCCGACCGGGTGCGCGCCGCGATCGGGCTGGTCGGCCAGCACGCCGCCGTCGACGAGGTGCTCAGCGGCCGGCAGAACCTGGTGCTCTTCGGCCGCCTGCACCACCTGCCGGCGCGCGCCGCCCGGGCCCGCGCCGACGAGCTGCTCGACCGGTTCGGCCTGGCCGACACCGGAACCCGGCCGGTGTCCGGCTACTCCGGCGGCATGCGCCGCCGGCTCGACCTGGCCGCCAGCCTGATCCTCGCCCCGCCGGTGCTCTTCCTCGACGAGCCCACCACCGGGCTCGACCCGCGCGGGCGCAGCGACGTGTGGGACGCCGTACGCACCCTCGTCGCCGACGGCGCCACCGTCCTGCTGACCACCCAGTACCTGGAGGAGGCCGACCAGCTCGCCGACACGGTCCGGGTGATCGACGCCGGCCGGGTGGTCGCCGCCGGCACCCCGGACGAGCTCAAGAACGACCTCGGCGGGGACCGGCTCGACGTGGTGCTGGACCGCGCCGACGACCTCGACCGGGCGACAGCGGCGATCGCCGCGGCCACCGCCGCCACCCCGAGCGTCGACGCGGCCGCCCTGCGGATCAGCGTCCCCGTCACCGAGCGGGTCACCGCCCTGGCCGGCGTGCTGCGCGCGCTGGACGGCGCCGGGGTCAGCGTCGCCGACGTGGCGGTGCGCCGCCCCACCCTCGACGAGGTGTTCCTGCGCCTCACCGACAGCCCGAGCACCCGGAAGGTGACCGTATGAGCAGCCTCTCCCTCGCCCCGCGCCGGCTGCGCTGGGCCCTCGCCGACGGCCTCGTACTCACCGGCCGGGCCCTGCGGCACTGGGCCCGCCAGCCCGGTCAGCTGATCGTCGGCCTGCTCTTCCCGGTGCTGCTGGTGCTGATGTTCGGCTACCTGTTCGGCGGGGCGATGTCGGTGCCCGGCGGCGGCGACTACCGGGAGTTCCTGCTGCCCGGCCTGTTCGCCATGACCATGGCCTTCGGCATCGAGGCCACCTACGCCGCGGTGGCCACCGACACCGCCCGCGGGGTCACCGACCGGTTCCGGTCAATGCCGATGGCCCCGTCCGCGGTGGTGACCGGCCGGGCCGCCGCCGACCTGCTGCACTCCGCCGCCGGCCTGGCCGTGATGCTCGGCTGCGGCTGGCTGGTCGGCTGGCAGTGGCGCAACGGCCTCGCCCCCGCCCTGGCCGCCGTCGGGCTGCTCCTGCTGCTGCGGGTCGCGTTGATCTGGGCCGGCATCTACCTGGCGCTGCTGCTGCGCCGCCCGGAGTCGGTGGTGGCGCTGCAGATCCTGGTCTGGCCGGTCGGGTTCACCTCCAACGCGTACGTCCCACCGCAGACCATGCCGGGCTGGCTGGCCGCGATCGCCGAGTGGAACCCGCTGTCGGCGACCGTGGCCGCCTGCCGAGAACTGTTCGGCAACCCCGGCTGGGGCGGGGAGTCGTTCGCCGCGCAGCACGCGGTGGCCCTCGCCGTGGCCTGGCCGGTGCTGCTGATCGCCGTGTTCCTGCCGCTGTCGGTGCACCGCTACCGGCGGTTGAGCCGCTGACCCGCGCCACCCCGCCGCGGGGCGCCGCCGACGCCCCGCCCCGCCACCACCGCCACCGGCGGTCGACGCAGGTCAGCCGGGCGGCGGGGGCAGGCCGGCGTCGGCGATGCGCTGGCGCATCGGCCGGCGGCGCACCGCGGCGATCACCGCGTGCAGCAGGTCGGCCAGCGGCACCGGGAGTTCGGCGTCCAACTCCCGCATCGCCGCGGTGGTGGCCGCCCACTCCGCCTCGATGACCGGCAGCAGCTCGCGGGCCCGGCCGGTCAGGCGCACGATGCGTTGCCGGGCGTCCGCGCCGGGGGTCAGCTCGACCAGCCCGGCCCGGGCCATCTGCGCCACGGTCTGGCTGGCCGCGGAGTGGGTGACCCCGACCCGCCGGGCCAGGTCCCGGATCGGCAGCGGCCCGTCGGCGACCAGCACCCGCAGCGGCGGTGAGAACCGGGGCCGGTAGTCGGCCAGGCCCCGTTCGGCGTAGACGGCGGCCACGTCGCCGTCGAGCACCTCGAGGACGTGCCGCAGCAGCGTCCCCACGGCCTCCCGGTCCGGTACCTCGCTCACCCCGCTAATGTAACAGCGCTGTTGGATTTGAGGGAGGACGGGATGTACCCACCGGTGGAGCCGTACGAACACGGCATGCTCGACGTCGGCGACAGCCAACTCGTGTACTGGGAGAGCTGCGGCAACCCGGACGGCAAGCCGGCCGTGGTGCTGCACGGCGGCCCCGGCTCCGGCGCCACGCCGGGCTGGCGGCGCTACTTCGACCCGGCCCGCTACCGGGTGGTCCTGTTCGACCAGCGCGGCTGCGGGCGCAGCCGTCCGCACGTCGCCGACCCGACCGTCGACCTGTCCGTCAACACCACCGGCCACCTGGTCGCCGACATCGAGCGGCTGCGCGCCCACCTCGGCGTGCAGCGCTGGCTGGTGCTCGGCGCGTCCTGGGGGTCCACCCTCGGCCTGGCCTACGCCCAGCGGCACCCCGAGCGGGTCAGCGAACTGGTGCTGTTCAGCGTGGTCACCACCAGCCGCCGCGAGGTCGAGTGGATCACCCGGGAGATGGGGCGGATCTTCCCCGCCGAGTGGGCCCGGTTCCGCGACGGAGTGCCGCCGGCCGACCGCGACGGCGACCTGGCCGACGCGTACGCCCGGCTGCTGGCCGACCCGGACCCGGCGGTGCGCGAGCGGGCGGCGCGGGACTGGTGCGCCTGGGAGGACACCCACGTGGGCACCGTCCCCGGGCACCGGCCCGACCCCCGCTACACCGACCCGGTGTTCCGGATGGGGTTCGCCCGGCTGGTCACCCACTACTGGCGGCACGCCGGCTTCCTGCCCGACGGGCAACTGCTGCGCGAGGCGGGCCGGCTCGCCGGCATTCCCGGCGTGCTGCTGCACGGCCGCCTCGACATCAGCAGCCCGCCCGAGATCCCCTGGCGGCTCGCGCAGGCCTGGCCGGACGCCCGCCTGGAACTGCTGGAGACCGCCGGGCACGGGTCGGGACACGGCATCGGCGAGCGGGTCCTCGCCGCGCTGGACGGCTTCGCCGACCGCCGCTGAGGGCCACCACCGCCCGCCGCGTGCCGGCGGGCGGCGGTGGCATGACGCGTTCCGGAGGCGACGGCGCGTCTCAGCCGTCGAGGGTGCGCTTCTGCGGGTGGATCGTCTCGCCGCGGGCGAGCATGGCGACGAACTGCGCGATCCGCCGGGCCCGGGTGTCGGCGCGTTTGGCGCCGCCGACGCGGTGGAGCACGGAGTAGCGGTTCTGGGCGGTGAGGATGTCGAACATCGCCCGCGCCCGGGGTTGCGCCGCCAACGCGGCGGCCAGGTCGTCCGGCACCTCGGCGCTCGCCTGCCCGGCGTAGGCCGCGTCCCACCGGCCGTCCGCCTTGGCGCGCTCGACCTCGGCCAGCCCGGCCGGACGCATCCGCCCGGCGGCGACCAGCCGGGCGACGATGTCGACGTTGCGGGCCGACCACGGGCTGCGGGCCCGCCGCGGGGTGAACCGCCGCAGGTGGGTGGTCTCGTCGCGGCGGCGCGCCTGGCCGTCGATCCAGCCGTGGCACAGTGCCTCGTCGAGCGCCTGGTCGTAGCTGAGGCTGGTCGGTCGCGTCGTGCCCTGCTTGGCGAGCACCAGCCACACTCCGGTCGCGCTGTCGTGGTGCGCGTCGAGCCACCGCCGCCACGCGTCGGCGTCGGCGACGACCAGCTCCGGCAGTTGATCTGCTGACGTCATCCTGGCCTCCCGCGACGATCGACCCTGTGCGGGGTCCCACCGTACCCGCCGCGCGGCGGCGCCGGGCTCCACCGGCTCGGCCGGTGGAGTCCGGGCCGCGCCCGCTTCGCGCGACCGCCGGTGCGGACGAGGCCGGAGGTCAGCGGCCGGCGAGGGCGGCGCGCACGGGTGCGGTCTTCGCGGCCGCCTCGGCGACCTCGGCGTCCGGGTCGCTGTCCCAGGTGATGCCGCCGCCGGCCCAGACGTGCACCCGGTCGCCGTCGGCGGCGGCGGTGCGGATGGTCAGACCCAGGTCGATCCGGCCGGGGGCGACCCAGCCGAGCGCGCCCATGCCGGCGCCCCGGCCGACCGGCTCCAGGGCGGCGATCCGGTCCAGCGCGGCGAGCTTCGGCGCGCCGGTGACCGAGCCGCCGGGGCACACCGCGCGCAGCAGGTCGGCCAGGCCGAGCCCGTCGGCCACCGCCGCGGAGACGGTCGACTCGGCCTGCCACAGGTCGCACCAGCGGCGCACCGCGAACAGTTCGTCGACCCGGACGGTGCCGGTGCGGGCGAGCCGGGCCAGGTCGTTGCGTTCCAGGTCGACGATCATCACGTGTTCGGCGCGTTCCTTGGCCGAGGCGAGCAGTTCGGCGCGGCCGGCGGCGGTGGCCGGGCGGGTGCCCTTGATCGGCCGCGTGATCAGCCGCCCGCCGGCGAGCTCGACCAAGGTCTCCGGGGAGGCGCAGCCGATCGCCCAGCCGGCCCCGGTGAGCGTGCCGCCGTAGCGGGCGCCGGGCAGCGCGCCGAGGCGGGCCAGCGCCGGCAGCGGGTCGCCGGTGTACCGGGCGGCGGCGTGGCCGACCACGTTGACCTGGTAGACGTCGCCGCGGCCGATCGCGTCGCGGACCGCGCGCACCGCGTCGGCGTGCTGCCGCGGCGTCCAGCTCTCCGCCCAGTCGCCCAGCCACCAGCCGGCCGGCGCCGGCGCGGGCGCCGGCGGGGTCGGGGCGTGGCCGTAGACGACCACGGCGACCTCGGGCAGGTCGGCCGGGTTGGCCGCGCCGGCCGGCCCGCCGGCCAGCAGCGCCCCGGCGGCGGCGGAGACGTAGAGCGCCGCCCCGCACGTCCCGGTGGGGTCGTGGGCGGCGCCCGGGCGGGCCAGGTCGTGCAGCGGCAGGCCGTGCGCGGCCAGGAACTCCTCGGCGAGCGCCGCCGGGTCGCCACCGTCGGCCGGCCGCCACTCCCACCGGGCGCGTTCGACGAGGGTACGGCGGCAGCCGGCCGGCGCCGCCGGCACATCGATCACCCTCTGGCTTGGGAGCGTTTCCACGTCGTCTGGCCCATTCCGCCTCGTCCGTTCAGTGGATTTCCTACCAACCAAGCGCACATCTGCTCGATGTTGGCCACTTTCGCTTGGTACTGTGCGTCACTGGTCATGTGAACCATGACACAGTGCCCCCACAGTCCGGAGAACCCGATGTGTCAGCACCAACCCACCTGCCCCTCCGCCGAGGCTACCGACCGGGAAGCCGCCCGGGTCATCGCCTGCTTCCGTGAGCAGGGCTGGAGCCTGCTCTGCAACGGTGTCATCGTCTTCGAGGACACCGGCGAACTGCTCCCCGACGGCCGCACCATCGCCCCGCACCGCGGGCCCGCCCGGCACGCCCTCGTCGCCTGAACGACCACGCTGCGTAACGCAATTCTTCCGCGTCGACCCAGGCTAGTCCCCCGGTCGGGACACCCGCGCCCAGGTCGGCGTACCCGCCGGGGCGGCACCCATGACCGCCCCGGCGTCACGCGACATCAGCTCTCGAACGCCTCCGGCGACGGGCAGGAGCAGACCAGGTTCCGGTCGCCGTACGCACCGTCGATCCGCCGCACCGGCGGCCAGTACTTCCCCGCCCGGTCCACCCCGGCCGGGTAGGCGCCCACCGACCGCGGGTACGGGTGCGGCCACTCATCGCCGCTGACCATCGCCGCGGTGTGCGGCGCGTTGGCGAGCGGGTTGTCACCGGCCGGCCACTCCCCCGCACCCACCTTGTCGATCTCCGCCCGGATGGCGATCATCGCGTCGCAGAACCGGTCCAGCTCGACCAGGTCCTCGCTCTCCGTCGGCTCCACCATCAGCGTTCCCGCCACCGGGAACGACATGGTCGGGGCGTGGAAGCCGTAGTCGATCAGCCGCTTCGCCACGTCGTCCACGCTCACCCCGGTCGCCTTCGTCAGCGGCCGCAGGTCCAGGATGCACTCGTGCGCCACCAGGCCCTTGTTGCCGGCGTACAGCACCGGGTAGTGGGCGCGCAGCCGCGCCGCCACGTAGTTCGCCGCGAGAACCGCCACCCCGGTGGCCCGGGTCAGCCCGGCCGCGCCCATCATCCGCAGGTACGCCCACGGGATCGGCAGGATCCCCGCCGACCCGTACTTCGCCGCCGAGATCGCCGGCTTGCCGTCGACGTGCGCGCCGAGCGGGTCGCCCGGCAGGAACGGCGCCAGGTGCGCCCGCGCCGCCACCGGCCCGACCCCCGGCCCGCCGCCGCCGTGCGGGATGCAGAACGTCTTGTGCAGGTTCAGGTGCGACACGTCCGCCCCGAACCTGCCCGGCTTGGCGAAGCCGACCAGGGCGTTGAGGTTCGCCCCGTCGACGTAGACCTGCCCGCCGGCGTCGTGCACCTTCGCGCACAGCTGCGCGATGCCGGTCTCGTACACGCCGTGCGTCGACGGGTACGTCACCATGATCGCGGCGAGCGCGTCCCGGTGCTTGTCGATCTTCGCGTCCAGGTCGACCAGGTCGACGTTGCCGTCGGCGTCGCAGCCGACCACCACCACCCGCATGCCGGCCATCACCGCGCTGGCCGCGTTGGTGCCGTGCGCCGACGACGGGATCAGGCACACGTCCCGGTGCCCCGCACCCCGGGAGGCGTGGTAGGACCGGATGGCCAGCAGCCCGGCCAGCTCACCCTGCGAACCGGCGTTGGGCTGCACGCTGACCGCGTCGTAGCCGGTCACCTCGGCCAGCCACCCCTCCAGCTGGGAGATCATCTCCCGGTAGCCGGCGGTCTGCGCCTCGGGGGCGAACGGGTGGATGTGGGCGAACTCCGGCCAGCTCACCGGCTCCATCTCGGTGGTGGCGTTCAGCTTCATCGTGCACGACCCGAGCGGGATCATGCCCCGGTCCAGGGCGTAGTCGAAGTCCGACAGCCGGCGCAGGTAGCGCAGCATCGCCGTCTCCGAGTGGTGGCTGCGGAACACCGGGTGGGTGAGGAAGTCCGACGTGCGGGCCAGCGCCGGCGGCAGCGACGCGTCCACCTCGCCGGTCGGCGCGTCGACGCCGAACGCCGCCCACACCGCCTGCAGGTGCGCCACGGTGGTGGTCTCGTCGCAGGCGACGCCCACCCGGTCGGCGTCGACCAGGCGCAGGTTCACCCCCCGCTCCGCGGCTGCGGCGACGACCTCGCCGGCCCGCCCGTGCACGGTCGCGGTGACGGTGTCGAAGAACGCGACGTCCGCCACCGGCACCCCGCCGGCGCGCAGCCCGGCCGCGAGCCGCGCCGCCATCTCGTGGGTACGCCGGGCGATCTCCCGCAGCCCGTCCGGCCCGTGGTACACCGCGTACATGCCGGCCATCACCGCCAGCAGCACCTGCGCGGTGCAGATGTTGCTGGTCGCCTTCTCCCGCCGGATGTGCTGCTCGCGGGTCTGCAACGCCAGCCGGTACGCCGGGTTGCCGTCGGCGTCGCGGGACACCCCGACCAGCCGGCCGGGCAGCATCCGCTCCAGCCCCGAGCGCACCGCCAGGTAGCCGGCGTGCGGCCCGCCGAAGCCCATCGGCACGCCGAAGCGCTGCGTGGTGCCGGCGGCGATGTCGACGCCGATCTCCCCCGGCGGGCGCAGCAGGGTCAGGGCCAGCAGGTCCGCGGCGACGGTCACCAGCGCCCCGACGGCGTGCGCCGCCTCGACCAGGCCGGCGTGGTCGCGTACCGCCCCGGACGCGCCCGGGTACTGCAGGTGCAGGCCGAAGAACTCCGCCGGCAACTCGTCGCGCTCGACGTCGAGCACCCGCACGTCGATGCCGAGCGGCTCGGCCCGGCTGGCGATCACCGCGATGGTCTGCGGCAGGGCGTCGGCGTCGACCACGTACACCGGGCTCTTGCTCTTCGACGCCCGGCGGGCGAGGGTCATCGCCTCGGCCGCGGCGGTGCCCTCGTCGAGCATCGAGGCGTTCGCCGTGGCCAGCCCGGTCAGGTCGGTGACCATGGTCTGGAAGTTCAGCAGCGCCTCCAGCCGGCCCTGGCTGATCTCCGGCTGGTACGGCGTGTACGCGGTGTACCAGGCCGGGTCCTCCAGCACGTTGCGGCGGATCACCGCCGGGGTGTGCGTACCGTGGTAGCCCAGGCCGATCATGGACACGGCGACGGTGTTGCGGGCGGCCAGCGCCCGCAGCTCGGCGATGGCCTCCTGCTCGGTGGCCGGCGCCGGCAGGTCGAGGGTGCCGTGCCAGCGGATCACCTCGGGGATCGCGGCGTCCATCAGCTCGTCGATCGAGTCGTAACCGACCGTTTCCAGCATCCGGCGCTCGTCGTCCGGATCGGGGCCGATGTGGCGGGCGGCGAACTGCTCTGTCATGGGCTGCGCTCCCGGGGGCGAGGTCGACGGGTCGGCCTCCCCCTGAGTCGCGCCCGCGCAGCGCTCCACAGTGCCTGCCCCCGCGGTCCTTTTGCCTGAGAGGTTCCGGGGAGGATATGCCCCTTCGGCGCCGCCCGTGCTGCTGTGGGCGGTCTCTCCCGCGTGGGTGGTACCGGCGAAGGTCAACGCTACCAGCGTCGCTGTTTCGGGCCGATGTCGTACCCCCGTCCCCGATCATGGGGGTAGTCGCGCACACCGCAGGAGGTGCCCATGCCCGAGCCGGCGACCAGCCCGGACGACCTGGGGCGGTTCTTCGTCGCCCGCGCCAACGCCCGCGACGTCGAGGGTCTCGTCGCCCTCTACGAGCCCGACGGGGTGTTCGCCACCCCGGCCGGGCCCGCCGCCGGCGCCGACCAGATCCGGGTCGCGTTCGAGCAGATGCTCGCCGACGGGCCCACCTTCACCCCCGGCCAGCCGCAGCCCACCCTGTACGCCGGGGAACTCGCGCTGACCTCCACCCGGCTCGACGACGGCTCCTTGACCGCGGAGGTGGCCCGCCGCCAGCCCGACGGCACCTGGCGCTGGGTGCTCGACCAGCCCCGGTTCGTCCCGCCGCCGGCCGGCTGACCGCTCCGCCCGCCACGCCGAGGGTCTCGACAGCTCCCGCGGCTCGGGGCGACGGACGCCCGGTGGAGCAGCGCACCCGCCGGGGCGCCGCTAGCGGGCCGCCGCCGCGGCGCCGACAGGCCCGGCCGCCGGACGGCTGTCGGGGTCGGCGGGCCCGGCGCCGGCGGTCCGCTCGGCCAGCGCGGGCAGCAGCCGGCCCAGCGGCGCGTCCACGGTCAGCGCCGCGTACCCGTCACCGCGGGTCGGTCCCTGGTTGACGATCGCCACCGGGACGCCGAGCTTCGCGGCGCGCAGCACGAACCGCCGGCCGGACATCACCGTCAGCGAGGAGCCCAGCACCAGCAGCAGCCGGGCCCGGTGCACCAGGTCGAAACAGTGCGCCACCCGCGGCGCCGGCACCGTCTCGCCGAAGAACACCACGTCGGGCTTGAGCATCCCGGTGCCGCAGAACGTGCAGTCCAGCACCCGGAACCGGGCCACCTCGACCTCGGGGAGATCCACGTCACCGTCCGGGTTCACGGCGTCGACCTGGACGTCGAAGCCGGGGTTCGCCTCCCGCAGCCGCCGGTCCAGCTCCTCCCGGGAGGTCCGGTTGCCGCAGTCCAGGCAGACCACCTCGTCGAGCCGGCCGTGCAGCTCCACCACCGGGGCGCTGCCGGCCGCGGTGTGCAGCCCGTCGACGTTCTGGGTGATGACCGCGTCGACCAGGCCGCCGCGCTGCAACCGGGCCACCGCCCGGTGCCCGTCGTTGGGCGCCGCCCGGGCGATGGTCCGCCACCCCAGGTGGCTGCGCGCCCAGTAGCGCCGCCGGGCGTCCGCGTCGCGGGTGAACGTCTGGTACGTCATCGGGGTGTGCCGGCGGGCCACGCCGCTGGGCCCCCGGTAGTCCGGGATGCCCGACTCGGTGGACAGGCCCGCCCCGCTGAGCACCACGACCCCACCGGCGGCCACCAGCTCGGCCAGCGCGTCGATCGTCTCGGTCACCCGTCCATGCTGCCTCACCCGGCCCCGCCGCGGCGAACACCCCGCACCACCGCGGCCCTCGCCGGCCACTCCGCACCACCGCGGCCCTCGCCGGCGCCGTAGCGGCCCGGCGTGGTGCGGCTGGGCGCCGCCGGCGGGACCGCCGCACGCCGCGGTCGCCGGGGCACGTGCGCGGCCCGGGGGTTAGGTTGCCGGTATGCGCGTCGTCATCGCCGGAGGACACGGCAAGATCGCCAAGCTGCTGCTGCGGGAACTCACCGGCCGCGGTGACACCGCCGTCGGCCTGATCCGCAACCCCGACCACGCCGCCACGCTGACCGCCGCCGGCGCCCACCCGGTGCTGGCCGACCTGGAACGCGTCGGCGTCGACGACCTCGCCGGCCACCTCACCGGCGCCGACGCGGTGGTCTTCGCCGCCGGCGCCGGCCCGGGTAGCGGCGCCGCCCGCAAGGACACCGTCGACCGGGCCGCCGCCGTGCTGCTCGCCGACGCCGCCCAGCGCGCCCCCGTCCGCCGCTACCTGCTCGTCTCCTCCATGGGCGTGGAGGGCGAGCCCCGGCCCGGCACCGACGAGGTGTTCGCCGCGTACCTGCGGGCCAAGAAGGCCGCCGAGGACGACGTCACCGGCCGGGACCTCGACTGGACGGTGCTGCGACCCGGACGGCTCACCGACGACCCGCCGACCGGGCGGATCACCCTGGACCGGCACGTGCCCCGCGGCGCGGTCACCCGCGCCGACGTCGCCCGGGTGCTCGTCGCCCTGCTCCACACCCCGGACACCGCCGGCATGATCCTGGAACTCGTCGGCGGCAACACCCCGATCGCCGAGGCGCTGCACGCCCTCACCCGCCGCTGACCGTGGCGCACCCGCCCGGCGTGGGGCCCGACCGGGCGGGCCCCACGCCCGCGGATCAGCGCTGACCGTGCCGGGGCAGCGCACCCTGCGGCGCGCCCGCCCCGACGGCCGGCCCGCCGGCCTCCTTGACCAGCCGGTCCATCGTGCGGGCCAGATGCTCGCTGCCGTCGTCGAGGTGCCGCGCCGCGGCCTGCATGTGCGAGATCATCATCTCGCCGTAGATCCGCAGCGCCTCCCGGGCGGCCACCCCGTCGTCGAAGCTCGCCCCGGCCGTGCTCCGGTAGTCGTGCACCGCCCGCTCGGCCTCCTGCCTGGCCTCCTCCGCCGCGGCCTGCACGTAGCTCTCGTACTGCATCCGCGCGTACTCGGCCACCCGGCGGGCGTAGTCGTGCGCCTGCGCGATGATCTGCTCGGCCTCCCGCTGCGCCGCGGAGAGCAGGTTCACCTCCTTGGCCGCCGGCGCGTTCGCCGCCGCCCCGGCACTCGGGATCACCCCGTGCCGGTGCAACTCCAGATGGTCGTTGAGCCGCTCGTTCTCCGCCCGCAGGGTGGCGATCTGCGCGGCCAGCAGGTCCAGCTCGTCGGCCACCTGCATCCGGAACCGGTCCACGTCCGCGTGGTCGTAGCCGCGGCGGGTGAACGACGCGGCGCCGAACTCCCACCGGCGCACCCGGTCGGCCGTCATCCGCATCTGCACACCGCCGGAGACCTGCACACCGTCATACCGGCTGATCGGGGTCGCGCTCACCGGGCCCGCCTTTCGTTCGCGACTGCGGGGCTCGCAAGCTCACTCCTGGCGCTCACCGGGCACCTCCGGAACTGTCAGGGGCGGACGCGTCCTCCACGGCGGTGCGCCACGCCGGGCCGTACCAGTGCTTGCCGAACCCCTCGTGGTGCAGCTGACCGGCGTGGTAGCCGGCCCGGGTCAGCGCCGCCACCGAATACGACACCATCTCGTCGGAACCACACACGTACACGTGCCGGGACCGCCAGTCACCGTCGGCCAGCGCCCGGTCCACCGCGTGCACGAACTCCCCCGGCCGGTGCAGGTCCGTGCCCACCACGTAGGTCACCGTCAGCCACGGGTACGACGACGCCAACTTGTCGATCGCGTCGTTGTCGTAGAACTCGATGCGCGAACGGGCCCCCACGTACAGGTCGACCTTGCGCCGGCCGCCCTCCGCCGCGACCTGCTCGACCAGGGCCTTCACCGGCGCCCAGCCGGTGCCGCTGGCCAGCAGCAGCAGGTCCGCCGACCCGGCCGACCACAGGGTCAACCGGTCACCCACGGGCGCGGCCAGGTGGATCTGGTCACCCACCGCGCACCCGTACACCAGCCGAGACGACACGGCCCCGCCGGGCGCGGCGCGCACGTGCAACTCCAGTGTGCCGTCCGCGCGCGGCGCGTTCGCCGGCGAGTAGTACCGCCACGCCCGCACCGCCGGGTGGGACACCCCGATCGACTGGCCCGGGGTGAACGGCAGCAGGTACTGCGGGCGCAGCGTCAGCACCGCCAGGTCGAACCCCCGCCGCTCGTGCCCGATGATTTCCGCCACCCACCACGGCGGGTTGACCGCCTCGGCGGCCTGCGCGGCCTCGATCATCACCTTCGACACCAGCCCGTACGCGCCGGCCCAGTCCTGGGCCAGCTCCTCGGTCCACTGCTCGCCGAGGAAGTGCTGCAGCGTCGCCAGCAGCGCCTCCCCGACCGCCGGGTAGTGCTCCGCGCGCACCGCGAACTTGCGGTGGTCGGCGCCGAGGTCCTGCAGGAACCCGACCAGCCGGTCCACCTGGTCCACGTTGGACACGATGTGCCCCAGCGCGGTGACCAACCGGTCCCGCTGCCCCGCCATGTTCGTCGGGAACATCTGCCGGGTCTCCGGATGGGCCAGGAACAGCGTGGAATAGAAATAGAGCGGCACCTGGTCGCCGTGCGCGGCGACCAGGGACCAGCTCTGCTTGAGCCGGGCGGCGTCCACGCTCAGGCGCTCGCCGGGTTCCCGCTGGCCACCACCTGGTCCTGCACCTGGCCCAGCACCGCCTGCACGTCGGCGATGATGTCGCCCGGCACACCCAGCTCGGTCAGCGTCGCGGTCAGGTGCTCACCGACCTTGACGTAGTGCTCCACCGGAATGTTCAGCGGCTTGTGCGCCTCGGCCAGGCCCCGCCCGGCGTACTCGTTCGGACCGCCCAGCACCACGGTCAGCATCAACGCCAGGTGCCGACGCTGACCCACCATGTCCACATCGGTGAAGTAGCCGACCAGGTCCGGGTCGGCCAGCACCCGGTCGTAGAACAGGTCGACGGCGGCCTTGACCGAGTTGGCGCCACCGATGCGCTCGTAGTGGGAGGCGGGAGCGGTTTGTTCCGTAACCGTCACGGTCGTTCCTTCCGACGTCAAGGGGTCGCGCAGGGGGGTGGCGCGCAGGGGCAACGGCCGGGCGAGGCGAATGGCGCCCGCGAAGGCGTCACCCGCACCGGGCCGACCGCTGACGGACCATAGCGCGTCACGCCGCCGCGGTCATCGCCCCCCTATCGGATTCCCGACAACGTCCACTACCCACCGTGACGGCTGGACCCGCCGCCACCTCCACAATGGGCGACGACTGGCGGACGCTCCGTGATCAGGAATCGTCGCGCCGGGTCGGAGAGAACCCGGCCGGGACCGGCCCCACCGGCTCGTCACGGGCCGCTGACCACCACGGACACCCCGATGGCCGATCGCCTGACCAGCATCGACCGTCCCGGCAGCCCGACCTCACCCGCGCAGCCGACCGGCCGCACCGAACGGCCCACCGGCCCGAGCAGCACGCCACAACGGACACACAGCGTCACCAGGAAATGAGCAACAAACCTCGGCGCGTCGCGCGCACCGTACGTCACAGAGCCCGTCCCGGATCGCCGCCACGGCGGCCACCGACCTGACCGCGGCCGAGCTGCCCGGCCCCTCCGGCCGGCGTCGACGCCGACCGCCAGCGCAGCCGACGCCGCCGGGACACACCCACCGCGCGACCGCCGAGCCTCCCGTCCGCCGGCCCACTCAGCCGGCCACCGGCCCGGGACCGTCAGCGGACCCGCTCAGCCCGCCCGCCGGCGGGCCCGCCGCGCCGCCAACTCGTCCCCCACCGCCTCCGGCGCCGAGGCCGCCGGCTCCTGACCCGCCGCGGACGTCGCCGGCTCCGCCGGCAGATGCGACAACGAACCCTGGATCTCCTTGAACGCCCCGCCGATCGCGATGCCGAACACGCCCTGGCCGCCCTGCAACAGGTCGACCACCTCCTCCGGCGACCGGCACTCGTACACCGTCGTCCCGTCGGAGATCAACGTGATGCCCGCCAGGTCCTCCACCCCACGCGAGCGCAACGCCTCGATCGCCTTGCGGATGTTCTGCAACGACACCCCGGCGTCCAACAGCCGCTTCACGACCTTCAGGACCACCAGGTCCCGGAACGAGTACAACCGCTGGGTGCCCGAACCCGAAGCATCCCGCACACTCGGCACCACCAGCCCGGTACGGGCCCAGTAGTCCAACTGGCGATAGCTGATCCCCACCGCGTGGCAGGCCGTCACACCCCGGTAGCCCACCGAACCGTCACCGTCCGTCGCCGACCCCGGCGCCACACCCGGCTCGTCCAGCTCCGTACCCGGATCGGAATCTCGCGGCTCGTGCATCCGGACAACCTCCCCGCCAGTGCGGTGACACGTCGTTTCCGGGACGTGCACCCCTCGACACGGCAACCCTATAGCCGCCGTCAGGGGTTACCGCGCAGGAACCGTCGCGACACGCCGCGCAGCCGCCAGAAAGATCACCCGCACCACCGGGACGTCACCCACAGTGAACCCGGGCCAGAAGCCGCGCCGGCCAACCGGCCGACCGGTCAACCCGCGAAGTCCTCCGGACGCACCTGCTCCAGGAACTCGCGGAACTTCTCCACCTCGTCCTCCTGCTCGTCCGGGATCACGATCCCCGCCTCGCTGAGGACCTGCTCGGCACAACGAATGGGCGCCCCCACCCGCAACGCCAACGCGATGGAATCGCTCGGCCGCGCCGAGACGCGCACCCCGTCGCCGATCAACAGATCGGCGTAGAAGACGTTCTCCTTGAGCTCGGTGATCTCCACCGCCCGCAACGGCGCCTTCAACGCCGCCAACACGTCCCGCAAAAGATCGTGAGTCAACGGCCGGGCCGGCTTGACCCCCTGCTGCTCGTAGGCGATCGCCGTCGCCTCGACCGCGCCGATCCAGATCGGCAGATAGCGGTCCCCCTCGACCTCCCTGAGCAGGACGATCGGCTGGTTACTGGGCAGCTCCACCCGAACCCCGACCACGCTCAGCTCGCGCACCGCCGCCTCCGTGTCGTTGTCACCTACGCCGCACCGCGCCCTTCCCTGCACGGTACACGGACCGCGACACGGCCGTCCCACGCGCAATCCGCACCACGCCCGCGCCAGAAAGGGGTTACCCCGGCAAGCCTACGACACGCTTCCCGGGACAGATCTTTCCGCACACCCGCCGGTCACCGGCCCAACGTCGACCGCAACCCCACCCGCACCAACGCCGCGTGCAACTGCTGCGACAACGCCGCCAACTCCCGCGCCGTCTCCGCCGCCCGCGCCCGCGCCGCCGGATCACTCTGCCGCACCAACGGCGCCACCAACTGCGCGAACAGACCGACCTCCCGGTCCGCCGCCGTCCGGTAACCCCGCAGGTGCCGCGGCTGGAACCCGTACGCCGACAACCCCGCCACCGCCGAAGCGATGATCAACGCGTCCGCGTCGTACCACCCCGGCGGATCCGACACCACCAACCCGAGCCGCTCCAACTCGGCCAACGTCGACTCGTCGACCCCGCTGCGCGCCACCAGGTCGGCCCGGCCGAGCCGCACCTGCGACGACTCGGCCGGCTCCGCCGACTCCCGCCCCGGCACCTCGCCACCCGGACCCACCGCCACCAACGTCGGCCGCTGCCGACCCGGCGCCTCCCCGGTCGCGTCCCACTGCGCCAACTGCTCACGGATCACCCGCAACGGCAGGTACTGGTCCCGCTGCGCGGTCAGCACGAACCGCAACCGCGCCACGTCATCCCAGCTGTACTTCCGGTAGCCCGCCGCCGTCCGCTGCGGCTCCACCAGACCCTCGGCCTCGAGAAACCGCAACTTCGAAATCGTGACGTCCGGAAAATCCACCCGCAACTGCGCCAGCACCTCACCGATGCTCATCAGCGGTTGCGCGCGGGCCGCCCCCGGCGGCGTCGAGGCCGCAGGCTCGTTCACCCCCGGCCGGCCTCCTCCTCCGGGCGCGGACCGGCGATGAACACCACCCGGAACTTGCCGATCTGCACCTCGTCACCATTGCTCAACGTGGCCGCCTCGACCCGCTCCCGGTTCACGTACGTGCCGTTCAGGCTGCCCACGTCCCGCACCGTGAACGTGCCACCGTCCCGGTGGAACTCCGCGTGCCGCCGTGACACCGTCACGTCGTCCAGGAAGATGTCACTGTCCGGGTGCCGGCCACTGGTCGTCACATCGTGATCCAACAGGAACCGGGCACCCGCGTTCGGACCCCGCCGGACCACCAGCAGCGCCATCCCCGGCGGCAACGAACCGGACATCCGGCTCGGCACCACATCGGTGTCCGGCCCCTCCAGCACTTCGTCGAGCGAGCCGAGATTGAGCGTCGAAGTGACGTCGAGCGGGGGGAACTCGTCGTCTGGGCGCGTCATGGGACCACCTCACGGATCTGTTTCGGTCGGCGTCGGGGTGATGGCGGGTCTGGCCGCCGGGCCAATGAACACCCGGCGGCTGGCTCCCCGTGCCCGGAAAGGCGGTTCCGCGACGCTCAACTATTGGGTTCTCGGTCGACTGGGCGAGCCTAGCCAGCGCCGAAATGCAGGGCAACCGGACGCGCGGACTCGACAGGCGCACCGGCTCGGGCACACTCAGCTCTCGGTGAGCTCGCGATACGCGCCCGCGGACAGCAGCCCGTCGACCGCCGCCGGATCGTCCGGAGTGATCTCCACCAACCAACCCGCACCGTACGGGTCGGTGTTGATCACCTCAGGGGTGTCGCCGAGCGCCTCGTTGCGCGCCGCCACCGTACCGCTGACCGGGGCGTAGATCTCCGACACGCTCTTGGTCGACTCGATCTCACCCATTGACTCACCAGCAGCCACCACCGTGCCCGCCTCGGGCAACTGGACGTACACGATGTCACCCAGCGCGTCCTGCGCGAAGTGGGTGATGCCGACGCGGACGGCGCCGCCGTCGCCACCGACCACCCACTCGTGCTCAGCGGTGTAACGCAGATCCTCAGGAATCACCAGACGCGTCCCTCATCCATCGGTGCACCGGGGCCCGGTGCCGGCCGCGCCGGTCAGGAGACCGGACGGGCGTGTTCCAGCTTGGTCGGCGCGTGCAGCGCCGAAACCTCGGCAGCCTCACGATCCTCAACGATCACGTTACCGCCGTCGCCGGCAACCGACGCCACCACCCCACCGGGAATGTTCAACGCCGTACGCATCGTCGCCGGATCACCGATCACCGTGATCGTGTACGGACCCGTCAACCGCCGCCCGTCCACGATCAGCGACCCGTTCTCCCCGTCCAGGAAGTACGTCGACGCGATGATCCGCACCGTCGCCCGGTCACCACCGGAAATCTGCATCGCCTCCGCGCCCGCGCCCCGCAGCTCCTGCACCGCGTCCAGCACCCGCGACGCCGAGATCGGCTTGCCGCCCCACTCGAACCGCACCGTCAACCCCGGCCCCGTCGCCGGCAACGTCCCCGCCAGGATCCCCAACTCGTCCGCCCGCCGGGTCGCCTCCTCCAACGCCGCCTGGCGCCCCTGCTCACCCGACTGCAACTGCCGCTGGCTCTCCTCCAGCGACTCGATGTCCTGCCGCAACCGGTTCGTCCGCGAATCCAGGTCGTACAGGATCCGGACCAGGTCCTCCTGCCGGGTCGCCGCCAACGTCGGATCCGTCGACGTGGTCTTCAACTGCACCACCAGCGTGAACCCCAGCAGCGCCAGCAGCACCGCGATCATCAACCCGGCCGAACTCAACCGCGCCCGCATCGACCGCACCGGCCCGACGACCGACTCGTCCGCGTCCGGCGTGCTCTCCGCCGGCCCGCCGGCACCCGCGCCGGCCGCCCTGCTCAGGTCGACCGTCGCCGCCGCACCGACGCTGTCCGTCTCCTCCGCCGGCCGCACGTCCTCGCGCTCCGCCGGCCCCCGCGGCGCCAACGGACTCACCTCGTCCGGATCCGGCGCCTCCGGACGCGGATCCGGCTCACCCGCCGGCCCCGACGGCCGCGCCGGTCCCGCCGGCTGCGGCCAGCCGGTCCCCGTCTCGGTGTGCTCGTCGCTCATCGTCTGTAAACCTACGCCCGGAACAGGTGCCGGCGGATCGCCGCGACGTTTCCGAAGATCCGCACCCCCAGCACGACCACCACACCGGTGGACAACTGACCGCCCACCCCCAACTGGTCGCCCAGGTAGACGATCAGACCCGCCACCAGCACGTTCGAAATGAACGACACCACGAACTGCTTGTCGTCGAAGATCCGGTCGAGCTTCGCCCGCACCCCGCCGAACACCGCGTCGAGCGCCGCCACCACCGCGATCGGCAGGTACGGCTGCAACGCCGCCGGCACCGTGGGATCGAGCCACACCCCGAGTACCACACCGGCGAGCAACGCCAGCACCGCGATCATCGACCACCTCCGGAGGGGCTGGGGGACGTCCGGGAACCGGACGGCTGGACACCGGTGGCCGACGGGGACGGCGTCGGGCTCACCGAAGGTTCCGCGTAGCGTAGCCGCGGCTCCGGCGCCGCCGGCAGGGTGAGGTCGTCGACGCCGCGCACCCCGAACGACAACCCGGTCTTGTCGGCCACCTCACGCATCAGCAGCGCCGACCGGCTGTCCTCGAACTTGCCCTTCATCGACCCCGGGCCGATCGCCGACACCTCGTACGGCCCGGTCACCGGCCGGAAGTCCACCAGGATCGCCTCACCGGCCGACCGGATCGTCGAGGTCGCCGTCAACCGCTGACCGTTGATCGCGATCGCCTCCGCCCCGGCGCTCCACAGGTCGTTCGCCACGCCCTGCAGGTCGCTGTAGAGCACCCGCGGCGGCCCGGCGCCGGCCCCGGTGACCCCGTCCGGCTTCCCCGGCGCGTCCGCCAGCCGCACCACCACACCGTCGCCGCGCACCCGCCCCAGGCCGGTACCCGCCTCCAGGTCCCGCAGCCGGGCGGCCTGCGACCCGCTCAGTGCCGCCTCCCGCTGCCGGGCCACCTCCTCGCGCAGCTGGTCGGCCCGGGCCGCCAACCGGTCCGTCTCGCTCTGCCGCTCCTTGATCTGGGCGACCAGCCCGGACCGGGCCTGGCTGCGCCCCGGCTCGTCGGCCAACGTCTGCTTGTACGCCACCGCGAACAGGAAACCGAGCAGCACGATCACCAGCAGGCTCACCGGCCGGGCGAACCAGCCGCGCCACCCCGGCGGCGGTGGCCCCTCGCGCCGGCGGGCCGCCGCGTCCAGGTAGCCCGGATCCAGTGGATTGCGGAACAGCTCGGTGAGGAAGTCCGGGGCGTACACCCGATCGGAGCGGCCCTGGCCCTCCCGGGGGGTGTCCGTCATGCGCCCGCTCCCCCGGCCCGCACCGTGGTGACCAGCTGGCGGGCCTGCACCACGTAGAGCGCCCCGGCCACCCAGTAGAGCACCAGACCCCACCAGGCCAGCCCCCAGCCGATCGCGCCGGCAACCGTGGCCGTCCCCGGCACCGCGGCCGCGAGCAGCAGCACCGGGAAGGCGGCCAGCAGCAGGAACGTGGCGGTCTTGCCGACGTAGTGCACCGGCGGGGGGCCGTAGCCGTACCGGCGCAGCACCGCCAGCGAGCCGAGCAGCAGCAGCTCCCGGGCCAGCAGCGCGGCGGTGAACTGCCACGGCACCACGTCGCGCGCGGTGAACCCGAGCAGGGTGGCGAGGATGTAGAGCCGGTCGGCGAGCGGATCGAGCAACTCCCCGAGCCGGCTCACCTGGCCCAGCCGCCGGGCGATCCAGCCGTCCACCCAGTCGGTGGTGCCGCCCACGGCCAGCACCACGATCGCGGCGACGTCGGCGTGCTCGACCAGCAGCAGGTAGAGGAAGAGCGGTACGCCGAGCAGCCGCACGAAGCTGATCAGGTTGGGCAGCGTGAGGACGCGGTCACCCGGGGCCCGGTCGGTGCCGCCCGAGGCGCCCGGATCCGCTGCCCGAGCCGGCCGACGCGACACCGAACCTCCTCCGCGCCGCGTTCCGGCAGCCCGGCCGAGATCGGGCCCTGCGGGACGCGTGCTGTCGGGCCGACGTCCGCCGGCGCCCGCTGCGGTCCCGGGACGGGACCTTCCCTGATTCGGCCCGCGATCTCGACGATCGCGGGCCGGCTGAATTGCGCTGCCACTATATCGGGCCGCCGGGGCCCTTCCGGGTCCCGCCGAGCTGGGCTCGGTGCCTGGATCGGGCGGTGTGACCGGGTTCACCTCGCCTAAGGCATCCTAGGATACTGGTGCAGGAGAGGGCCCCCGGCCCGGGCGGTGGGGTCCGCGGCCGGCTCGGTCACCCCTGCGGCGGCCTGGCCGAAGGCCAGCAGGCCGAACAGCAGCTCGTGCTGCACCCGGCCGGGCATCCGGTCCAGCACCGCCTGCACCGCCTGGTGCCGGCGCTCCGTCAGCTCGCGCAGCAGGTTCTCGGCCGCCGGGGTCGGCACCAGCCGCACCTCCCGCCGGTCTCGGGGATCGGCCACCCGGCGCAGCAGGCCGATCGCCTCCAGCCGGTCGCAGAGCCGGCTCGCCGACGACGGTACGACGTCCAGCAGCTCGGCCAGCCGGTTGACGTTGGTCCGCGGCCGGCTGGCGAGCAGGGAGAGCACCCGCAGCTGGGTCGGCGAGACGACCATCTGGTGCCCGTGGACGGCGGAGCCCAGCACACCGACCAGCGCCTCGGCGGCCGCGTCGATCGCGGCGGCGAGATTCGGAGGTGGCTCCACCCGGTGTCCCCTGCGATCGTGCCGCTGGTGCTCGGCGTCGTCGCGGCGACGGCCTCAGTCGCCGTCGCGCTCGCCGGAACCGCGCCAGTCCAGGCAGACCACGACCGCGTCGTCGCGCAGACCCGTGTCCGCGTGCCAGGCGTGCAGTTCGCGCATCACCGTACCAACTGCCTCCGCCGGCGGCTGCAGCCGTGTGGACCGCATCGCCCGCGCCATCGCCCGTTCGCCGTACGCCTCCCGGTCGGCCGGCGCGGCGGCCCACACCCCGTCGCTGACCACGAAGATCCGGTCCCCCGGCGCCAGGTCGAACTCCTGCAGGTCGTAGCGGGCCTCGGCGAACATGCCCAACGGCAGCTGCTGCTCCAGGCTGATCGTGTCGACCACCCCGCCGCGCAGCCGCAGCAGGCGCGGCGAACCGGCGTCCACCGCCCGCACCCGGCCGGTGGCCGTGTCCAGTTCCAGCAGCAGTGTCGCCACGTAGCGGTGGCCGCGGTGCTGGTAGAAGACCGTGTCGGAGGCGAGCTCGGCCTGCTCGGTCAGGCTGCCGCCGGAGCGGCGGGCGTTGCGCAGCGCGTTCACGGTCACCGCGGTGAGCAGCGAGGCCGCCAGCCCGACGCCGGATCCGTTGAGCACGGTCAGGGTGAGCCGGTCGCCGTCGAGCGACCAGTCGAAGTGGTCACCGCCGACCGTGTACGCCGGCTCCAACTGCCCGGCGAGTTGGAACGCGTGGTGGCTGACGCCGCGCCCCGGCAGCAGCTCCCACTGCATCTCCGCGGCCATGCTGAGCCGCTCCCGCCGGCGGGCCCGGCGGTAGCGGTCGGTCTCCCGGTCCGCCGCGCGCAGCACCACCGCCAGTTCGCCGGCGATGTCCCCGGCGCGCTCCACGGTGGCCGGACCGGGCGCGGTGGGAAACTCGACCAGCAGCACGCCGAGCCGTTCCCCCCACACCGACAGCGGCAGGTAGAGGCGGCACCCGCCGTCGCCGGCGCCGTCGAGCACCGGCTGCTGGCTGCTGAAACAGCGCTGCGCCATGCCCCGGCAGGGCTGGAAGCCGGCCTCGGGCAGGTCCGGATCCAGCACCGGCCAGAGCCCGCTGATCCGGTAGTCGGCGAGGAACACGTCGGTCCGCGTCGCGCCCAACGTGGATCGGATGGCCCGGTCGGCGGCCTCCGCCACCTGGTCGGGCGGGGACTCGCGCAGCGCACGCGACAACCCGCCGGGCGCGTCCAACATGGTTCTCCTCCGGCAACACTTGCTGTAGGGCAAGCATCATACGGAGGCCGGCGGGAGCGCGCCGACCGGGCGGGCCGCCGCCCGGGGTCAGTCCGCTGGCCGCACGGCGACCGCGCCGTAGAAGGCGTCCGGCACCTCGGCCGGCGGGCCGTCGGGGCGCCATCGGGCGATCGGCACGATGCCCTCGGCCGTGGGCCGCCACCGGCCGAGCAGCGGCGCGAACGCCTCCGGCCGGCGCATCCGGAACGCCGGACCCATCATCGCCAGGGCCTGCGGATGGTCGGCCAGTTCGTCGGTGTCGAAGTCGATCGCGAGATGACTGCCCGGGGTGACGGCGGTGTACAGCTCGTCGAGGGTGCGGGCGAGCGTGTCGTCGTCGAGGAACGCGGCCAGCCCCAGGAAGACCACCCCGACCGGCCGTCTCCCCCAGCCCGGCACGAACCGGTGCAGCTGCGCCCGGTCGATGGTGCCGATGTCGGTGGCGTCGCCGTAGCCGTAGTCGGCCCGGTCGCTGCCGGCCAGGATCCGCTGACCGAGGCGGATGGTGACCGGGTCCACATCGGTGTAGAGCACGGTGGCCTCCGGGGCGACCTCGTGCACGTTGCCCATCGTGGGCACCCCGGCACCGAAGACCAGGAAGCTGTCCACCCCCTCGGCGACGATCGCCCGCACCGCCCGGCCGAGGAACTCGCGAAGCTCCCGGAAGACCGGCGCGCACGGCCCGTACGCCTGCTCGAAGGCGCGCGCCGCGGCCACGTCGACCGGGAAGTGGTGCTCCCCACCGAGCCAGAAATCGATCATCCGCGCGGTGCTCGGCTGGTCGGGTTCAACCATCGATGACGCTCCCTCCCCGGTGGTCGTCGCCAGCGTACCGACCGGACGTCCTGGGCGGTATCGCCCCGCCGGGACGCCACCGGCCGCGATACTGACCCGGAACCGGCGGGAGGTGGACGGTGAATTCGGCGAACGGCGCGGCCGTGGTGGTCGGCGTGGACGGCTCACAGCCGGCGCTGCGGGCCGTACGCCTGGCGGCGGTCCAGGCGCGCCGGCGCAACCGGCCGCTGCGGGTCGTGCACGGCTTCATCTGGCCGCTGCTGCACGTGCCGGTGGAGGCCCCCGCCGCCGGACCGCCCGGCAGCGGGCTGCGGCAGCAGGCCGAGCGGCTGGTCGCCGAGGCGGTGGCCGAGGCCGAGGCGGTGGTGCCCGGGCTGCGCGTCACCGGCGAGATCATCGACGGGGAGGCCGCCGCGGTGCTGCTCGGCGAGTCGCCGGCCGCCGCGATGATCGTGCTCGGTGACCGCGGGCTCGGCGGCTTCTCCGCGCTGGTGGTCGGCTCGGTCGCGGTGCAGGTCGCCTCCTACGCCGACTGTCCCGTGCTGGTCGCCCGCGGCACCGACCGGGCCGACGGTCCGGTCGTGGTTGGCGTGGACGGTTCCGAGATGTCCCGGCTCGCCGCGGAGTTCGCGGTCGAGGAGGCCTCGGCGCGCGGGGCCGAGGTGCTGGCCCTGCACGCCTACCGGCACCCGGTCTCCACCGGCCCCGGCGACATGCAACCGCTCGTCTACGACGACACTGAGCTGCGCTCCGAGGAGCAGCGGGTGCTCGCGGAGGCCCTGGGTGGGCTCTCCGAACGCTGGCCGGACGTGCCGATCAGCCGGCGGACGGTGCGGGGGCGCCCGGCGGCCGTGCTCAACGACGCCTCCCACCGCGCCCAACTGGTCGTGGTCGGCCGGCAGGCGCGCGGCGAGTTCACCGGGTTCCTGCTGGGCTCGGTGAGCCAGGCGGTGCTGCACCACGCCGACTGCCCGGTCGCGGTGATCCGCGCGCCCCGCTGAGCCGGGCGCGGGGTTGACCCGGCCGCAGGCGGGTAGACGCACGCGGTACGCCGACGGGCGGACGCAGCGACCGGAGGAGGCAGTGATGCCAGGACCACGGCCGGGCAGCAACGCGTACGACAAGCAGCGCGCGCGCATCCGTAACGTGATCGACGATTCCGGACGCCGGGTGCCGGACCGCAAGGCCAACGAGGTGGCCAACCGGATTCTGCAGGACGACCGGGGGCAGCGGGGCGTCGTGCGCGGCGAGCGGACGTACGGGCCCAAGGGTGAACGCGAACCCGGGGATCCCAAGTGAGAGGCGGCAGCCTGGCCGACGGGGTGATCGTCGGGGCGGTCGGCAGCACCGCGCTGAACGTGGTGAGCTACCTGGACATGGTGGTCCGCGGCCGCCCGGCGAGCAGCACGCCGGAGGAGAGCGCCGGCCGGCTGGCCGGGGTGGTGCACGTCGACCTCGGGCCCGGGGACCGGGCGGCGAACCGCCGCTCGGGCCTCGGGCCCCTGCTCGGCTACGGCGCGGGGATTTCCGCCGCGGTCGGCTTCGCGCTGCTCACCCGGGGCCGCCGGCAACCGCTGGCGCTGGCCTCCGCGCTGCTCGGCGGGGGTGTGATGACGATCGCCGACGGCGGCCTGACCGCGCTGGGCGTGACCGACCCGCGGGCCTGGGGCCGTGCGGACTGGCTGACTGACATCGTGCCGCACCTGGCGTACGGCGTGGCGGCCGCAGCCACCTGGAACCGGCTGCGGCCGCCCACCGGGCGGGGCTGATTCAGCCCCGCCCGTCGCTCTCGTCGTCGGCCACCGGCTCCGCCGTCGGGCCGTACGGGGAGAGCTGTCCCTTCGGCACCGGACGCCCGGTGTCCCCCTTGGACGAACCGCGGTTGAGGGGATGACCGGTCGGCTTCGGGCCCTTGCTGTACTGGCTCGTGGCGCCCTTGTCGTTGCGCCGGAGCTCCTCCTGCTGCGGGTTGACCACGGTGTCTCCTTCCGCTGGACGGCACCCGGCGGCGCCGCGTCCGCCACCGGTTACCCGCCGCCGCAGGCGCCATGCCGCAGCCGGACCGGCCGGCGAGGGGTGACCGGCCGCAGCACGGGTACCCCCGGCAGATGGGCGACGACCGGACCGTGGCGCGGGTCCTGCTGGACCGGCGCGGAGGCACGTACGCCGAGGAGGCCGGCATCCGGCTCGCCGACCGGCCGGCCCCGCTCTACCAGCTGCTGGTGCTCGCCACCCTGCTGAGCACCCGGATCCGGGCCCAGGTCGCGGTGGCGGCCGCCCGGGAGCTGTTCGCCGCCGGTTACCGCACGCCGCAGGCGATGGAGGCGGCCAGCTGGCAGGACCGGGTGGACGCGCTGGGCCGGGGCCACTACCGCCGCTACGACGAGCGGACCTCGACGATGCTCGGCACCGGCGCCCGGCTCTGCCTGGACCGCTGGCGCGGCGACCTGCGTCGGCTGCACCGGGAGGCGGACGGCGACCCGGCCGGGCTGCGTCGGCGGCTGACCGAGTTCCCCGGCATCGGCCCGACCGGTGCCGACATCTTCCTGCGCGAGGCGCAGACGGTCTGGCCCGACGTGCGCCCGTACGCCGACCGGCGGGCGCTGGCCGGGGCGAAGCGGCTGGGCCTGCCCACCTCGCCGGACCGGCTGGCCGGGCTGGTCGGCTCGGCCGAGTTCGGCCGGCTCGCCTCGGCGCTGGTCCGGGTCGCGCTGGGCGAGGAGTCCGCCGGGGAGGTCAGCCGCAGCGCCGCCGCCGGCTGACGCTCACTTCGCCGAGGTGTTCCCCGGCTTGGTCAGGTGCCAGACCAACAGTGCCGCGAGCAGGGCGAGCACCACGAGGCCGCCGGTGACCCCGCCGCCCTCCTCCGGACTGCGGCCGGTGGTGCCGAAGTAGATCACCGCGAGCCCGGCGAGCACCGTCACGAAGGTACGCATTCCTCGGTCCTTCACGTACCAGACGCTACGGGCGTTAACCGGTGTGTATCGGCTTTTCCGGACACGATCCCCCGACCGGGTGGCGTCGACGCCGGTCAGCCGCCGGCGGGGAACTCGCGCAGCCGGACCCGGCGCACGGCCCGGTCGGCCACCTCCACCACCTCCAGGGTCAACCCGGGCAGCCGCACCACCTCCCCGGGCCCGCTGGGCAGGTGTCCCAGGCCGGCCAGCACCAGCCCGGCCAGCGTGGTGTACTCCCGAGACACCGGGAAGCGCAGCCGGACGCCCACGTCGGCCAGGTCGTGCAGCGGGAAGTCGCCGGCCAGCAGCAGCGAGCCGTCCGGTTCCCGGGTCACCCCGGACACGTCCCGGTCGGTCTCGTCGTACAGCTCCCCGACCACCTCCTCCAGCAGGTCCTCCACGGTGATCATGCCGGCGACCCCGCCGTGCTCGTCCACCACCAGCGCCAGCTTCTGGTGGTGCTGGCGCAGCTGGCGCAGCGCGTCGGCCACCGGCAGGGTGCCGGGCAGCAGCAGCGGCGGCCGGGACCGGTCCCCCACCGTCCGCGGCCCGGCGTCGACCAGGTCCCGGATGTGCACCACCCCGCACACGTCGTCCAGCCCGCCGGGGCCGACGACCGGGGCGCGGGACCGCCCGGCCGCGGCCAGCTGGCGCAGCCCGTCCCCGGTGGGCAGCGCGGCCGGCAGCATGGTCACCTCCAGCCGGGGCACCAGGATCTCCCGCAGCGTCCGGCCGGCGATGTCGAACGCGCCGGCCAGGATCTCCCGTTGCTGGGCCGACAGGCCGCGCTGGCTGACCAGCATCTCGCGCAGCTCGTCCTCGGTCATCTCCTGCCGCCGGGCGCGCGGGTCACCGCCGGCCAGGCGCACCACCGTGTCGGTGGCCGCGCTCAGCAACCAGATCGCCGGCCGGGAGAGCCGGGCCAGCAGGTCCAGCGGGCGGGCGCTGAGCAGCCCCCACCGCTCGGCCCGCTGCATCGCCAGCCGCTTCGGCGCCAGCTCGCCGACGACGAGGGTGACGAAGGTGAGCAGCACGGTGACCGCCACCACCGCGGTCGGCCGGGCCGCCCGGCCGAGGAAGCCGAGCGGCCCGACCAGCGGCTCGGCCAGCGAGACCGCGGCCGCCGCGGAGGCGAGGAAACCGGCGAGGGTGATGCCGAGCTGGATGGTGGCCAGGTAGCGGTTCGGGTCGCGGACCAGCTGGGCCAGCCGCTCCCCGGAGCGGCTGCGCCGGCTCAACTGGCGGACCTGCCCTTCGCGGAGCGTCACCAGCGCCATCTCGCTGCCGGAGAGCGCCGCGTTGATCAGGATCAGCACGGCCACCAGCGCGAGCTGCCCGAGGTGAGCGCCCATCTCAGTCGACCTCCAGGTCGTCCAGCGAGATCTTGTGCGACATCAGCCAGCGGGCCAGCGCCGACATCCCGAACAGCCACAGCGGGGCGGACTCCGTGGTGCCGTTGGTGGCGAAGATGGCGAACCGCAGGTCGGGCGCCCGGTACGCCTCGATCCGCCACTTGTGCTGCCGGTCCCGCCAGACCGCGGAAGGGTCCATGCCGCCACGCTAGGTGACCCGCGCGGTCCGGCGGGCCGCGTTGGCCACGTCCCCCGCGACCCGGCCTACCCCTTGCCGGCGACCACGATCCGGGCGTCGTCGGGCAGCCGGCGGGTCGCGCCGCGCCGGTCCAGCAGTTCCAGCAGCGGTACGGCGACCCGCCGGGTGGTGTCCAGCGCCTGCCGGGCGGCGCTGAGCGTGAACGGCTGGGGCAGCCGGGCCAGCACCCGCACCGCGTCGTCGACGGCGCCGGGCAGCAGCACCACGTTCTCGGCCAGCCGCAGCAGCGCCCCGGCGCGCACCGCGGCGCCGATCTCGCGCGGGCCCAGCCCGAGGTCGGCGAGGTGGGCGGCCTCCGGGGCGCGGAAGGGGCGGTCGGCGTACTCGGCGCGGACCCGGGCCACGGCGCGCGCCACCGGCTCGGGCAGCGCCTCCGCGGCGGACGCGGTGACCCGCCCGGCGCGCAGCCGCAACGGCGGCCGGACCAGGGCCTCGACCAGCACCCGGTCGGGCAGGTCCAGGCGCCGCCGGAGCAGCTCGACCGGCGCGCCGGGCTCCAGCGGGTGGTCCCGGCCGTACCGGGTGACCTCCTCGACCAGCCGGGCGGCGAGCTGCCGCCAGTGCTCCGGGTCGGCCAGCCAGTCGGCGGCGACCGGCCGGGCGGTGACCTCGACCCCGGTGCGGACCAGGTCGGCGGCCCGGGCCAGCCGGCGGCGGCGCAGCTCGCCGGCGAGGTCGGGGCGGCCGTCCAGGCCTGCGAGCACCGCGGCACGGGCGGCCGCGGCGCCCCGGCGGATCAGCGGCGGGGGCGCCACGTCCAGCACGGTGACCCCGCCGGCGACGTGGTGGCGGCCCGGGTCGCGCAGCAGCGCCCGGTCGCCGATCAGCAGCGGCAGCGGGCGGGCCAGCCGCAGCCGGGCCGTGTCCGGGCCGAGCGGCCGCACCCGGGCCGGCACCGCGGCGGATCCGACGTGCAGGGTGAGGATGGCCGGCAGGTCGGCGACCGGGTCACCGGCGAGCCGGACGTCGAGCAGGTCGGTCAGCCGGAACCGGCCGGGGCTCAGCAGCGCGTCCCCGCGGGCCAGCCGGTCGCGCGGGACGCCCCGCAGGTTCACCGCCACCCGGGCGACGGCGGCGACCTCGTCGCGCGCCTGGTGCAGCGAGTGCAGGCCGCGCACCCGCACCGGCTCGCCGGTGGCCGCGAGTTCCAGCTCGTCGCCGACACGCAGCCGGCCGGCGCCGAGCGTGCCGGTGACCACCGTGCCGCTGCCCCGGACGGTGAAGCAGCGGTCCACCCAGAGCCGCACCGGCGCGTCCGCCGCCGGTGCGGGCAGCCGGGCGGCCAGCCGGTCCAGCGCCGCCCGCAGCTCGGGCAGGCCGGCGCCGGTGACCGCGCTGACCGCGACCGCCTCGACCGCGCCCAGCGTGGTCGCGGCGAGCTCCGCCCGGGCCCGGCCCAGCGCCGGCCGCGGGTCGGCCAGGTCCGCGCGGGTCACCACCAGCAGGCCGTACGACACCCCGAGCGCGTCCAGCGCGGCCAGGTGCTCGGCGGACTGCGGCATCCAGCCCTCGTCGGCGGCCACCACCACCAGCGCGGCGGGCACCGGGCCCACGCCGGCGAGCATGTTCGGCACGAACCGCTCGTGCCCGGGCACGTCGACGAACGCGACCGTCCCACCGGCGGGCAGCGTGGTCCAGGCGAAACCCAGGTCGATGGTCATGCCGCGGCGGCGCTCCTCGGCCCACCGGTCCGGTTCCATCCCGGTCAGCGCCCGCACCAGCGTCGACTTGCCGTGGTCCACGTGCCCGGCGGTGGCCACCACCCACATGCTCAGCAGTCCTCCGGCACGCGCAGCACGGCGGCCCGCACCGCGTCGTCGGCGCCGGCGGGCACGCAGCGCAGGTCCAGCAGCAACCGGCCGCGCACCACCCGGCCGAGCACCGGCGGGTCGCCGGTGCGCAGCGGCTCGGCGTACCGCTCGGGCAGGCTCAGCGCCCACGAGTCCAGTGCCACGCCGGGGGCGCCGCCCCCGCCGACCACCGCGGCGGTCGGCACCACCTCGGCCTTGCAACCGTCCCCGGCGAGCCGGTCGCGCAGCCGTTCGGTCCGCTCGCGCAGCGCCCCAGCGTCGGCGTGCAGCGCCGCCCGGGTGGGGGTGGCCGGGTCGCCGACGGTGCCGGCGAGCGCGGCGAGGGTCAGCTTGTCCACCCGCAGCGCCCGGGCGAGCGGGTGTCGGCGCAGCCGGTCGACCAGTTCGGCGGCGCCGAGCAGCAGCCCGGCCTGCGGGCCGCCGAGCAGCTTGTCGCCGCTGGCGGTGACCAGTGCCGCGCCGGCACGCAGGGTGCTCGCGGCGTCCGGCTCGTCGGGCAGCAGCGGGTCCGGGGCCAGCAGCCCGGAGCCGATGTCGGCGACCACCGGCACGCCTAGGGTGGCCAGGGCGCGCACCGGCACCGCCGAGGTGAAGCCGGTGACCTGGAAGTTCGACGGGTGCACCTTGAGCACGAAGCCGGTGCGCGGGCCGAGCGCGGCGGCGTAGTCGGCGAGGGTGGTGCGGTTGGTGGTGCCCACCTCGCGCAGCCGGGCGCCGGTGCTCTCCAGCAGGTCCGGCAGGCGGAACCCGTCGCCGATCTCCACCAGTTCGCCGCGGCTGACCACGATCTCGCCGCCGGCGGCCAGCGCGGTGGCGGCGAGCACCAGCGCGGCGGCGCCGTTGTTGACCACGTGCACCGCGCCGGCGTCCGGCACCGCGGCCGCGAGGGCGTCCAGGGCGTCCCGGCCGCGCCGCGCCCGCCGGCCGGTGCGCAGGTCGAGTTCCACATCGGTGTGCCCGGCGGCGGCGACCACCGCGGCGACGGCGGCGGCCGACAGCGGCGCCCGACCGAGGTTGGTGTGCAGCACCACCCCGGTCGCGTTGAGCACCGCCCGGGGCGCCGGCGCGGGCAGCGCGCCGAGCGCCGCGTCGCGTACCTCGTCGGGGCTGATCTCGCCGCGCCGGGCCCGCTCCTGGGCCCGGCGGACGGCGGCCCTGACCCGGTCCCGGCCGAGCGTGGCCGCGGCGGCGGCCAACCCGGGGTCGGCAAGCAGCGCGTCGGTGCGCGGCATGCGCCGACGCGGATCGTCGCCGCCGTCCCCTGTCACGTCATCTCCCCGCTGGGCTTGGCGGAGACGGACGGGAATCGAACCCGCCTGGCCCGGGTCCCGGACCACACCGGTTTTGAAGACCGGGAGGGGCACCAGCCGCCTGAACGCCTCCACCGAGCATTTGACCACAGCGGGGCGCCGGCCGCGTGGCGAAGGGTCAGCCCTCGCCGCGGGCCAGGCGTTCGCGCTGCGGCACCACCGTGTACTTCGGATCCTTCGCCGAGGCGACCCCGCCGTGGAAGACGCCGAACCGGGTGGCCACCGACGCGGCCAGCAGCGCCGCACCGGAGAACGCCGAGACCGTCCGGCTGCGCCGGCCGAGCAGCGCCCCGGCCGTCCCGGCGACGGTCAGCGCCCGCCCGGCGCGCATCAGCCGCCCGGCCCGGCCGGTGCGGTACGGCTCGCTGAGCAGCCCGAGCCGGGTCTCCACCCGGTGCGAGCCGTACAGCTCCAGCGCCGCCCCGGCGACCGCCATCCGCCGGGCCGGGCCGGCCTGCCCGACCGGCGCGGCGAGCAGACCCACGCCGGCGCCGCTGGCCAGCGCACTGCCCGCGAAGACGACCGGCAGTTCCGGGTACGCCTCGTGCCAGGACGGCACGGCCGTGTCGGCCAGCAGCACCCCGGTGTACGTGGCCAGCGCCGGCGCGGTGACCGCGGCGGCCAGCCCGGCGGCGTGCCCCACCGGCGGCAGCACCCGGCGGGCCAGCTCGGGCAGGCCGTGCCCGGGCAGCCAGCCGGCCGCCTCGGCGACCGCGGCCACACCGGCGGCCGGCCCGAAGGCGGTGAGGATCCAGGTGCCCACCGACATCGGCGAGGTCGGCTTGGCCACCCGCAGCATGTGATGGAACCGCTCCGGCCGGCCCAGGTCCCGGATCAGGAAGGCGGCGCTGGCGGTGACCGCCGCCAGCGCGGTGACCCGCCCGGCCCGGCGCAGCGCCGGCCGCCCGGTGAGCTGCCCGCCGGCCGCCAGCAGCGACGAGCCGGCCGCCAGGCCGCCGGTGAACAGGTACGCGGCGATGTCCCACTTCCAGACCGGGGCCTTCAGGATCGGCCGGCCGTAGTAGGAGGTGAACTCGGCCTCCGGGACGGTGAGTTCCTCGCCGCCGCGCCGGCGCCGGCCGCCGCGGCGTCGCTCGGTCGGGGCGGCCGGAGTGGCCGGGGACGGCGCCAGGCCGGCCGCGGCCGCCCCGGCGTCGCTGCGCGCCGCACCGACCCCGGTGCCGGTGGAGCGTCCACCGGACGCCTCCGGTCCCCGCGCCAAATCACCCGGCCCGCCGCCGGAGGCGGGGCGACCGGGACCGGTCGCCGGTCCTTCGGCGTCACCGCCGGCGAGCCGGGCGCGGAAGCGGCGGAACCGGTCGCCGACCGGGCGGTGCGCACTCACGAGGAACCTCCGACGAACGCGGCAACCGCGGCCGCCGCCATGGCCAGCGCGGCCAGGCCGGCCCGCTTCCACATCTTCGGCAGGTCCCGGGTGGTGACCACCGGGTCCGGCGGCAGCCCGTACACCTCCGGGGAGTCGAGCAGCAGGAAGAATGCCCCGTCACCGCCGACCCCGTCGGTCGGGTCGTGCCCGTACAGCCGCGCCTCGGGAACACCCCTGGCGTGCAGGGTGGCCACCCGGGCGGCGGCCCGTTCGCGCAGTTCCTCCAGCGGGCCGTACTGGATGGACTCGGTCGGGCAGGCCTGCGCGCAGGCCGGCGTCATCCCGACGCCGATCCGGTCGTAGCAGAGCGTGCACTTCCACGCCCGGCCGTCGCCCTTGCGCTGGTCGATCACCCCGTACGGGCAGGCGGAGATGCAGTAGCCGCAGCCGTTGCAGATGTCCTCCTGCACCACCACGGTGCCGAACTCGGTGCGGAACAGCGACCCGGTCGGGCAGACGTCCAGGCAGGCCGCGTGGGTGCAGTGCTTGCAGACGTCGGACATCATCAGCCAGCGGAAGTCGGTGCGCCCGTCGGCGCTGCCGGTCCGGCCCGGCGGCCCGTCGCCGGGCATGCCGAGGAACTGTGGCGTGGCGGCCATCGGGGCGGCGTCCGCACCGGCGGCCATCCGGGCGGCGGCGTCCGGCGAGCCGGGCGGCACTCCCGGGTCGGTGCCGGTCGGGTTGCCGGCGCCGGCGCCCACCGCCGCCGACGAGGCGCTCACCGACCCGCCGGTCGGGTTCCCGGCGAACGGGGGCGTCCGGTGCCCGGCCGGGCGGGGCTGCTCGACGAAGGCGACGTGCCGCCACGAGTTGGCGGTCAACGCGCCCGTGTTGTCGTACGACATGCCCAGCAGGTCCAGCCCGGAGCCGGGGACGTCGTTCCACTCCTTGCAGGCCACCTCACAGGCCTTGCAGCCGATGCAGACGCTGGTGTCGGTGAAGAAGCCCATCCGGGGCGGGGCGTCGGACCAGCCGGCCTCCGGGGCCGGGTCCACCGGGCCGTAGTAGCTGTCCGGGTCGGGGTTCATCGGGCCGCTCCCCCGTCCGGCCGGTGCTCGGCGGCGGGGTGCGCGCCGGGGGTGACGGTGGGCGGTCGTTCACCGGGTTCCATGCCGGCCCGGCGCCGGTAGTCGGCCACCAGGTCCAGCAGGGCCGGCCCGGTGGACCGCCGGCCGGGTCGTACGTCGCAGGTACCGATCTTGCTCTCCTGGATCAGCACGTTCGGGTCGAGGGTGATCCCGAACAGGTCGTTCGCCGAGTCGCCGGTGACCAGCCCCTCGCCGCCGAAGTGGTACGGCAGCCAGACCTGGTGGATCACCCGGCCGTCCACCCGCAACGGGGTGAGCCGGTCGGTGACCAGCACCTTCGCCTCGATCACCGCCCGCCCGCTGACCAGGTGCGCCCAGCCCAGGTGCGCCAGCCCCACCTCGGCGGCCAGTTCCGGGGAGACCTCGACGAACATCTCCGGCTGCAACTCGGCCAGCGGCCGGACGGTGCGGCTCATCCCGCCCGCGGTGTGGTGCTCGGTGAGCCGGCTGACCGTGAACACGTACGGGAAGACCTGGCTGTGTTCTTCAGGCGGGCTGGGGTTCACCGAGTTCACCGGGTGCGCGTACACCTTGCGGGTCGGATTGGACTGCTGCCGGTAGAGCGGGTTGCGCACCGGCGACTCGGCCGGCTCGTAGTGCGTCGGCAGCGGGCCGTCGATCAACCCGTTCGGCGCGTACAGCCAGCCCTTGCCGTCGCTCTGCATGACGAAGGGGTCGTCGCCGGCGATCCCCGCCGGGCCGGACGTGCCCGGCTGCGGCCGGTACGTCGGCGGCTTGGTCTTCTCGAAGTCCGGCACGTCGTAGCCGGTCCACTCGCCGGCGGCGGCATCCCACCAGACGTACTTCTTCCGCTCGCTCCACGGCCGGCCCTGCGGGTCGGCGGAGGCGCGGTTGTAGAGGGTGCGCCGGTTGGCCGGCCACGCCCAGCCCCACTCGGCGGCCACCCAGTCCTGCTCGTGCCCAGGCTTGCGGCGGGCGGCCTGGTTGACGCCGTCGGCGTACACCCCGGTGTAGATCCAGCAGCCCACCGCGGTCGAGCCGTCGTCGCGCGCCTCGGCGAACGAGGCCAGCGGGCGGCCGGTCGCCACCTCGTACCCGTTGATCTCGCGCAGCACCGCCTCGGCGCTCGGCTCGGCGAGCGGACCGTGCGTGGGATAGTCCCAGGCCAGGTCGAGCAGGGCGCGGTCGCGGGGGTGCGGGGAGCCGGCCAGCTTCTCCCGCAGCTTGCGCCCGAGGTGGTAGAAGAACCACAGCTCGGAGCGGCAGTCGCCCGGCGGGTCGAGCGCCTTCTC
Organism: Micromonospora sp. LZ34; assembly: GCF_052981855.1. Classification (NCBI taxonomy): domain Bacteria; kingdom Bacillati; phylum Actinomycetota; class Actinomycetes; order Micromonosporales; family Micromonosporaceae; genus Micromonospora; species Micromonospora sp. LZ34. The sequence continues at coordinate 201,175 of NZ_JBRIQN010000011.1, forward strand.
CCGCCACTGCAGCAGCCGCTGCGTCTGGGTGAAGGTGCCCTCCTTCTCCACGTGCGACGCGGCGGGCAGGAAGAACACCTCGGTGCGGCACTCCTCCGGCACGATCTCGCCGGTGGCCACCTCGGGGCTGTTCCGCCAGAACGTGGCACTCTCGATCATGAACAGGTCGCGGACCACCAGCCAGTCCAGGTTGGCCATGCCCAACCGTTGCGCCCGGCCGTGCGCCGAGCCGACGGCCGGGTTCTGGCCGAGCAGGAAGTAGCCCTTCACCTTGCCGTCGATCATGTTCAGCACCTGCTGGTAGGTGCCGTGGTCGCCGGTCATCCGGGGCAGGTAGCCGTAGCAGAAGTCGTTCTCCGGCGTCGCCGCGTCACCCCAGTACGCCTTGAGCAGGCTGGCCCCGTAGGCCCGGGCGTTGCCCCAGAACCCCTTCTGGCCCGGATGGCGGATGCTGTCCACCCACTCGTCGAAGGTCGGGTGGTCGGCGTGGTGCGGCATCGGCAGGTAGCCGGGGAGCAGGTTGAACAGGGTCGGGATGTCGGTGGAGCCCTGGATGCTGGCGTGCCCGCGCAGCGCCAGCACCCCCCCGCCCGGCCGGCCCACGTTGCCCAGCAGCAGCTGGATGATCGCGCCGGTGCGGATGTACTGCACACCGACGCTGTGCTGGGTCCAGCCGACCGAGTAGATCAGCACGCCGGTCCGCTCCCGGCCCGAGTTCTCCGTCCAGGCCCGGGCCAGCTCGAGGAACTTCTCCCGGGGGATGCCGCAGACCCGCTCCACCATCTCCGGGGTGTAGCGGGCGAAGTGCCGCTTGAGGATCTGGTAGACGCAGCGCGGGTGCTGCAACGTCTCGTCCCGCTCGGTCAGCCCCGGGATCGGCGACCCGTGCGACTCGTGCCGCAGCCCCGCCGCGGCGTCCCGCTCCCGGTCGCTGTCCGCCGCGGAATGCTCCCCCTCCTGGCCCGCGTACTGCCAGCTGGTCCGGCGGTACGTGCCGGTGTCCGGGTCGAAGCCGGAGAAGAAGCCGTCGCCGTCCTCCGCGTCGACGAACTGCTCGCTGACGATCGTCGCGGCGTTGGTGTACGCCAGCACGTACTCCCGGAAGTCGAGCTCGTTCGCCAGGATGTAGTTCACCACCCCGCCGAGCAGGGCGATGTCCGAGCCGGCCCGGATCGGCAGGTACGTGTCGGCCAGCGCGCTGGTCCGGGTGAACCGCGGGTCGACGTGGAAGACCTTGGCGCCGCGCCGCTTGGCCTCCATCACCCACTGGAAACCCACCGGGTGGGCCTCGGCCATGTTCGAGCCCTGGATGACGATGACGTCAGCGTTGGCGACGTCCTGCTGGAAGTCCGTCGCGCCACCGCGACCGAAGCTGGTCCCCAGACCGGGAACGGTGGCGGAGTGTCAAATCCGGGCCTGGTTCTCGATCTGGAGCGCCCCCATCGCGGTGAACAGCTTCTTGATGAGGTAGTTCTCCTCGTTGTCCAGCGTCGCCCCACCCAGGCTGGAGATGCCCAGCGTCCGGTTGAGCGGCCGGCCCTCGCTGTCCGCGTCCTCCCAGGTCTGCTCGCGGGCGGCGAGGATCCGGTCGGCGATCATGTCGAGCGCGACGTCGAGGTCCAGGTCCTCCCACTCCGTGCCGTACGGCCGGCGGTAGCGGACCTTCGTCTGCCGCAGCGGACTGGTGACCAGGCTCTTGCTGGCAGCGCCCTTCGGGCAGAGCCGGCCCCGCGAGATCGGGCTGTCCGGGTCGCCCTCGATCTGGGTGACCCGGTTGTCCTTGACGAAGACCCGCTGGCCGCAGCCGACCGCGCAGTAGGGGCAGACCGAGCGGGCCACGCTGTCGGCGGTCTCGGTCCGGGCGGTCAGTTCCGCCGAGCGGGCCGACTGCGCCGCTGTGCCCCGGCCGAGCGGGTCGGTGCCGGTGAGCTGCCGGTAGACCGGCCAGCCCTCGATGAAGGTGCGGATGCCCATCGCCACACCCCCTTCGCCCCGACGCCGACCCCTCGAACATAGGCCAGCCGACGCCCGCCCGCGACCTGTCTGGCCGATCTTCACGTCCCCGGCGTAGACAGCGCCGCCCCCGGGCCACGGGGGCTCCGGGGGCGGCGCTGGGGTGTCGGTGTGCAGGTCGCCTCTCGGCGAGTGGCGCGACGCGTCTCCAGCCGGACGGTATTCCGCGAAGGCAGTAGTGGTGAGGCCCGGGGACACTGGTCACACCGACATCTGACTCAACCGGGGGGTGGGTCTGGTTGTTCCCGCGGTCGTGGATCGGATTCCGTGCGCCTGTCTGCCTGTCTGCCTGGCTGCCCTGGCGCTTGGGCGGGTTGCGGTGGTGGGGTGTGGCCCGCGTGGTGGTCGCGCCCGCGCCGTAGGTCGCAGTTGGTGGTCGGCGCATCCGCTGGTGCCCGCGTCTGCGGACAGGACCCGGATGCGCCGCTGGCCGGCACCCGGGAGTGGGTGCCGGCCAGCGGTGGATGTGCTGCTGGCCGGCACCCGTTGTGGGTGCCGGCCAGCAGTCCCCCTGTCAGGAATGTCTGTCGGTCAGCTGTTCCAGTGCTGGTCAGCTGTTCCAGTGCTTGGCGACGAGGTCGGCGGCCTGCTGCTCCCACTGGGCGTAGTGGAACGGGTAGGCCGAGACCTGCACGGTCTGGGCGGCCTTGGTCAGCGGCATGTCCTGCCACCCGTCGACCTGCTTGAGACCCTTCAGGAACGCCTTGGTCGAGTACTC
>NZ_JBRIQN010000012.1:0-176133 GCF_052981855.1 Micromonospora sp. LZ34
TGGATCAACAACCCGGCCCGGCAAGAACAACCCACCCGCTAACGACAACCTGTCTCAGGTTGACTTGACAACTACCGACATGCCCGACGACGGCGGGCTGGACGTGCTGGTCACTTCGGATCTCGGCGGGTCGGCTGTCCGGATCGCCGGGTTGGGCGAGTTCTACGGGCCGGGGTTGTGCTGGGAAGAACTGTGGGCGCTGGCGAACATGCCCGATCCCGTGCTGAGCCGCGAGCAGCGCCTGTTGCTGGCGTTGCCGTTCATGGGCGACGGAGCGGTGCCGGCTGATGCCCGTACGGTCGTTGCGGCGGCATTGCGGTCCGTGGGTGCGACGGGCAATGTCGACACGCTCGTCAGTGATCTCGTGGATCCGGCGGAGGGGTGGGGCGCCGGGATGTGGGTGATCCGGCACGGCGTACGGATGTGTCTGGCCCGGCACGCGCTGCGGCACATGCAGGACACGTCGCTGAACGAGTTGCGGGAGGTCGACCTGGCGTTCGGTGCTCGGTTCGCTCGAAGTCGGTCGGGTAGCCGGGAGTACCGGCCGCGCTCGGCGGGCCGAACGGTGCCGCGATGGCGGTTCGAGGTGGTCGAGGCCCGGGCGGACGGTGTGGGTCTGCGGCTACTGGGCCGCCTCGACGGTGAGATCCGAGACGGGGAACCGGCGCGGCTGGTGGACGGTGTCGCCGAGGTACCGATCACCGCGGTTCGAGTCGGGGAGGACCCGGCGACCCGGATTCTGTTCCTGACGATGGACGCGGAAGTGCCCCCGCCGGCGGCAGGCGCGCAGCTGCTTCCTGCGGACGGATAGCGCGCCGGGCCCCACAGTCTTCATGTTGGGGTGGGGCCTGGCTGCGCCGTTTTCGGGAGCCCGCTCATTATGAGCGGGCTCCCCGGAGCCTGGCCCGACTCGAACGGTCTGCCGCCCCTGCGTTCAGTGACGCGCGGCACCGGCGCCGGGCGTTGGGCAGGCCGGCCTCCAAGCGTAGTGCGCCCGGGCCCAACGCAGGGGTGTCCGCTCATGCCGCGAATCAAGGCGGCCCGCAAGCGGGCCGCGGCGGCCGGCCCCGGCCTGCTGGCGACCTCCGGCCGGCATCGGCCGGGCCGGCCGGCCACGCTGGCGGACGACAGGCCTCTGAAGACCTCGGGGCTCCGCCCCGAGCCTCGGCCCTCCTCAGAGATCCGCCTTCCCACCCATTCACCGCAGAGCCGCTGCGCGACATGTCGTTGCCGGCTGGCACAGTCCGGCGCATGAGTTATGACTTGGCGGTGTGGGAAGGTGACAGGCCCGCTGACAACGCCGCAGCGCTTACCACCTTCAAGGCGCTGTACGAGAGGTATATCGGTGACGGCCAGATTCGGCCGACGCCGCGTATCCGAGCCTACGTCGAGGCCCTTCTTGAGCGGTGGATCGACCTCACTGAGGATGACGACGAGGAGCGGAGTCCATGGTCGACGGGGCCACTGATCAAGGAGGCATCGGGACCGATCATCTACTTCCCGATGGTGTACAGCCGCTGTGAGGAAGTGTCGGCCGGTGCCGCACGAATTGCGGCTGAGCATGGCCTGGTCTGCTTCGACCCGCAGCTAGGTCTGCTTCGACCCGCAGCTAGGTCTGCTTCGACCCGCTCCTGAGGAGCTGTAGGTCGCCTTCACGGACCACATGTTGAGGGTCCCGGGCATGGCTGTACAGCTATCCGTACAGCCAAGCCGGCCGACCTAACCGAGTTTGAGGCCGACCGGAGGTGACAGGACGAGCAGCTTAACGGCGGTTACCGACGTTGGTCGAGAGCAGTCTTGATCTTTTGCAAGGTACGGCCACATATCATCGGTGATCCGTGCCAAGGAGGTCGGATGGAGACATGGCGCTTCGTGGCCGCTGTCATGATGAGTCTGACCATGGGCCTCATCGGTGTCGCCCTGGCCGCCAACTTTCGAGGCGTGACGGAGTGGCACGTGCGCCGGTCGATGGCCACCGCGAGCGTGCTACGGCGAGTTCCGCCGTGGCGCTGGCTTCCGGATGCCCAGTACGACAAGCGTCTGGCGCGTTTCGTTCTGCTGGAACGGGCGATTGGCGTGATCTTCGCAGCGGCCGGGGTCATGATCTTGATCGTTCTCGTCTACGGGGTCCTGTCCGGTGAGCCGATGCCGTCGAGCCGATGAGGAAGCCGCGGGCGTCCGGATCTGCCAGACGAGCGGTCCGCATCTAGTCCGCAAGAGGTAAACGGACAGCGGGGGAGCACTGTGAGATGTCGAGAGGCGTTTCCTTTGCTTCGCCCCCTGGGCGCCCCGGCCGTCAGGGCGGGCAATTTGATCTCATACTCCCTCGGTCGCGGGGTCGAGTCCCGCCCGCCCCACCTCGGACAGCCCCTGGTCAGCCATGCTGACGACGACCCGGACGAACCACGTCACGCTGGTCCGCCCGGATACGAGTGAAGGGCCCACCCCTGTTGTCAGGAAAGGGCCCCACACTCAATCAACGTTCGTCAGTTGGTCTGGCCGGGCGCGTCCACGATCTTGCCCGTGACCCGGATCAGCTCGACCTCGACGTCACCCTCCTTCAGCCTGACCCCCTCAGGCGTCGTATGGTCCTTGACCACGACGGTCCGACTTCCGAGGAACTCGTGGGTGGTCGGATCGAGCAGGATGTCCTCGTGCCGCCACCCGTCCTGGACCATGCCGACCGCGATCGCCGGGCGTCCGTCGAAGTCAACCGTCCCGGTGGACTGGGTGACACCGGGGATCAGGGCCAGCGCCCGCAGCAGCGTCGCCTTCAGACTGGGCGGGAGCACGTTGTCCCGCAGCATCGAGTTGATCACGGAGTACGAGAGGCCGTCGCGTCGGGCTTTGTCGCCCTTGCCGGACGGTACCTGGGCCCGCAGCCAGTCGAGTAGCGCCTGCGGATCGGCAGGCAGCCCGGCCAACGTCGGGTAGTCCTGGGGCGGCATGGAACGCGCTGCCTCCAGGGACTCCGCGCTGACCTCGAGCTTGCCGTCAACCATCATGGCGCTCTGCCGGCCGTCCGCGCGTACCCACGACCGGGTCGTCTCCCTCATGGCCTGACCCTTGTCCTCGGCGACCTTGCCGCGGACGATCTTCAGCTCGACGTACGTCCACTGATCGGAACGCGGCGGTGTGAACGTCTCCTTCTCGGCGTGCATGGCGGCCAGTTCGAAGGTCTGGGCGATCGACCCGCCCGCTGCGTAGGGTCGCTGCGCCGGCTGCGTCCCCGCTGGCGGGTTCCCCTGGCCGAGGCCACCGACCGCGACCACGCCGGCCACCAGGGCGGCGGCCCCGAGGGTGGCGAAGCCGGACCGCCAGGCCCAGCCCGGCAGGCGCCAGCCGCGCGCCTTGACCTGCTCCGGCCGGTTCGGCACGGTGACCTCGCGTTCCGCGATCCGGGCCAGCAGCGCCGCCCGGGCCCGGCCCTGAGCAGCCGGCGACGGTGGCTCGACCTCGCTCCAACTCTCCCGCAGCGCGGTGATGTCGTCGATCACTGGGAATCCTCTCCGGTTGCCGTGGGGTCGGCGCCACCCAGCGCCGCCTGTAACCTCTTGCGCGCCCGATGGAGCCGGGACCGGACGGTGCCGGCGGGAATCTCCAGCGCCCGGGCGACCTCCTCGCAGGTCAGGTCCGCCCAGGCGATGAGGAGCACCACCTCCCGGTCGGCTGGCGCGATCTCCTCCAGCGCCGCCGCCAGCCGTCCGCGCACCGCCTGCGCGTCCAGCCGTACGGCGACCCGGTCGGCCGGGCCGTCGACGCTGTCCGTGTCGGCCGTGGTGACCTGGTCCGCCCGGGCCAGTGCCCGGTACCGCCGCGCCTCGGTCCGCTGGTGGCCGGCGATCAGGTTCGACGCGATACCGAACAGCCAGGGCCGGGCGCTGTGGTGTGTGGTGTCGTACCGCTGCCAGTTGTGGAACGCGACCAGAAACGTCTCCGCCGCCACGTCGTCGGCCAGGTCACGGCCCAGTCGTCGGGTCGCGTAGCCATGGATCGCCGGGTAGTAGCGGTCGAAGATGATGGCGAACAGCTCCGGATCCACGTGCATCCGGCTGATGATCTCGACGTCTGTCTGCCCAGTGGCGGTGTACACGTCTCGTGTCACCACACCCATGAGTCCTCCTTCTGTCCGCACACCCCCCGTACGCGGCCGAGGGCTCATCCCTACTTCGCCGATAGCCGCGGGAGCGTTCGCGGGAGAACTCGCCGCTGCCGGTCGTGGCTCTGGCGGTCCGCTGTTTTCCCTGCTGGACAGTGTCGAGTGCAGGTGGTGGCGGATGGGTAGCTCGACCTCAGAATCCGTCCCGTGCCGGTTGCAGTGCCTTGTGGTGGACGGGGTCGGGCCCCTGCCGTGGGTCCTGGCGCTTGGCCGGTCGGACCTGCAGGACCGCGACGGAGGCTAGCACCAGGACCCCGCCGGCGAGCTGGACGGCGCTCAGGGACTCGCCGAGGATGAGCGCGGCAAGTGCGGTGGTGACCACGGGTTCGAAGGTGGACAGGATGGCGGCGGTCGACGGGCCGGTCCGCTTAAGGCCCGCGAAGAAGGTGAGCATCGCCAGGACGGTGGAGACGACGGCGATGCAGGCCAGCCAGAACCAGCCCGGCAACCTGAAGTCGAGATCGACCCCACCGGTGAACAGGGCGCGTGCGCCGAGGGTGCCGGCGGCGCCGGTCATCACCAGCGCGGACAGCACCACCGGCGGCAGCCGGTGCACGACGGTGTCGGCGACGAGGATGTAGACGGTGTAGGTGATCGCGGCGCCGAAGGCCAGCAGCGCCCCGAGGGGATGGAAGCTCACGCTGCCGGCGCCGAGGAGGACGAGCAGCGTTCCGCAGGACGCGGCCACCAGCGCTGCGCAGCGCCCGGGTGTCAGCCGGTCCCGGCCCAGCAGCACCGCCGCCACGGTGACCAGGACGGGGTAGGTGTAGAGGATCAGGGACAACAGCGACGCATCCATCAGCTGCAGGGCCGAGAAGTACAGACTGGCCTGAGCGGCGTACCCGACGGCGCCCAGGCCGACGGCAGTGGCCACCACGAAGCGGCGCGCAGTCGCTGGACGGCCGGCCGGTGGTGTCGGTTCTCCCCGACGTAGCTCCTTGCGGACGAGCAGGAGTATCCCCAGCAGCGCGGCTGCCAGGCTGAAGCGCACCAGGAGCAGCGTCCCCGGCGAGACGCCCGCCTGGTAGGCGAGCTTCCCGAAGATCGCCATGGCGCCGAAGCACGCTGCGGAGACAAGACACAGTGCCGCACCCATGCGGTCCAGCATCGGCTACCTGATTCAACAGGTCCAGTGACGATACGTGGAGCTGACTCGTTACCATTCCTGCATGGTCGCGCTGGATCTTCGCCGCCTCCGCTTTCTTCGGGAGTTCGAGGAGCGGGGCACCCTGGCCGCGGTCGCCGCAGCTCTCGGCTACAGCCCATCCGCGATCTCCCAGCAGCTGACCCTGCTCGAGAAAGAGGCCGGTACCCGGTTGTTCGAGAAGGCCGGGCGGGGCGTGCGGCTGACCGATGCCGGGCAGGTCCTGGCCCAGCACGCGCGAGTGTTGCTGGCGGCGGCCGAGGCGGCAGAAGCGGATCTGGCCGCCCTGAGCGGTGAGGTCCGCGGCACCGTGCGGGCCGGCGGCCTGCAATCGGCGGCCCGCCGCCTGTTGGTGCCGGCCGTGGCCCGCATGATGGTCGACCACCCACGGATACGCGCGGAGATCTCCGAACTCGAACTGGAGCAGGCGCTACCGGACCTGCGGATGGGCGCGGCCGACCTGGTGATCGGCGACGAGTACGACGGTCATCCCCGGCCCCGGCCAGCAGGACTACGCTTCGCGCTCCTGCTCGAGGAGCCGCTGAAGGTGGTGTTGCCTGCGACCCACCCGCTGGCCAGGCCTGGAGGACCTGTCCCGGTCGCCATGCTGCGATCCGACGTCTGGGTCGCCTCCGACGAGGGGACCGGCCATCACGCGATGGTGGTCGGGACCTGCCGGTCCCTCGGCGGGTACGAGCCCGACCTGCGGCACCGCTCCAGCGACGCCGACGTACAACTCGAACTCGTCCGCGTCGCGGCAGCCGTCGCGTTGCTGCCGGCATTGACCCTGCCGGCCGATGATCCCGCTCTCGCTGTCCGTGACGTCGCCGAAGCCACCCTCCGGCGCCGCCTGGTCGTGGTCACCCGCGACAGCCCGCCGGCCCCCGCACTGACGGCCTTCCTGGCGGCCGTGACGGACCAGGCGCACCAGCTCAACCGGCCACGATCCGAGCCGACTGCCTAGACCCCTACCGCGAGCGTGTGCACAGCTGACAGCCAGGCACAATTCGGCGTTGCCGATCACCATCACCAACTACCGGGACTTGTTCGGAAACTCCGCAAGCGGCCCGGGATGTGGCTCATCCGAGCAGACACGACACCGGTGTCGGCTCCCGTCGGTAGAGTCGCCGGCCATGACTGACGTCGATGAGCAGAGCCGGCCGGGACCTCCCGTCGCGGGCGATGAGACCGCCACCCTCCTGGGTGCCCTGGAGCGCTCGCGCTCGTACCTGGCCTGGAAGTGCGGCGGACTGGACGCGGACGGCATGAGAGCGACGGTCGGCGCCTCGTCGATGACTCTGGGCGGGCTGCTCAAGCACCTGGCCGCCGTCGAGGAGGACCAGTTCTCCCGGAAGCTGCACGGGCGACAGTTCGGGCCCCCGTGGGACACGGTGGACTGGGACGCCGACCCGGACTGGGAGTGGCACTCGGCCGCCGAGGACACGCCGGAGCAGCTCATGACCCTCTGGCAGGACGCCGTGGCCCGCTCGCGGACTCTGGTCGCCGAGGCGCTGGCCGATGGCGGCCTGGACCGCCTGGCCCGGTTCACCTGGCCCGACGGTCGCACACCCAACCTGCGACGGCTCCTGATCGACATGATCGAGGAGTACGCGCGGCACGTAGGGCACGCCGACCTCATCCGGGAGTCGGTCGACGGGCTCACCGGGTAAGATCCCCCGGACTGAAGCTCAGGGCACCGGTAGCGGCTTGACCCACCGCGACCATTCGGTTTGGCGCCCGTAGCCGCAGGTCCGCCAGGCCTGGTGGGCCAGGGTGTTGTCGTCGAGCACCATCGCGTCAGCGCGGGTGCCGCCCAGTTGCCGGAACCTTTCCTCCGCCGCCTCGACCAGGAGGCGGCCGATGCCCTGCCTGCGGCGCTGCGGTGCCACCGCCAGTCGGTAGAGGTGGCAGCGCCATCCGTCCCACCCGGCGATGACCGTGCCCACCAGGTCGGTGCCGTCCAGCGCGAGGATGAGCGCTTCGGGGTCGCGTGCGATGAGTGTCTCGACGGCCCGTGCGCTGTCAGCCGGACGGTGTGCGTCCTCGGCAGCCACGCGCCAGAACGCGAGCACGGCCGGGATCTCGGCGACGGTTGCGGGCCGCAAGCTCAGTACGGGCACCCGGAGATGCTACGGGACCGCCACCCGGCCGGTCTGCCACGGAGTCTGGAGCGTTCGCGGCGGCGAATGATCTGATTCGGTCTCCCGTGATCAAATATAATCTTGACTGATTCCAGAAAGCGCGCCAGACTACGCGGCGTGGCCACGCCCCTGGACTTCCAGCGGATGCTGCGCGGGGCCGCGTTGCGCGTGACCCGTGCCCGGGTGGCGGTGCTGAACGCGGTGCAGGCGCATCCGCACGCCGACACGCACTCGATCATCGCTGCCGTGCGCGTGGATCTCCCCGAGGTGTCCCACCAGACCGTGTACGACGCGCTGCACGCGCTCACGGCCGCCGGGCTGGTGCGGCGCATCGAGCCGCCCGGCTCGGTGGCTCGCTACGAGTTGCGGGTCGGGGACAACCACCACCACGTCGTGTGCCGGTCGTGCGGTCGCATCGTCGACGTCGACTGCGCCGTCGGCGAGGCGCCCTGCCTGACCGCGTCCGACGACAGCGGCTTCTCGATCGACGAGGCCGAGGTCGTCTACCGGGGCGTGTGCCCCGACTGTTCCACCCCTGGCAGTTCCTGATCCCCCTGATCCACGTACGGAAGGAACCGGATGTCCGACAACCACGATGCCGTCGTCCACGACGCGGAGGCGGGTAGCGAGTCCCGCTGCCCGGTCGCGCACGGAAGCGCCCCGCACCCGACCCAGGGCGGTGGCAACCGCGGCTGGTGGCCGAACCGGCTGAACCTGAAGATCCTCGCCAAGAACCCCGCCGTGGCCAACCCCCTTGGTGACGAGTTCGACTACGCCGAGGCGTTCAAGACCCTCGACCTCGCCGCCGTGAAGCAGGACATCGCGGAGGTCCTGACGACCTCGCAGGACTGGTGGCCGGCCGACTACGGCCACTACGGCCCGTTCATGATCCGGATGGCGTGGCACAGCGCGGGGACCTACCGGATCAGCGACGGCCGCGGCGGCGCCGGCGCCGGGCAGCAGCGCTTCGCGCCGCTGAACAGCTGGCCCGACAACGGGAACCTCGACAAGGCTCGCCGCCTGCTCTGGCCGGTCAAGAAGAAGTACGGCCAGAAGCTCTCGTGGGCCGACCTGATGATCCTCGCCGGCAACGTCGCGTTGGAGTCGATGGGCTTCAAGACCTTCGGCTTCGCCGGTGGCCGTCCGGACGTCTGGGAGCCCGACGAGGACGTCTACTGGGGTCCCGAGACCACGTGGCTCGGCGACGAGCGCTACACCGGCGACCGGGAGCTGGAGAACCCGCTCGCGGCGGTCCAGATGGGCCTCATCTACGTCAACCCGGAGGGCCCGAACGGCAACCCGGACCCGATCGCCTCGGCCCGGGACATCCGCGAAACGTTCCGCCGCATGGCGATGAACGACGAGGAGACCGTCGCGCTGATCGCCGGCGGTCACACGTTCGGCAAGACCCACGGTGCGGGCACCACCGACCACGTCGGTCCCGAGCCCGAGGGCGCCCCGCTCGAGGAGCAGGGCCTGGGCTGGAAGAACAGCTTCGGTACCGGCAAGGGCGCGGACACGATCACCAGCGGGCTCGAGGGTGCGTGGACCGACACCCCGACCACGTGGGACAACAGCTTCTTCGAGATCCTGTTCGGGTACGAGTGGGAGCTGAGCAAGAGCCCGGCCGGTGCGCACCAGTGGAAGCCGAAGGGCGGCGCGGGTGCCGGCACCGTCCCCGACGCGCACGACCCGTCGAAGAGCCACGCCCCGACGATGCTGACGACGGACCTGGCGCTCCGGATCGACCCGGTCTACGAGCAGATCTCGCGGCGCTTCCTCGAGCACCCGGACGAGTTCGCGGACGCCTTCGCCCGGGCCTGGTTCAAGCTGACCCACCGCGACATGGGGCCGATCGGCCGCTACCTCGGCCCGGAGGTCCCGGCCGAGACGCTGATCTGGCAGGACCCGGTCCCGCCGGTGACGCACGAGCTGATCGACGCCGACGACGTCGCCACCCTCAAGGGTCAGATCCTCGCCTCGGGGCTGTCGGTGTCCGAGCTGGTCTCCACCGCGTGGGCGTCGGCGTCCACGTTCCGTGGCAGCGACAAGCGCGGCGGCGCCAACGGGGCGCGCATCCGCCTCGAGCCGCACAACGGTTGGGAGGTCAACAACCCCGACGAGCTGGCGAGGGTGCTGCGCACCCTGGAGGGGATCCAGGCGGCGTTCAACGCCTCCCAGACCGGCGGGAAGCAGGTCTCGCTCGCCGACCTGATCGTGCTCGCCGGTGACGCCGGCGTCGAGCAGGCCGCCCGGAACGCCGGGGTCGAGGTCGAGGTCCCCTTCACGCCGGGGCGTACCGACGCGTCGCAGGAGCAGACCGACGTGGAGTCGTTCGCCGCGATGGAGCCGACCGCGGACGGGTTCCGCAACTACCTCGGCAAGGGCAACCGCCTGCCGGCCGAGTTCCTCCTGCTCGACAAGGCGAACCTGCTGACCCTGAGCGCGCCCGAGATGACGGTCCTCGCCGGCGGTCTCCGCGTCCTGGGTGCCAACTACCAGCAGTCGCCGCTGGGCGTGTTCACCACGACCCCGGGGGCGCTGACCAACGACTTCTTCGTCAACCTGCTCGACGTGGGCACGACGTGGACGGCGACGTCCGAGGACGCGAACACCTTCGAGGCTCGTGACCCCGCCACGGGCGAGGTCAGGTGGACCGGCAGCCGCGTCGACCTCCTCTTCGGCTCGAACTCGGAGCTGCGCGCGCTCGCGGAGGTCTACGCCAGCGACGACGCGCGCGAGAAGTTCGTGCGCGACTTCGTGGCGGCGTGGGTCAAGGTGATGAACCTCGACCGGTTCGACCTCGCCTGATCCCGTGGTCCAGGCCGGCCCGCGCGGGCCGGCCTGGACGCCCGAGGGCACGCGGCCCGGCCGAGGTTTCCGGTGACCCTGACCGTCCTGACAGGAGCACGCGGGGCATCGGTGGGGGCGTATGGTTCGCACATGACGCACCAGGTCTGGGCCGACGGTGAGGCGTACGAGGCGTACGTGGGGCGGTGGAGTCGCCTCGTCGCGGCGGAGTTCCTGCGCTGGCTGGCCGTGCCACCCGGTCAGCGTTGGCTGGACGTGGGGTGCGGCACCGGCGCGCTGACGTCGACGGTGCTGGCGCTGGCCGACCCGAAGCAGGTCACCGGCATCGATACCTCCGAAGGGTTCGTCGCGCACGCCCGTACCCGGGTCGGCGACTCACGGGCGGAGTTCTACCTCGGCGACGCCCGGTCACTGCCGGTGCCTGACCACGATGTCGACGTTGTCGTCAGCGGGCTGGCGCTGAACTTCGTGCCCGACCCGGCGCGTGCCGTGGCCGAGTTCGCCCGGGTCGTCCGGCCGGGCGGCGTGGCCGCCGCGTACGTCTGGGACTACGCCGGGGGCATGGCGATGATGCGCCACTTCTGGGACGCGGCCGTCCAACTCGACCCGGCGGTCGCCGAACTGGACGAGGCCCGCCGGTTTCCCCTCTGCGCCCCGGATCCGCTGTGCGCACTGTGGATCGACGCGGGACTGCAAGCGGTGTCGGCCCGGCCCGTCGAGGTGCCGACGACCTTCGCCGACTTCGACGACCTGTGGGCCCCGTTCCTCGGCGGTCAGGGCGCCGCTCCGGCCTACCTGATGTCCCAGCCCGAGCGGCGCCGGGCCGCCCTGCGCGACCTGCTGGCCGCCCGGGTGCCGACCGAACCGGACGGCTCGATCCGGCTCACCGCCCGGGCCTGGGCCGTCCGGGGAACGGCAGCCGACTGACCTTCGGGGCCCATCGGAACTGACGGCGATCCGGCTGTCCAGTCCCGGACTCAGCCACCCGAGCCGTCGGCATCCTCCGCCAGCCAGCGCACGTGTCTCGACCGTGCACGCGGAGCCGCGCGTCACTGGTCGATGAGTTTGGTCAGTTCCTCGCGCAGCGGCCAGGACTCGTCGGCCATGCACTCCACCAGACAGGCCAGGCTGAACGCCAGCGGCCAGGAGGCGGCGTGCCGGCTCTCGACCGGCAACAGGTCGAGCGGGGCGTCGCGGTTCCACTCGGCGGTGCCGGCCAGGCGTACGACCGTCACCTCTCCCACGTACGGGCGCTCGGTCCAGCGCACGATCCGGCCGAGCACCTGCTCCGCGCTGACGTTGAGCAGGGTGACCGCGCCGAACTCGGGGTTCGCGCCGCGGCTGAGCCACCGCCCGACGCCGAGGACCTCGCTCTGCCGGATCTCACCCGGCTGGAGGTTGCACTCCTCCAGCAGTTCGCGGACGGCGCCGTTGAGTATGACGTCCCTGAGGTTCGCCGCTGGCGTGCCCGGGGGCACGTCGCGCGGTTCCAGGGCGCCGGAGCCGGAGGGCGCAACGAGGCCGGGGCTGCTGACGTTGTCGCTGGTCTGCGCGACGAGGAGGAGTTGACCGTCGGTGGTGAACGCGAGCGTCGAGACGCCGACGGCGTTCGCGAGCCGGCTGTCCCGGTAGCCGCGGAGCCGACCGCGGTGGTCCAGCAGCAGATCACGCCCGCGCAGCGCCGGCGCCGTGCGGCCGACCTCGTAGACGTCGTACTGGGCGAGCAGGTTGCTGCAGAAGAAGTCGAAGTAGCGCGCCCGGTGCAGGGTGACCGGGGTGTCGGCCGCGCCGGTCGGCAGTTCGTCGGCCAGGCCCAGGATGGCGGAGTTGTGCATCGAGGCCGTCCTGGCGTGGCGGGCGAGGAAGTCGAACGACCAGCGTCTGAGGTCGCGGCTGAGGACGTGGTCGGCCTCGGCCACCCGGTAGGCGATCGGCGCGCTCCGCAGCCGCGCGCTCTCCCCGGTCAGCACGACCCCGATGTTGCGGCCGCTCTCCAGCACCCGTCCGGTGCCCGCCACCTGCTCGGCGATGTCGCGGTAGTCGTCGCTGCCGCGGCGCTGGAAACGGATCTGCCGGGCACGCATCCGGTTACGGTGGATCTCCAGCGCCGCCACGAGGAGCCCGGCCGCACCCGCCGTGACGCTGATCGCCTTCGGCGGGTTGCTGGTGGCGGTCGCCGCCCCCAGCGCGGCCAGCAGCGTGCCGACGGTGGTGAGCCGGTACCGCCAGAGGGCGCGACGCCAGATGCCCGCGGTGGTGTTGACCCTTCTCGCCGTCCTGAGCACTCGGCACCGTCCCCGGTCGAACCTGACGTGGCCGCCCGAATGGTAGCGGCGCCCCGCAGCGCCCCGATCCGGCCGATCACCCAGAGTCGATCTGTCCGATAGCTGACAGGACGCCGGGGGGCCCCGCGCAGCACTGTTGTAGCAGGTGAGAGGCGTAAGGATGGCGGGCCACATCCCATTCCTCCGGCCCGGCGGGGACAGCATCGTCCCCGCCGACCCGCCATCACCGAGCCCGGCCCCGCCGTGGCTCCGGCGTAACGCTGCGCCGGCCCGCCCACGTACGTCGAGGCCGCGCCCGGTGGAGACCGTCCCGGGCGCCCGGGACGGCGTCCCACCCTCCGACACCGACGTCGCGACATCCGGCAGCCGTACGCCGACCGCGCCGACGCGGCCGCGCGCGGCCCGACCCGGGTCCCGCAGCACAGGAGAGCCCGCCGGACCGCGACCGGTCACGAGTCGGCCGGTCCGGCACCGAGCAAGAGAGGAGGGGCCCGCATGGCCGCTCCCACCGCGACCGCAACCCTGAACGCGTCGACGTACTCGCCCGGCGACCAGATGACCCTCACCGTCGTTTACTCCGACGCCGACACCCGGCCGCTGACCGTCACCATCGTGGTCACCGACGCGCAGGGCAACAGCAGCGCCCCGGCGCGGGTCACCGCCGTCATCGATCCGCTCACCGTCACCGTCGCCGACGACTCCGGCCGCACCTGGACCCGGGTCTCGGACAACGGGTCGGTGGCCGTCTACCGGGCGGTGGCGTTATGCCCCGGGTGACCGTGACGGTGCGTGACTCGGGCGGGCGCACCGCTACCGCGACCGCCGCCTACTCCGTCGCCGCGCCGGTGCTCGGCGGCTACTACCTGTCCGGCGGGGCCGACCCGACGGCGGACATGGCGGGCGGCAACTTCCGCTCGCTCACCCAGTACCGCAGCTTCGCCGACGGCTACACGTTCCCCGGCTACAACCGGCCCTGGCTGACCAGCCTCGGCAAGTCGGCGATCCAGATCACCATGGTGCTGGAGTTGAAGCACTACGGCGCGCCGAACACCGGGCCGCAGACCTTCACCGTGGACGGCGTGAGCTACACCGTCCCGGCGCCCGCGATGACCATCCAGCAGCAACCGGGCACGACGTGGCCCAAGGCGTACGGCTACGGCCAGGTCCTCGCCGGGCAGTGCGACGGGCTCTTCGCCCGCGCGCTGGCGCAGTACCGGACGCTGGGCTTCGGGGTGAACATCCAGCTCGCCTCGGAGTTGGACACCGACCACGAGTACGGCACCACCGAGGCGGGCAGGGCGTACACCTGGGCGGAGTCGGACGCCCGGGCGGTACAGGCGATGACGTACATCGTGAACTGGTTCAAGGCGCGCTCGCTGCCGGCCGGCACCACCTTCTCGATCGGGGTGGGTGGCTTCGACCGGCCCTGCTTCCAGCGCACTCACCCGGAGGCGCTGATGGCGAAGCTCGACTTCCTCCAGTGGAACGTCTACGCCACCGCGCCCACCCACACCGCGCTGGCCCGCTTCCGCCGCACCAAGGACTGGGCGGTCGCCGACCTCGGCCCGGTCGCGCTCTCCCGCCCGGTGATCATCGCCGAGTGGGGGGTGCGGGTGGCGGAGATCCCGGACCAGGCGAAGTGGATCGGGACCGTGCCGGCGGCGATCGCCGCGTTCAACGCCGAGCGCGGGCCGCGGATCGTCCGGACCAACTACTTCAACTCCGGGTGGGGCACCCTGTCGCCCAAGACGGCCGGGCTGGCCGCGCTGCGGGCCGCGTACGCCACCCGGCCGTACGTCTGAGGCGAGCCGGCGGTGTCGGGCACCGGTCGCGGCCGGGCACCGCCGGGGTGGCTCGCCGCCGGTCAGCTCGGCGCCCGGCCGAGCAGCCGGGTGAGGGCGGCCAGTGGAGACGTGCGGCAGGCTGGACTTGTCGGAGCGCACCGGCTCACTCGCCGAAGCGGTCGAACTGCTCGGCATGGTAGGCGTCGGTGAACCAGTCCCGGACCCGAGGGCGGGTGGCCAGGACGATCAGCGCCACCATGGTGACCGCCTTCGCCCAGTGAATCGCCTGGGCCCACCACGGAAGCGGCTGGACCAGCGCGATGGCGAAGCCGAGCAGCCCGAACACCGAGACGACGATGACCGCCCGGTGAGCGGCGTGCCGGCCCGAGCGCAGCCGACGGATCATGAAAACGTAGGCCAGCGCGACGAGCAGCAGGGGCAGGACCAGCCCCCACACCGACCGCCGGAGGACCTCGCGAGCGGAGGCCAGGTCCGTGCCCGCCGGTAGGTCCAGGTGGGACAGTGGGTAGTCCAGGAGCTGCTCCTGGAAGACGACCACCAGAGTGGTCAGCAGGGCGGTCAGCCCCAGGTTGAGCAGCATCAGCGTGATCATGTGGTGGACCAGCCCCGGCGGCCGTTCCTCGACCGGCTGGCCGGTCGGATCCTGCCGCAGGTTGGTGCGGGGCTGCGGATCAGTCGTCGTCATCGGCGGCATCACACCACAGCCGGCCGCCACCGCGCCGCCCCATGCTGATCGTGCCGTCCGCTCCTGGGCCGGACGGGCGCGTCAGGCGTTACCGAGGCGGGCGGCGTACGCGTCGCGCAGCTCGGCCCAGCCGAACTCCTTCGCCTCGGCGCCCCGGATCGGGCCGACCGGGTCGCCGTCGAGCAGGTGCTCGGCCACGTCCAGGCAGAGGTGCCAGCCGGCCGCCACCATCGGCGCGACGCCGCGCTCGGTGACGGTGTGCCGCAGGGTGAGTTGGGTGCCGGTGGCGGTGGGCGTCAACTCCCAGCGGAGCAGGTCGTCGCCCCAGGTGTACTCCAGCAGGTGGGGCGGTTCTGCCCGGCGTACCGTCGCCGGAAGGTCCTCGGCGGTGTCGCCGTCGACCATGGTGAGCACGGCGGCGCCGGGGGAGCCGAGGTCGCGGTCGGCGAGGAACGGCGCCCACTCGCGCAGCCGCCCCGGCTCGGTCAGCGCCGCCCACACCGCCTCCGGCGGGTGGCGCAGATCGCGGACGAAGACCAACGTGGCGCCGGTGTCGGCCGGCTCGCAGCCGACCTCGGCGGGCGGGCTGGGGCGGAAGCTGTCGCGTTGCATCACTGCTCCTGACTGTCGAGGTGTCGTTCCAGGGCGTCCAGGTGGGTCTCCCACAGCTGCCGGTAGGGGGCGAGCCAGTCGTCGACGGCCTGGAACGGGCGGACGTCGACCCGGTAGATGCGCTGCCGGGCCGCGGTGCGGCAGGTGACGAAGCCGGCGTCGCGGAGCACCCGCAGGTGCTTGGAGACGGCCGGTTGGCTGACCCCGAGGGTGTCCACCAGCTCGCCGACGCTGGACTCGGCCCGGCGGAGCTGGTCGAGGATGCGGCGCCGGGTCGGCTCGGCGAGGACGGTGAACGCGTCTACGGACACGCGACGAATATGCCCTTCCGGTTATATGACTGTCAAGGCATACGAGTGTCGGCGGCGGCGGCCGGACCGGCTCCCTATGCTCGGGTCATGGAACTGCGGATCTTCACCGAACCCCAGCAGGGCGCCAGCTACGACGACCTGCTCGCCGTGGCCCGCTGCGCGGAGGAAACCGGCTACGGCGCGTTCTTCCGTTCCGACCACTACCTGAAGATGGGCTCGGTGAGCGGGGAGCCCGGCCCGACCGACGCCTGGACCACCCTGGCCGGCCTGGCCCGCGACACCCGCCGGATTCGGCTCGGCACGCTGATGACCGCCGCCACCTTCCGGTTGCCCGGCCCGCTGGCGATCACCGTCGCGCAGGTGGACCAGATGAGCGGCGGCCGGGTCGAGCTGGGCATCGGCGCCGGCTGGTTCGCCGAGGAGCACGCCGCGTACGGCATCCCGTTCCCGTCGGTCGGGGAGCGGTTCGACCGGCTGGAGGAGCAGCTCGCGGTCATCACCGGGCTGTGGGAGACCCCGCCGGGCAGGACGTTCGACTTCCCCGGGAAGTACTACCCGGTGAGCGACTCGCCGGCGCTGCCGAAGCCGGTGCAGCGGCCGCGCCCGCCGATCCTGCTCGGCGGCATGGGCCCGAAGCGCACGCCGCTGCTGGCCGCCCGGTACGCCGACGAGTTCAACCTGCCGTTCGTCTCCGTCGAGGACACCGCCGCCCAGATCGAGCGGGTGCGCGCGGCCTGCGCCGAGGTGGGGCGGGACCCGGCGGAGCTGCGCTGGTCCAACGCCCTGGTGCTGTGCTGCGGGCGGGACGACGCCGAGGTGGCCCGCCGGGCCGCGGCGATCGGCCGGGAGCCGGACGAGCTGCGTGCCAACGGTCTCGCCGGCACCCCCGCCGAGGTGGTGGACAAGATCGGCCGGTACTCGGCGGCCGGCAGCCAGCGGATCTACCTCCAGGTGCTCGACCTGGCCGACCTGGACCACCTGGAGCTGGTCGCCTCCGAGGTGCTGCGGCAGGTCTGAGCCGCCCCGGTCAGCGGGCCGGGCCCGGGTCGCGCAGCACGGTGTCCAGCCGGCCGTCGCGGTCCCGGTCGAGGTAGGTGACGTCCGGCAGCCCGTCGCCGTCCAGGTCGATCTGGACCACATCGGCGACGCCGTCGCCGTCCAGGTCGGTGACCACCTCGACGGAGCCGTCCAGGTGCCGGGTGACGATCGAGCGCGACCCGGTCCGCGGCGGCGGGCCGGGACTGGGCACGGGCGTGGGCGCCGGCGGCGGCGCGGGCGTCGGCTTCGGCCCCGGGCTGGTCCCGTCCGGCCGCCGGTACGCCCCGACCGGCGCGCTCGCCGGCTCGACGCCGCTGCCGGTCGGGTCGATCTCCTCCTCCGACGGGAAGACGTCGCCGCGCGGGGCGGGATCACGGTAGGTGCTCATCGGCGTAGGGTTCCCCGGCGACGCCGGTGGTAACCGCTGCCCGATCGTCCGGTGCTGGCCCGCGCCCCGGCGACGGATGATGCAGAACGGAAATCACGAACGGGGGTACGACGTGGAACTGCACCGCAACCGGGGGGCGTTGGTGCTGCCCCTAGTCTGCGTCCTGGGAGGCGCGGCGCTGCTGGTGTTCGCCCGCGACGGTGCCGTGCTGCACCGGGTGGTCGGCGGGGGTGCCGTGCTGCTCGGCGGCATGGTGCTGGTCAGCCTGCTGCGCCCGTTCCGGTTCGCCATCGGCGCCGACGGGCTCACCGTCCGGCTGCCGAAGCTGCGCCGGCTGATCCGCTGGGACGAGATCGAGGCGCTGGCCCTGGACCAGCCGCCGGCCGAGCAGGGGCGGCCCGCCTCACCACGGCTGCTGCTGGTGCCCGCCCCGGGCACGGAGCTCGCCCTGCCCGCCACCGCACACCACCCGCGCGACGGCCGGTCCGCGGTGGAACTGCTCGACCTCGACCGGGTCCGGGAGAAGCCCGCCGAGATCGCGGCGGCCCTGGCCCGGCACGCCGGGGACCGCTTCGTCGACGTGCTCGGGCTGCGCCGGGAGGCCTTCGGCGTTCCCGACTTCACCATCGGGCTGCGCGGCTACCAGCCGGACCGGGTCGACGCGCTGATCCGGCGCGGCCAGGACGCCCTGGTCTGGGGCGGCACGCTGGAACGGCAGGCGGCCCGCTCGGAGATCGAGCAGGTCCGGGCCGAGGGCCTGCCCGTCGCCGGTCGCGGCTACAGCACGATCCAGGTCGACGAGGCCCTGGCCGCGCTGAGCGGCGCACTGACCGCCGGCCCGTCCACCGACCGGCGGCCGACCCCGTGATTCCGACCGACGGGGTGCCGCGCCGGAACTGGGCGGGCAACGTCCGCTACGCCGCCCGCGGCTACCACCGGCCCGGCTCGCTCGACGAGCTGCGTCGGCTGGTGGCCGGCAGCGACCGGATCCGGGTGGTCGGCACCGGCCACTCCTTCAACCGGCTCGGCGACACCACCGGCGACCTGGTCTCGCTGGCCGGCCTGCCGCCGACCGTACGACTCGACCCCGAGCGGCGGACCGTGACCGTTTCGGCGGCCCTGCGCTACGGGGACCTGGCCGCCCGGCTGCACGAGCAGGGGTACGCGCTGGCCAACCTCGCCTCGCTGCCGCACATCTCGGTGGCCGGCGCGGTCGCCACCGGCACCCACGGCTCGGGCCCGGCGATCGGCAACCTGGCCACCGCCGTCGCCGGGCTGGACCTGGTCACCGCCGAGGGCGACCTGCTGACCGTGGACCGGGCGAGCGACAGCTTCGCCGGGATGGTGGTCGGGCTGGGTGCGCTCGGCGTCGTCACCCACCTCACCCTGGACGTGGTGCCCACCTTCGACCTCCGCCAGTACGTCCGGCTCGACCTGCCTCGGGAGGCGCTGGACGAGGCGTTCGACTCGGCGTACAGCGTCAGCGTTTTCACCGACTGGCGGTCGCCGCGGCTGCGCGAGGTCTGGCGCAAGCAGCGCGCCGAGCAGCCGCCGCCCCCGGCGGACTGGCTCGGCACGACGGCGGCCGACCGGCCCCGCCACCCGGTGCCCGGCATGCCGGCGGAGAACTGCACCCCGCAGCTCGGCGTGCCCGGCCCGTGGCACGAGCGGCTGCCGCACTTCCGGCTCGGCTTCACCCCGAGCAGCGGGGAGGAGTTGCAGTCGGAGTACCACCTGCCGCGCGCGGCGGCGGCCGGGGCGCTGGCCGCGCTGGACGAGGTGGCGCACCTGATCGCCCCGGTGCTCCAGGTCTGCGAGCTGCGGACGGTGGCCGCCGACGACCTGTGGCTCAGCCCGAACCACGGCCGGGACAGCCTCGCCGTGCACTTCACCTGGATCGCCGACGCGGCGGCGGTGCTGCCGGTGGTGGCCGCCGTGGAGGAGCGGCTCGCGCCATTCGCGCCCCGCCCGCACTGGGGCAAGGTGTTCGAGCTGGCACCGGACGCGGTCGCCGCCGTCTACCCCCGGTACGCCGACTTCACCGCCCTGCTCACCCGCCTCGACCCGACCGGCACGTTCCGCACCGACCTCCTGGACCGCTACTTCCCCCGCTGAGCGGGCTCCCGTGATCGTCTGCTGCTGCGCGGGTCGGCAGCGGACCGGCGGCGCTGCGGAGCGACAGACGATCAAGACGGGATGGATCAGCGGCGGGCCACGTCTTCGCGCATGCTGCCGCGCTGCACCGCCCGGCTGATGTCGCTGGGGGAGACGATGCCGACCAGGCGACCCTCGGTGACCACCAGCGCCCGGCCGTCGGCGCACTCGTTGAGCCGGGGGAGCAGGTCGTTGAGCTGCTCGTCGGGGGAGGCGAGGACCAGTTCGTCGGCTCGGCAGGAGACCTCGCCCAGCGTGGTGGCGGCCCGCCGGTCGGCCGGGATGCCGCGTACCCGGTCGAGGGTGACCAGCCCGACCGGCCGGCCCTCCTCGGTCAGTGGCAGCGCCGAGTGCCGGTACGCGAAGAGGTAGTGGTCCACGAAGTCGGCCACCGTCATCTCCCCGGACGCGGTCTGCGGCTGCGGGGTCATCACGTCGGCCACCCGGATCCCGCGCAGCGCGGTGCCCAGCCGGGCCTGCCGCTCCTCCATGCCGGCCGCGCCGATCAGGAACCAGCCGATCAGGGCCAGCCAGAGCCCGCCGAAGCCGACGCCGGCCAGGAACTGCCACAACCCCAGGCCGATCAGCAGCGCGCCGAGCACCCAGCCGGCCCGGGCGGCCACCACTGACGCCTTCGTCCGGTCGCCGGTGGCCTTCCAGACCGCCGCGCGCAGCAGCCGCCCGCCGTCGAGCGGCGCGGCCGGCAGCACGTTGAACACGGCCAGCAGCACGTTGATCCCGGCCAGCCAGGCCATCACGCCGAGCAGCAGGCCCTCCTGCCCGGCCAGCACGAGCAGGATGGCGATGGCGCCGAAGAAGAGCCCGATCAGCAGGCTGACCAGCGGGCCGACCCCGGAGATGCGCAGCTCCGCGCCGGGGTCCTTCGCCTCGCCCTTCAGCTCGGCCACCCCGCCAAAGAGCCAGAGGGTGATGCCCTGGACCGCGAGCCCGTTGCGCTTGGCGACGATCGCGTGGGACACCTCGTGGGCGAGCAGGCCGAGGAAGAAGACCACCGCGGCGGCCAGCCCGGCCAGCACGTACGCGGCTACCGGCTCGTCGGGGTAGGCCCGGGGGAACTGGTTGGCCGACAGCCCCCAGGCGATCAGCAGGAAGATGACCAGGACGCTCCAGTTGACCCCGACGGGTACACCCGCGATCCGGCCAAGCCGGAAGCTCGCCCTCATGCGTCGGTCATACCCCCGCAAGCCGTCCCCATGCCAGAAACCGGACCCGGGCGGCCCAACACCTAACGGCGCTCGGCGGGGCCGGCCTGGTCCCTACCGTCGCGCACGAGCCGGTGACCGGGCAGGGCCACCGACTCGGTGCGCGGCGACCACCGGTCAGGTCAGCTGGGCGCGCGGGTCCGGGACCGCCTTCTCGGCGGCGCGGCTCACCTCTTCCCAGGCGGCCCAGGTCGCCATCCGCCGCTTCGAGATGTCGAAGGCGACGTCGTAGACCATGCTGCCGAGCAGGAGCCGCAGCGGCGGGTCGTCGCTGGCGACCAGCTTCATCAGCGCCTCGGCGGCCAGCCGCGGCTCGCTGTCGACCGACCCCTCCGCCCACTGCTGTGCCAATTCCTCGCGCAGCGGGTCGTAGGCGGGGTTCGGGGCCGTCGGCGTACTGCTGGTGTAGAGGTCGGTCCAGTAGCCGCCCGGCTGGACGATGGTGACCTTGACGCCGAACCGGGCGGCCTCGGCCGCCAGCGCCTCACTCATGCCCTCCAGCGCGAACTTGCTCGCGCTGTAGAGCCCCGTGCTGGGGAAGCCGCCGAGCGCCCCGATGCTGGAGATCTGCACGAGGTGCCCGCCGTTCTGGGCCCGCAGGTGCGGCAGCACGGCCTGGCTGACCCAGAGCCCGCCGAAGAAGTTGAGGTCCAGTTGGGCGCGGGCCTGCTCCTCGGTGAACTCCTCCACCATGCCGGCGAAGAGTGCCCCGGCGTTGTTCACGACGATGTCGAGCCGGCCGAAGTGCCGGACCGCCTCGGAAACGGCGTCGAAGACCGCCGAGCGGTCGGTGACGTCGAGGCGCAGTGCCAGCAGGCGGTCCGGGTGTCGGGCGGCGAGGTCGTCGAGCGGCGAGACGTCGCGGGCCGCGCCGACGACCCGGTCGCCGGCGGCGAGCGCCGCCTCGGTGAACGCGCGGCCCAGGCCACGGCTGGCGCCGGTGATGAACCAGACCCGGGATGCGGCGGTGCCTGAGGCCTCCATGGGAAACTCCCTTCGTTCCGAGACGAACCGTCTCGTCTCGGTTGCGAGGATGACGATACCCCGCCGCGCCGCATTGTCAAGACGGACCGTCTCGTCTCTTCTCCTGCTAGATTCGGTCCGTGCCCACGCAGAAGGTCGCACCCGACTCGAGCCGTCGCAGCGAGGCGGCGCGGCGCGCCATCCTCGCCGCCGCCCTCGACCTCGTCAGCGAGCTGGGGTACGCGAAGCTCAGCATCGAGGGCATCGCCTCCGCCGCCGGCGTGGGCAAGCAGACGATCTACCGCTGGTGGCCGTCGAAGGGTGCCCTGCTCTTCGACGCCTTCCTCGCGCTCACCACCGAGGGGCAGGACGGCGGCGGGGCCCTACCCGACACCGGCGACCTGGCGACCGACCTGAAGGCGGTGCTGCGGTCCACCGTCGAGGAACTCAACGACCCCCGCTACGACCAGCCGATGCGCGCCCTGCACACGGAGATCGTCCACGATCCCGCCCTGGCCGCCGCCTACGCGGAGCGGCTCGACGGGCCCATGCGGGAGCTGAAGAAGGAGCGCCTGCGCGCCGCCCGGCGCGCGGGGCAACTGGCCGAGGACGTCGACCTCGACGTGGCCGTCGACCTGCTGTTCGGCCCGATCCTGAACCGGTGGCTCCAGCGCACCGGCCCGCTCACTCCCGAGTACGCCGACCAGGTGGTGGACACCGCGCTGCGCGGCCTCCGGCCCGCGCCGCCCGCCCGGTAGCGCGCCGCCGGCGACCGCGACCTGCCGGAGATCCCGCTGCCCGTCGTCACCGCCCGATCACGGGCGGGGGGTCTCGCTGGCGACGGTCTGCTCGCGGGGCAGCGCGGCGGCCCGCAGCGCCCAGTCCAGCGCGTAGTCGGCGACCTCCTCCCAGCCCGGCTGCCCCACGGTGAAGTGCGACCGGCCCGCGAACTCGTGGTAGGCGGTCAGCGCCCGGGACTTCTGGTACAGCGCCGCGTTGGTGCGCACCACGCCGGGCGGCACCACGTGGTCGGCCCCGCCGGCGATCAGCAGCAGCGGCGCCCGGTCGGTGCGGCCGGTGTCCACCCGCGCCGCCGAGTTCGGGTCGAGGTTGGCGAACGCCCCCTCGAAGAGCACGCGCCCGGCGCCGGGCACCGCGTACCGCTGCCAGGCCCGGTCGGAGTCCTCCTGGCTGAGGGTGTTGCCGAAGGCGTAGTGGAAGTCGTCCGGCGTGAACGGCACCGCCCGGTGCCGGTTGGCCGGGTTGCGCAGGATCGAGAAGCCGGAGCGCAGCGTGCTCAGCGGCAGCTTGACCACCCCCTTCACCGGGGCGGGGTGGATGCCGACCGCCGCCGCGCCGAGGCCCCGGTCGACCAGTACCTGGGTGATCAGCCCGCCGAACGAGTGCCCCATGATGACCGGTCTGGTGGGCAGCGCCCGGATGAGCCGGTCGTAGTGGTCGGCGATCTCGGCGATGTTCTGCTGGGCGATCGGGGTGGAATCCTCCCGCAGCCGTTCGACCTCGCCCTGCATGCCGGGCCAGGCCGGGGTCAGCACCCGCAGCCCCCGGGCGGCGTACCGGGCGGCCCACCGTTCCCAACTGCGCGGGGTCATCCAGAGGCCGTGGATGAGCACGACCGTGTCGACCGGTCCCTGCGGCGCACTGGCCATGGCGTCCCTCCCGGGTGTCGCGGCGTCCGGACCGGCGGTTACCCGCCTGCTCGGGCGGGAATCCGCCGACCGGTCACGCGGTCGGCGGTGGGGCGGGCAGCTCGTCGACCACCACGACCTCGGTGCCGGTACGGACCTCCGCCAGCAGTTCCCGCTGGGCGCTGCGGGTCACCCGGATGCAGCCGTTGGTGGTGTTCTCGCCCAGTTCGCCGTCGTGGTACCAGCTGTGCAGGCCGATGTGTGCGCCGCGCAGGCCCGCCGGCACCGAGTCCGGATCGTCCGGCACCGAGCCGAGGGCGAAGATGTCCACGCCGCCGTACACGTCCTGCGGCGGTGGGGTGCGGCCGAGGATGAAGGTGCGACCCAGCGGCGTCTCCTGGCCGCGCTGGCCGAGGCTGACCTCCCAGGACCGGATCGGCCGGCCGGCGCGGAACCAGGTGAGCCGGTGCGGCCGGCGCTCGACCACGATCTGGTCGCGCAGGGTGACGGTGGTGAAGCCGCCGGGCGGCAGCCAGGCGAGCTTGCGGTTGGCCGACGGGAGCAGCACCGCGGTCCAGCCGGCGCGGCGCTGGGCGATCGGCATGGTCAGCTCGACACCGTTGATGGTCGGGGCGAGGAAGGCCAGCGGCCGGCCGCCCGGCGCGTGGTAGGCGGCGATCCGGCGGGTCGGGTGCAGCCCTTCGGTCAGCGGGGTCGTGTCCATGGTGTCGGGGTCGGTGGGGAAACCGGCGGGCGCGCGGTCGTAGTCGACCACCGGCAGGTCGGCCGGCGCCGGCGCGGCGACCGGCACGGTCTCCTCCGGCGTCGGGCTCGGCTCCGGGCTGCTCGGCTCCGGGCTGCTCGGATCCGGCTGATCCGGCGCCGCCTGCTCGACCGGGGGCGGCGCTGGCGACGGGGTCAGCGCCCAGCCGGTGGCCCCGGCCGTCGCCAGCAGCGCGCACGCCCCCACGGCCGTGGCCGACCGGCGGAGCCAGCGGTACGAGGTGATTCGGTCAAACGGCACAAACAGACTGTAACCGCAGGACCCCCGCCCGGCCGGGAAATCCGGCCGGACGGGGGTGCCTGAGAGGTGCGGGTCAGCTCAGGCGGGCGCCGACGTGGATGGCGACCGCGTCGTGGGCGGGGATGTGGGCGGCGAACCAGCCGTTGCCGTCCACGGTGATCACCGGCCCCGAGCAGGTGCCGTTGGCGAAGGTGCCGTGGATGACGTCGCAGTAGCGGCCGGCCGGCAGCCCGGCGTGGTAGGAGCGGCCGGTGATCGCGTGGTCCTCGTCGTTGACCGTCAGGTAGCCCTTGCCGCTACGGCTGAACGCGATGTGGTTGTTGCCGTTGTCGTACCAGTTGGCGACCCCGGCGCCCTCGGTGGCGTTGCGGAAGCCGACCATGTTGGCGATCACCGGCCAGCGGTGCTCGCACTCCCAGCCGGAGTAACAGGCCACGTCGAGCGTCCGGCCGGAGCCGTCCTGCGGCGGACCCTGGTCGCGCTGGCTGAAGGTGTAGCTGGACATCACCGTCGGCGAGCCGTACGGCCAGGCCAGCATGAACGCGTTGGCCAGCGCGTAGATGCCCCGGTCGCGGTAGGTCAGCACCCCGCCGACGTCGCGCTGGGTGTCGTGGTTGTCGACGAAGACGGCCGCCACGCCGGTGGGCAGGTGCCCCCAGCCCTCGCCCAAGTTGCGCAGGTAGGCGAGCCGTTCGGAGCGGAACACCCGGGCCAGGTCCTTGCCGTAGCGGAACTCGTGCACGTCGCCGTTGCCGGTGTACTCGGTCGGCTGGATCGGCTCCCCGGCGCCGTGGATCACCTCCTGCACCAGGTACGCCGGCCGGGAGAGCCGGCTGCGGATCGCCGCGATGTCGGCGGCCGGCATGTGCTTGCTGGCGTCCAGCCGGAAGCCGTCGACGCCGAGCGAGAGCAGGTCGTTGAGGTAACCGGCGAGCCGGCCCCGGACGTGGTCCGACTCCGTCTTCAGGTCGGCGAGGTTGACCAGCTCGCAGTTCTGCACCTCCCACCGGTCGCCGTAGTTGGCGATGTCGTCGCCGCCGTTGCGGCCGCAGTGGTGGAAGTCCTGGTGCTGGTAGATGCCCGGGTAGTCGTAGTGCCCGTACGACGAGCCGGCCCAGCCGGTGCCGGCGTTGTCCTGCCCGGACATGTGGTTGACGACCGCGTCGACGATCACCTTGACGCCGGCCGCGTGGCAGGCGTCCACCATGGCCTTGAACTGGGCGCGGGTGCCCTTGCGGGACTCGACCCGGTAGCTGACCGGCTGGTACGCCAGCCACCACTGGGATCCGCGGACGTGTTCCTGCGGCGGGGAGACCTGGACCCAGCCGTAGCCCTTCGGGCCCAGCGTGGTCCGGCACTCGTTGGCCACCGAGGTCCAGTTCCACTCGAAGAGCTGGACGATCACCTTCTTGGCGCCGGCCGGAGCCGCGACGGCCGGGGGTGCCGTCACGGTGGTCGGGACGAGCATGCTCGCGATCACACCGAGGGCGAGCAGCGCCGAGTGCCATCGACGTCGATGCATCGGAACTCCTGACGGGGGTGCGGGGGACGGGGTGGTGGTGCGGGGGAGGGTCCCTCAGCTGCCGGAATCTTGCAATTGAAGCTGAAAGATTTCGGAAAGATTACAAGCGGGTTGCAGCGGCTGTCAACGTATGGAAATTGGTAACTGCCTCGTGGCGCGCCGTCCCGGGTGGACGCCGTTACACGCGCCCGGCCGCCGGACGGTTCGACATCGGGCCGGAATTTTCCCCGGGCCGGTGATCCGACTGAGCCGTCACTCCGTACTCGATGGGGGAGCAGGGTCGGCCGGCGGTGCGCCGCCGCGAGACGATCGAGGAGCAGATGGCCCGGGTCAAGCAGAACCAGAAACCGGCCACCGTCCGGACCACCAGCACCAGCCGGGGCGTCCGCACCCGGTCCCGGTCCGCGGTGGCCGTGCTGACCGTGTCCGCGATCGCCGCGCTGTGGGCGGGAACGATGCTCACCGGCGCCGGTCAGACGGCGTACGCGTACGGCTTCTTCTTCACCGAGTTCTTCGCCGGGGTGATCGCCCTGGTGGCGATGAGCCTCACCGTGATGCTGGGACTGCTCGCCACCGACCGGCTGGTGCTGCTGATCCGGCACCGGGTGCTGTTGCAGTCCGCGCACCGGGCCACCGGCATCCTCGCCGTCGCCGGGCTCTTCTTCCACGTGCTGACCAAGGTGGCCACCGGGCGGGCAGCCGGCACCGACGCCATCGTGCCGTTCGTCGGAGGCGGGGGACTCTACGTCGGCCTCGGCACGGTGGCCGGGCTGCTCATGGTGAGCGTGCTCTGGACCGGCATCGTCCGGGCCCGGTTCGCCGGGGTCGGTCCGAAGTGGCTGTGGCGGACGCTGCACTCCGCCGCGTACGTCTCCTGGCCGTTCGCCATCCTGCACGGGCTCAACGCCGGCCGGCCGGCAGCGCCCTGGGTGATGTTCAGCTACCTCGCCTGCCTGCTGCTGGTCGTGCTGGCGCTGCTGGTGCGGGTCTCGGTGACCGTCGGCCGGCGCAGCCGGGAGCGGCACCAGGCCGCCGCGCGGAACGAGGCGCTGGTCGCCCGGCCGGCCGAGGACGGCACGGGCCGTTCGCTGCTCGGCGGCCGGTCACGCCGCCGCCCCGACGGCGACGAGCGGCGCGACGGCCGTTCCGGCCGGGAGAGCAGCTGGGCGGAGACCACCCTCGCCGGCTCGTGGACCGCGCCCGGCGCCACCCGGCGGGACCCCGAGCGGTTCACCGTGCCGGTGGTGCCCGAGCCGGGCTCGCTGCGTGAGCCGGTCCGCCCCGCGCGCCGCCGGCGCGACGAGGAGTCGGCGCCGGCCGCCCGGCGGCGCCGCACCGAGGAGCGGGTACCGGTGGCTCGCCGCCGCGAGGAGGAGGAGCCGCCCGCGCGCCGGCGCCGGCGGGAGGAGCCGGTCCCGAACGTCCGGCGCCGCCGTGATGACGAGGAGGTCGGACGCTCCGCCCGCCGGTCCCGGGTGGACGCCGACGCCGGCACCCGGTACTCCGCGCCGCCCCGGCGCCGGGCCGACGAGCCCGAGGAGCCGTGGGACAGCCCGCGCCGCTGGGAGACCGCCGAGCCGATTTCGGCCGGCCCGGTCTCCGCCGGCCCGGTCTCTGCCGGTCCGATCTCGGGTGGGTGGGTCTCGGGCAGCCCGATCTCGGCGGCGCCGCGCAGCGGCGGTGGCCGGCACAGCGCCGAGGACGACGTGCCGGAGGAGCCGGACTACTGGCGGCCGCCGGCCCGGTACGTCCCGGAGGAGGTCCCGGCCGACGACACCCCGACCCTGGTCGACCTGGCCTCCCGGCGGGCCCGCCGGGAGGCCAAGGAGAGCCGCCGCCGGCGCCGGGCCAGCGCCGACGCGGTGGACGGGGCGTACTGGGCCGGGCTGCGGGGTGAGGCGAAGTGATGCGGACGACCGTGCCCCCGGTGGCCTGTGTCGGCGAGCCCCGGCTCACCGCCGGCTTCGCCGATTTCGGCCGGCTCGACCTGCTCGCCCACGAGGAGGTGCACGGGCCGATCGGGCCGATGGAACCGGCCAACCTGCTGCGGCTCGCCGAGGGCATCCAGCTCAAGGGCAAGGGCGGCGCGGGCTTCCCGTTCGCCAAGAAGCTCCGCGCGGTGCTGGAGTCCTGCGAGCGGCAGGACCTCACCGCGGTGGTGGTGGTCAACGCCACCGAGGGCGAGCCGGCCAGCTGGAAGGACAAGGTGCTGCTCACCCGGGCCCCGCACCTCATCCTCGACGGCGCCGCGCTGGCCGCGTACGCGCTGGACGCCGACGAGATCGTCATCGGGATCGCCGACGACGGGGTGGGCCGGGAGTCGCTGACCGAGGCGTTGCAGGAGCGCCGGATGCCGGTGCCGACCAGCATCGTCACCGTGCCGCACCGGTTCATCTCCGGCGAGGGCGGCGCGCTGGTCAACGGGATCAACGGCCTGCCGCACATCCCGCCCGGCACCAAGAAGCGCTCCAGCGACTCCGGCGTCGGCGGGCTGCCCACCCTGCTCTCCAACGCCGAGACGTACGCCCAGCTCGCGATCGCGGCCCGGCTCGGACCGTACGAGTACGCGGCGCTCGGCACCGACGACGAGCCGGGCACCGTGCTGCTGACCGTCACCGGCGCGGCGAAGCGGCCGGCGGTGGTGGAGTGCGCCGCCGGCACCCCGCTGCGGGAGATCCTCGACCTCTGCGAGGTGCCGGACGGTCCGGGCATCCTGATGGGCGGCTACCACGGCAAGTGGATCACCCCGGAGGCCGCCGACCGGGCGGAGATCTCCCGCACGGGGCTGGCCGCGGTGGGCGGCACCCTCGGCGCCGGCATCGTCGTCCCGCTCGGCGCGGACACCTGCCCGCTCGGCGAGGCCGCCCAGGTGGTCCGCTACCTGGCCGGCGAGTCCGCGGGGCAGTGCGGCCCGTGCAAGATGGGCCTGCCCGACCTGGCCCGCGCGGTCGACCTGGCGGTCGCCGGCAGCGCCCCGGTGGAGGTGGTCCGGGCGGCCGCCGGTGACGTGAAGGGGCGCGGGGCGTGCAGCCACCCGGACGGTACGGCCCGGTTCGCCCTCTCCGCGATGGAGGTCTTCGCCGAGGACCTGCGGCTGCACACCACCGGCGACGGTTGCGGCCGGCGGGTCAAGGGTGTGCTGGGGTTGCCCGGGGCGCCCGACCCGAACCCGCAGCGGCTCACCCTCGACTGGTCGCGGTGCGACGGGCACGGGCTCTGCGCCCACGTGGTGCCCGACTTCATCCGGCTGGACGGCAACGGGTACCCCGCCTTCCCGCCCACCCCCGTGCCCACCTGGCTGCGCGACGGCGCGCTCAAGGCGGTCAAGGTCTGCCCCGAGCTGGCCCTGCGGCTGGCCAAGGCCGAGTAGCCACCCGAAGGGAGACCCGATGCGGACGCTGTGCCGGTCGGTCATGTCCGGGCGGTCACCCCGCCACAGCGCGCCTCGGGCGGCCGGCGCCGTCCTCCTGGTGGCCGTGCTGCTGGGCGCGGCGTCCTGCGCCGGCGGGGCGGACCCGGCCGGCCCGGCCGAGGCGGCCGCGGCCACCGGCGGGAGGGAGCCGTCGCCCACCGGGTCGGTGTCGGCGCCGGCGCGGGTCCCCGACACCCTGGCCTTCACCGCGACCACGCTGGACGGCACAGCGTTCTCCGGCGGGGCGCTGGCCGGCCGGCCGGTGGTGCTCTGGTTCTGGGCGCCGTGGTGCGCTACCTGCGCCAGCCAGGCCTGGACGGTCGCCGAGGTGGCCCCGAAGTACCGGGACACCGTGCCCATCGTCGGCGTGGCCGGGCTCGGCGAGCAGCGCGCCATGAGGGACTTCGTGACCGAGTTCGAGCTGGCCGGGACGCCGCAGCTGGACGACCGGGCCGGCGCGCTGTGGCGCCGCTTCGAGGTCGTCGAGCAGAGCACCTTCGTGATCATCGACCGGGACGGCAAGGTCGTGCACCAGGGCTTCCTCGACGGCGAGGACCTCATTCGGCGGGTCGCCGCGCTGGCCGGGTGATGGCGACCCCGCTGCTGCTCGCGCTGACCGCGGGCATGCTCGGCGCGGTCAACCCGTGCGGCTTCGCGCTGCTGCCGGCGTACCTGTCGCTGCTGGTGGCCGGGGCCCCGGACACCCGGGGCGCGGTCGGCCGCGCGCTGACCGCCGCCGCCGCGCTGACCCTGGGGTACGTGCTGGTCTTCGGCGCGTTCGGGCTGGCGCTGGTCCCGCTCGCCGGCTGGCTGCGCCCCCGGCTGCCGTGGCTCACCGTCGGGCTGGGACTGCTGCTGGTGGCCCTCGGCTGCTGGCTGCTCGCCGGCCGGCGGCTGCCCACCCTCCGCCCGCTGGCCCGGGCGCCCCGACTGACCCGGTCCTGGGCCGCCATGACGCTGTTCGGCATGGCGTACGCGGTGGCGTCGCTGGGCTGCGCGATCGCGCCGTTCCTGGCCATCGTGGTGACCAGCCTCCAGGCCGGGTCCACGCCGCGCGGGCTGGCGCTCTTCGGAGCGTACGCCCTCGGGATGGGCCTGGTGGTCGCGGTGGCCGCGCTCGGCGTGGCGCTGCTGCGCGGCCACCTGGTGGCCCGGCTGCGCGCGGCCGGCGCGCTGGTGCCCCGGCTCAGCGGCCTGGTGCTGCTGCTCGCCGGCGGCTACGTCGCCTGGTACGGCTGGTACGAGGTGCGCCTCGCCGCCGGCCGCCGGGACGCCTTCGGCGACCCCGTGGTGGTGGCTGCCGGCCGGGTGCAGCAGGCCCTGGTCGCCGCGCTGGACGCGGCCGGGCCGGCGGTGCTCGTGGTGGCGCTGGTCGTGCTGGCCCTGGCCGGCGCGAGGCGTCGCCGGGCCGGCCGGCCGCCGGCGGTCGACAGCCGAGCCGAGTAGCCGTCGCCCGGCAGCCCGCCCACCGTGCCGCCGGACGGGGCCGTCAGGGGGCGTCGGTGGGTATCGTCACTCTCTCCGCTGTGTTCCTGCCGGCCTTCGACTGGCGAGCGACATTCCAGAGCGTCATATTCATGCCGCAGCGGAATGTCCGGAGACCGGCACACCGCGGTCGGCGTGCGACACGCCGAGCTCCCCCGATCGCTCCTCGGTGCCGAACGGCCGGACGGTGGGCCGGGAGGCCCGACCCACCGCCGGCGTCAGCGCAAGCTCAGCGGACCGGGGTGAGGCGGTCGGTGCCCAGCCGGTCGCGGAGCACCTCGGGAACCAGCACCGAGCCGTCGGGCTGCTGGAACTGCTCCAGGATGGCCGGGAAGAGCCGGCTGGTGGCCAGGGCCGAGCCGTTGAGGGTGTGCACGAAGCGGGTCTGCTTGCCGCCCGGCTCCCGGTAGCGGATGGCCGCCCTGCGGGCCTGGTAGTCGCCGGCCCAGGAGACCGAGGAGACCTCCTTGTACTTGCCGGTGCTCGGCATCCACACCTCGATGTCGAGGGTCTTCTTCATCGAGGCGCTGGCGTCGCCGGCCGCGAGCAGGCTGGTCTGGTGGTGCAGGCCCAGCTTCTCGACCAGGCTCTCCACGTGGCCGACCATCGCCGTGAGCGCGGCGTCGGCCTGCTCGGGCAGGGTGAACTGGAAGATCTCCACCTTGTTGAACTGGTGGCCGCGCACGGTGCCGCGCTCGTCGGAGTGCGAGCCGGCCGCCTCGCGCCGGTAGCACGGGGTGTAGGCGAACGCCTTCAGCGGCAGCTTCGCGGTCTCCAGGATCTCGTCCTGGTACGCGCCGAGGATCGCCGTCTCCGCGGTGGGCAGCAGGAACTGCCCGCGCGGGGCGGACTGCCGGTCCAGGTGGTAGACGTCGTCGTAGAACTTCGGGAACTGCCCGGCGGCGAAGCCGGCGCTGTCCAGCAGCAGGTGCGGCGGGAGCAGGAACTCGTAGCCGGCCGTGATGTTCTGCTCGATCAGCCAGTTGAGCAGCGCCCACTCCAGCCGCGCGCCCAGGCCGGTGTACATCCAGAAGCCGGAACCGCCGAGCTTGACGCCGCGCTCGTGGTCGACCAGGCCGAGCGCGCGGCTCAGCTCCACGTGGTCGCGGACCTTCTCGATGGCCGGCGGCTCGCCGAAGGTCTTGACGACCCGGTTGGCCTCCTTGCCGCCCGGCACGACGTCGTCGGCGGGCAGGTTCGGCAGCTCGCTCATCCGGTCGCGCAGCCGGGCCTGCACCTCGTCCAGCTCGGCCTCCAGCTCGGCGAGCTGCTTGCGGCCGGCCTCCGGGGCGGCGACCTCCGGCTCACGGCCGGCCCGCTTCGCCTCCGCGTACGCCCGGGCCTCGGCCTTGCGGCGCTGGCGCTCGCCGTCGATCTCCGTGATCAGGCTGCGCCGCTGCTGGTCCAACCGCTGGATCTCGTCCAGCGCGCGGGTCACCTCGGCCGGGTCCAGCCGCTTGGCCAGCGCGGACGCCACCGCGTCCCGATCCTTCCGGATCAACTCCATGTCGAGCATGCTGCTCCGTACGCCTCCGTCCGGACGTCAGGTGGACCTCCAGATGCTACCGTCGCGGCCCCGCGCCCCCCGGCCGGGACCGGCGAGGGTCAGAGCCGGATCGGCATCAGGATGGAGAACGCGTCGGCGTCGTCCGGCCGGCGGAAGGCCAGCGGGGCGATCGGGCCGTCCAGCTCCAGCAGCAGCTGCCCCCGGCCGCCGGCGTCCAGCGCGTCGAGCAGGTAGCCGCCGTTGACCCCGATCCGGAACGCGTCCGGGTCGTCGGTCAGCTCGTCGGCGCCGAGCAGGCGCAGCCCGCCCCGGTCGTCCACGCCGAGCACCGTCACGGTCAGCTCGGCACCGTCGTGCTCGCGGCGCACCGTCGGGGCGTCCCCGTCGGTGAGCGCGGCCCGCAGGGCGGCCACGTCGACGGTCAGCCGGTGCGCCGGCGCGTCGTCCCGGGACGGCCGCACCAACCGGCCGTAGTCCGGGAACTCGTACGGCAGGGCGCTCGCCGCGACACTCCGGCCGGCCACGGAGACCGAGATCGTCCCGGCGTCGACGGTCAGCCACGCCTCGGGGGTGACCCCCGCACCGGTGTCCAGCAGCGCGCGGATCTCGTCGACCAGGCCGACCGGGGCGAGCACCCGCACCGGCGGGCCGTCCACCCGGCCCGGCACCCGGGCGACCGCCAGCCGGTGCCGGTCGGTGGCGACCAGCCGGACCCCGTCCGACTCGAGGTCGAACAGCACGCCGGCCAGCACCGGCAGCTCGGGGTCGTCGCCGACGGCGAAGCGGACGGCGTCGACGGCGGCGGCCAGGTCGGCGCGGGACAGGACGAGACGGGTGGGCACGGTTTTCTCCTCGGGATCGATCAGCGCGCGGATCCGGGAGAGCTCGCGGCGGGCGTCGGCGAGCCCGTCCTCCAGCCGGCGCAGGTGCGCGTCCAGCAGCCGGTGCACCGCGGCCGGCTCGGAGCGCAGCGCCAGGGCGATCTCGGCCACCGGCATGCCGACCCGGCGCAGCCCGGCCACCAGCCGGGCCGGCGCGACCTGGTCGTCGGTGTACCAGCGGTAGCCGGTGACCGGGTCGACCAGCGCCGGGACCAACACCCCGGCCGAGTCGTAGAACCGCAGGGCGCTCACCGTCAGGCCGCTGGCCCGGGCCAGTTCGCCGATGCTGCGCAGGTCGCTCTCCACGGCCGGTGATCCTGTCGTCTCAACCAGGTCGAGGGTCAAGCCGCCGCCGCGCCGGGGGCGTCCAGCACGCGGAAGGTCAGCCCCGCCCGGGTCAGCCGGGCCAGCAGCGCGTCGCCCATGGCGGCCACCGGGGTGAGCTGGCCGGCGGCCGGCGGCAGGTCGTCCAGCGCCAGGCAGAGCGCCGACTCGGCGAGCATCTTGGCGGTCTCGTCGTAGCCCGGGTCGCCGCCGGTCACCTCGGTCAGCACCCGCCGGCCGCCCCCGGTGCCGACGAACCGGACCCGGAACCAGGACTTCGCCCGCTGCTGCGGCGTCGGCCCCTGGCCGGAGGCCAGCCGGCCGAGCAGCCAGCGCCGGGTCGGCGGCAGCTTCACCAGGGCGACCATGGCGCCCAGCCCGGCCGCGCCGGCCAGCACCGTGGGCAGCCGCTTCACCGCGGCGAAGTGCCGGTAGCGGAAGTCCGGGCCGTACTCCGGGCGGGCCGCGGCCGAGCGGCGGACCACCTGCGGGTCGATGGTGGGCAGCGGCACGGTCCAGACCCGCAGCTCCTTCGACCGGGCGAGCCGGCCGGGCACCGCGCGGACCCGGCGGTCCGCCGGCCGCGGTTCGACCGCCCGGCGCTCCCGCGCCGCCCGGGACGCCTGGGCGGTACGGGAGAACGCGGTGAGCGCCGAGTGGTACGTGCCCGCGGAGAACCGGCCGCTGACCCGGACGTAGCCGTCCACGGTGATCGGCCCGTCGGCGGGCAGCTGCTTGACGGTGTACCAGACGCCCAGGTCGTGCGGGACGGAGTCGAACCCGCAGGCGTGCACCAACCGGGCCCCGGTGCGGACCGCCTCGGCGTGGTGGCGCAGGTACATCGAGTCGACGAACTCCGGCTCGCCGGTGATGTCCAGGTAGTCGGTGCCGGCCCGGGCGCAGGCGGCGACCAGCGGCTCGCCGTGGTGCACGTACGGGCCGACCGTGCTGGCCACCACCCGGGCGCTCTCCGCCACCGCGCGCAGCGACTCCGGGTCGGTGACGTCGGCGGCGAGCAGCGGCAGCGTGGCCAGCGCCGGGTCGATGGCGGCGAGCCGGTCGCGGACCGCGGCCAGCTTGTCGGGGTTGCGCCCGGCCAGCGCCCAGCGCAGCGCCGGCGGCGCGTGCCGGGCCAGGTATTCCGCGGTCAGCCCCCCGGTGAACCCGGTCGCCCCGAACAACACCACGTCGTACGTCCGCTCCGCATCCACCCCCCGATCCTCCCACCCGCCCCGCCCGTCCGCGCACCCCGCCCGATCGCGTTGATCATGAGTTGGCGTCGCCGTCCGTCCCTTTTGTCGCCGCCAACCTCATGATCAACAGGCTTACGGGGTAGGGTGGAGGACGGGGCGGAGGCAGCCCTCGGCGCGGGTGCGGAGCAGGGTGTAGGCCTCGGCGGCGTGGTCCAGCGGGAGGTGGTGGGTGGCCAGGTACTCGGTGCGCAGCTCGTCGCGGGCCATCCGGTCCAGCAGCATCGGGATGTAGCGCTGCCCGTGCTGCCGGGCGCCGCGCACGGTCAGCCCCTTGGCCGTCACCGCGCCGAGCGGAAACGTGTCGACGACGCCCGGGTACGCCCCGAGCACGAAGACCGTGCCGCCCTTGCGGCAGGCGTGCACCGCCTCGCGTACCGCCACCGGTCGCGGCGCCGCACCGGTGAGGCGGTCGCCCAGCGAGCGGGTCCCGTCGGCCGTGCCGACCGCCTCGACGCACACGTCCGGGCCCCGGCCGCCGCTGCGCTCCCGCAGCTCGGCGGCGACGTCGACGCGCTGGTAGTCGAGCGTCTCGGCGCCGGCGTGCCGCTCGGCCGCCCGCAACCGGTCCGGGTGCCGGTCGACGACGACCACCCGTTCCGCGCCGAGCAGCCGCGCCGCCCGCGCGGCGACCTGGCCGACCGCGCCGGCGCCCCAGACCGCCACCACGTCACCGGGGCGGACCCCGCCGAGCTCGGCGCCCATCCACCCGGCCGGCCCGGCGTCCGAGGCGAACAGGGCCCGGTCATCGGTGACCGCCTGCGGTACGGCGAACGCCCCGACGTCGGCGTACGGCACCCGGACGTACTCGGCGTGGCTGCCGGCGAACCCGCCCTGTGCCCGGGGCTGGCCGAAGCAGCCCGCCACGGGATGCCCCCAGGCCGCCTCGCCCGCGGCCGGGTCGGTGCTGCCGTTGTCGCAGCAGGAGTGCAGCTCGCGGCGGCAGTACCAGCAGCTGCCGCAGGACACCGAGGAGCAGACCACCACGCGGTCGCCGACCCGGTGCCGGCGTACCTCGGGGCCGACCTCGACCACCTCGCCGACGAACTCGTGGCCGGGGACCTCCCCGACGGCCGGCCCCCGCCCGGCGAGCAGCGGCAGGTCCGCGCCGCACACGGCGCTCCGCCGGACCCGGACGATCGCGTCGTGCCCGTTGCGCAGCTCCGGGTCGGGCACCTGCCGCACCGCCAGCTCGTCGGCGCCGACCCAGCAGAGCGCCCTCATTCCGGCGCCACCGCCGGACGGTCGACGGCGCCGCGGTCGGACCGCAGCACCTCGCCGGTCTCGGCGAGCTGCTTGACCTGCCGCAGCGCCTGCCGGACCAGCCGCCCCGGATCGTCCCCGACCAGGTGGGCGGCGAGCCCCGGCGGCGGCCCGGCGCCCGGACGCGGCCGGGCGGCGAGTTCGGTGCCCCGGTCGCCGGGGGCGGGACGTACCCGTACCTGCACCGCGCCGCCGAGCCGGCGCAGCGGCTCCGGCCACCGGCCGTCGGGGAGCACCTGGCCGGGTGGGCGGTCCACGGTCACCACCTGCCAGCGGGCGGGCCGCCGGTCGTCCCGGTCGGGCCAGCCGCCGGGACGCGGGGCGGCCAGCGCGCGTACCGCCGCCGCGCCGGCCGCCGCCGCGCCGAGGGCGACGCCGCCGCCGGCCAGCCGTGCGATCGGTCCCACCTGCCCCGCACCCCCTGTCCCGCCGGTCACCGCGGCCACTCCCGCCGCATCCGTGACGGGCGGCCGGTCACGCGCGGCCGGCCGCCCGCGTACGCCCAGGATGGGCCGGGAACGGGTGAAGCCGGCTCCTCCGGAAGGGGTGAACCGGCCCCGGCCGGGTAACCGGCCGCCGCAGGACCGGGGGAGTGGACGCGTCCGTGGGGGTGGGGCCGGATGCCGGAGGACCAGAGCCGAGCCGTGGTCGGATCGGCGGTGCGGGGCTCGGCCGGGACGCCGCTGCTGGCGTCCCGGCTGCGTCCCCCCGCGCTGCCCGACCCGGTGCTGCTGCGTCCCCGCCTGCTGCACGCGCTGGACGAGGGCACCGCCGGTCCGGTGACCCTGGTCTCCGCGCCCGCCGGCTGGGGCAAGACCACGCTGCTCGCCTCCTGGTGCCGGGCGGCCGGTGACGCCGGCCCGGACCGGGCGGAGGGCGGCCCGGTGACCGCGGCGGCCGAGGGGGCGCGGGAGACCCTGCCGCCGGGCGCGCCGCCGGGGGACTTCGGCGCGGCGGGGGACGGCGAGCCGGACGGGGAACCGCCCCGGGCGGCGTGGGTGTCGGTGGAGGCCGGCGACGACGGCGATCGACTCTGGTCCTACCTGGCGGCGGCGCTGCGCGCGGCCACCGGCCCGGGCGGCGACGCGCCGGAACCCCCGGTGCCCGACCGGCCGCCCCGCCCCGACCAGCTCGAACTGCTGGCCGCGGCGCTCGCCGCCCGGGACCGGCCGGTGCTGCTGGTGGTGGACGACCTGCACCGGATCGCCGATCCGGCCGCGCTGACCGGGCTGGAGTTCCTGCTCCGCCACGCCGGGGAGCGGCTGCGCCTGGTGGTCGGGGCGCGGGCCGGGGTGCCGCTGGCCGTGCACCGGTGGCGCCTGGCCGGGGAGCTGACCGAGCTCGGTTCGGACGAGCTGGCCTTCACCGGCGACGAGGTGGCCGACCTGCTCACCACGCACGGGGTGGCGCTGCCGGCGGCCGGGGTGCGCCGGCTGCGCGAGCGGACCGGCGGCTGGCCGGCGGCGCTCCGGTTCGCCGCGCTGGCGCTGCGCGGACAGCCGGACCCGGCCCGCTGGGTGGAGCAGTTCGGCGGCGACCAGCCGGACGTCGCCGGCTACCTGCGCGAGGAGGTGCTCGCCGGGCTGGAACCCGAGGCCCGGGAGGTGCTGCGGCGGACCGCCGTGGCGGACGCGGTCTGCGCCGGCCTGGCCGACGCGCTCACCGGCCGGGCCGACACCGAGCCGACGCTGGCGGGCCTGGCCGGCGCGGGCGGGCCGCTGCGCCGGGACGACAGCCGCCCGCCGTGGTACCGCTGCCACCCCCTGCTGGCCGACCTGCTGCACGCCGAACTGGCCCGGCTGCCCGCCGACGAGCTGCGGGAGCTGCACCGGCGGGCGGCCGGCTGGTACGCCGACAACGGCCGGCCGGCCGACGGACTCCGGCACGCGCTGGCCGCTCGCGACTGGGACCATGCCACCGAGCTGTTCGTGGACCGCTGGCCGGAGCTGGCCCCGTACGACCGGGAACCGCCGGCCGGGCCGGTGCCGGCCGAACCGCCGGCGGAGGCGGTGGCCCGCGACCCGGAGCTGGCGCTGGCCTGTGCCGCCGAGCGGGCGCACGCCGGGGACGCGGCGGCCGCCGCGGAGCGGCTGCGGCTCGCCGCCCAGCACGCGCCGGCGCTGCCCGCCCCGCGCCGGGATCGGTTCCTGCGCCTGGTCGCCGCGCTGGAGCTGGCCCTGGCCCGACTGGCCGGCGACCACCGGGAGGTACGCGCCGCTGCGGCCCGGCTGCTCGCCACCCGGACCGACACCGGGATGCCCGGTGCGGCGCCCCGGGGCGACGCCGCCGAGGACGCCGACGTGCGGGCGGTGGCCGACACCGCCCTCGGCCTGGTGGACCTGGCCGAGGGGGACCTACTGCCGGCCGCGACCGGCTTCGAGCGGGCGCTGGCGGCGGCCCGGGAGGCGGGACGGCTGCGCACCGAGCTGGTCTGCGCCAGCCGGTCGGCGCTGCTGCACGCGGTGCGGGGCGAGCTGCGGGCGGCCGAGGAGGCCGCCCGGACGGCGCTGGCCCTGCCGCCCTGCCAGGGCTGGTCCTGCCGGCTCGACTGTGGACACGGGTACCTGGCGCTGGCGCTGGTGGCGCTGCACCGCGACCAGCCCGAGGAGGCCGAGGCGAACCTGGGGCTCGCCGCCCCGGCGACGGACGAGCCGACTGTGGCGGCGGTGGCCGCGCTGTGCCGCGCGTACCTGCGGCGGGACGCCGATGACCCGGGCGCCGGGCTGCGCCTGCTGGTGGAGGCCCGGGAGCGACTGGCCGACCGTCCCCGGGCCGCGGAGCTGACGCACTGGCTGCTGGCCGCCGAGGCGGACCTGCGCGGCGACCGGGGCGACCTGGCCACCGCCCGCGAGCTGCTGGCCGACCGGGTACGCGAGCCGGCCGAGCCGGTGCCGGCGCTGGCCGTGGCGCTGGCCCGGGTCGAGCTGCGCGCCGACGACCCGCGTGCCGCCGGGCGCCTGCTGCCGGACTGGCAGGCGCCGCAGGCGTCCGACTGGCCGCTGCCGGTACGCCTCGACGCCGCCGTGCTCGACGCGGTGCTGGCCCGACGGGCCGGGGACGAGCGGCGGGCCGGCCGGCTCCTGGAGGCGGCGCTCGACCTGGCCGGGCCGGACGGCCACCGGCGGGTGTTCACCCGCGCCGAGCCCGGCGTGCGGGACCTGCTCGCCGCCCACCTCGACGCCGGCACCGCGCACTGGCCGACGGTCAGCGACCTGGTCCGGGGCGCCGACGAGCCGAGCGGGCGGGCGCCGGCCGAACCGGCCGCGGCGAGCCTGGACGAGCCGCTGACCGAGCGGGAGCTGACCATCCTGCGTTACCTGCAGAGCATCCTGTCCAACGTGGAGATCGCCAGCGAGTTGTCCCTGTCGGTCAACACGGTGAAGACCCACGTCCGCAACATCTACCGCAAGCTCGACGCGACCCGCCGCCGCGAGGCGGTGCGCCGCGCCCGAGAGCTCCGCCTGATCTGACCCTGCTCCGCTCACGTCGACCAGGAACTCCGCGTCAACCGGAGGGTTGCCGGTGACGCGGAGCTCCCGGTCGACAGGAGGGGAGTGGCTCAGGGGTTGGCGGCCGCGTCGACGGCCGCGAGCAGGTCGGCGAGGTCGTAGCCGCCGTCGTGGCGGACCTCGTTGACGAAGAGGGTGGGCGTGGCGTTGACGCCGCTGCGGATGCCGCTGACGAAGTCCGTCCGCACCCGGTCGCCGTGCGCCTGCCGCTCCACCTCGGCGCGAACCTCGTCGGTCGGCAGGCCGAGCTGCTCGATGCCGAGTGACAGGTGCACCGGGTCGAGCTGGTCCTGGTGCTCGTAGAGCCAGTCGTGCATGGCCCAGAACTGCCCGCGCCGGCCGGCCGCCTCGGTCGCCTCGGCGGCGCTCTCCGCGTACGGGTGCATGTTGGCGATGGGGAAGTGCCGGTAGACCAGCCGGACCGTGTCCGCCCGCTGGCGGAGCAGGTCGGCCAGGTTCCGGTACGCGGCCCCGCAGAACCGGCACTGGAAGTCGGCGTACTCGACGATGGTCACCGGTGCGTCCACCGGTCCACGGACGTGGTCGTGCTCGGTCACCGGGGTGCGCAGCCGGGCGGTGACCTGAAGCGGCGTGGTCATCCAACCCCCCGATCGCCGGCGGACCCGCGCGCGCCGCGCCCGGGTCGGATCAGCCCGTTCGGCTCAGTCATGGCTCCC
Organism: Micromonospora sp. LZ34; assembly: GCF_052981855.1. Classification (NCBI taxonomy): domain Bacteria; kingdom Bacillati; phylum Actinomycetota; class Actinomycetes; order Micromonosporales; family Micromonosporaceae; genus Micromonospora; species Micromonospora sp. LZ34. Next base: position 40,223 of record NZ_JBRIQN010000012.1, read on the forward strand.
ACGCTCGCCGCTCGGCGGGTGAGGGCGGCTCACCCGGGGCGGGTGGTTCCCGCTGGCCGGCGGACGCCCCGGCACCGCCCCGCCTGGACCCCGGGTGGCGGACCGGCCGGTTTAGCCCAGCACGGGGGCCACCGCGATGCGGTTCTGCACCTCCCGGATGCCCGGCGCCGACCAGACGATCCGCTCCACCTCGGCGCGTTCGGGGATGGAGTGGACCAGCCCGCCGAGCAGCACCGTGTCGCCGTGCACCCGGACGGTGATCCGCTCCGCCTCGGTCGCCCGGTTGCGGGCCAGCGCGTCGACGATCCGCTCGGCCAGCACGTGCCCGTCCGGCCGGACGTCCGGGCGGACGGTGATCCCGTTGCTGACCCCGCGTACGCCGGTGAGCCGGGCGACCGCGCGTTCGGCGGCCCGGCGCTGGTACTCCCACTCCACCTCGCCGTGCAGGGTCACCCAGCCGTTGGAGACGGTGACGTCGAGCCTGTCGAGCGGTACGAAGGCGTCCCACTCCAGCGCGTGGCCGGCCGCCGCGGCGAGGTCGGGGTCGGCCCGCTCGGCGCCGGTGCCGATCTGCACCATCAGGTCGTTGGCGACCGCGCGGACCCGGGTGACCCGGTGCGCCGCCCGTTCGGCGGCCCACTTCTTGGCGTAGCTGTCCACCCGGCCGGTGAGCGTGACCACGCCCTCTGAGACGGTCACGCCGATCTCGTGCGGCTGCACCCGGGGCTCCCAGGTCAACTCGTCGAGGACGGCGGACTGGATGTCCTGGTCGGTACGGGTGATCGTGGTGATCGCCATCTGTCACTCCTCCCGGAATGCGGGCTACGTACGTCACGCCGTCCCCGATCCTGCTGCCGACCGGGATGAGGCCCCCTCACCCGACCCGGGCGATCCGAGAACGTGTGTTTCCCCACCCGATGGATCCCCATCAGCGATGGGAGCGCTTCCGCCCCGGACCCCGGTCGCCCGCCCGGCTGTGGCGCGTACTCCGGTCCGCCGGGGCTGCCTGAGGGGTCCGGCGCCCCGGCGGGCCGGGCCCTAGGCTCGGTGGCCGAGAACCGAGGGGAAGGGGATCCACCGTGAGTCCGATCAGGACGGCCTACCTGACCGCTGCGCGTTCGGCCGTCGCGCTGCTCGCCGAGCCCGCCGTCGCGGCCCGCTGGGACGAGCCGAGCGCGCTGGCCGAGTTCGGTGTCGGCGGGCTGGCGGGCCACCTCGCCAGCCAACTGTTCCAGGTCACCACGGTGCTCGCCGAGCCGGTGCCCGCGGGCGAGCCGGTCGGCCTGCTCGACCACTACGCCCCGGCGAGGTGGATCGGGACGCCGCTGGACGACGAGATCAATGTCGGCATCCGGCGGGCCGGCGAGAGCATCGCGGCGGACGGGCCGGCGGGGCTGGTCGACCGGGCCACCGGCACGCTGCACGAGCTGGCCGGGGCGCTGCCGGCGGAACCGGCGGACCGGGTGGTGCACCTGGCCCGGGGGCCCTGGTCGCTCACCCTGGACGACTACCTCACCACCCGGCTGATGGAGATCGCGGTGCACTCCGACGACCTCGCGGTCAGCGTCGGCGTACCCACCCCGGACCTGCCTGCCGAGGTGCTCGACCCGGTGCTGTCCCTGCTGGCCCGACTCGCCGTACGCCGGCACGGGCAGCCGGCGGTGCTGCGGGCGCTCAGCCGGGCCGAGCGGGCGCCGGCCGACATCACCGCCTTCTAGGCGAGGCAGCCGCCGCTTGGCGGCGGGTGACCTTCGCCGGTCCCGGATGGCAGTCGCCCGGCCGCCGTCCGGAAGGCGGGTTATGGTCGGTTGTGATCAACGGGTCGACATTCGGCGCGGACTAGTGGCAACGGACCTCGACATCCGGCTGTTGCGGTACTTCGTCGCCGTAGCGGAAGAGCTGCACTTCAATCGGGCCGCGCAGCGGCTGTTCGTTGCGCAGCAGGCGGTGAGCCGCGACATCCGGCGGTTGGAGGCGCGGCTCGGGGTGACGTTGGTCGACCGCAGCACCCGGCGGGTCGCGCTGACACCGGCGGGGGAGCGACTGCTTCGACGTGCCCGCCAACTGCTCGCTCTGCATGACGAGACGGTACGTGAGGTGGCCGCAGGCATGACGGCTCTGCTGGTCAACGTGGTGGGCCAGAAACTGACGCCGGCACGCCTGCTCGCGGCTGCTCGGGAAGCGGCGCCAGACCTGGAGTTCGCGGCGACGTTCCACAGCGAGCTCGAGGCGACTCTGCCGCTGCTGCGGTCGCACCAGCTACACGTTTCCTTCGGCCGTTTCGACGGGCCGTCCGGCCGCTCCGAGCCGGAGATCGCGCACCGATTGATCCGGCTGGAACCGCTCGCCCTGCTGCTGCCCGACGATCACCCGCTCGCCGCTGGCGGGACCGTCGCCACCGGCGACCTGCGCGGGGTTCCGCTGTGCCTGCACGCGGGGAACCAGGTCTCGCCGGAGTGGTTCGACGTCGGCAGACAGTTGGCCCAGGCCTGCGGCGCGACGCTGGAAAGCGATCACCCTCCGGTGCACGGGGTCGATGAGGTCGACCACCGGCTACGCCGGCACGGCACACCGATGCTGACGCTGGTCACCCAGCCGCCGGTGCCGGGCGCCGTGCTGCTCCCGCTGACCAAGCCGGTGCCGCTCTACCCGTGGAACATGCTCTGGCGCCGTGACCTGCGCCATCCCGGCCTGGATGTGCTTGGTGAAGTGGCTGAGCGGGCCGCACGTGAGCACGGATGGCTCGACCCGCCCGATGGCGCCTGGCTACCCGAGCCGGAGGCCCGGCTGCTCCGGCGCTGATTGACAACCCCAACGCGTCAATCGTGTGCCAACAGGTGTTGGACCGGGGCGGCGATGGCCAATGATCGTGGAGCCGTGACACTCCTGCGCAACCGGCCGTTCCTACGCCTGTGGACCGCCCAATCGATATCCGATCTGGGCTCGTATCTGTCGCTTGTCGCGCTGCCGCTGGTCGCCATCGCCCAACTTGACGCCTCGGCTACCCAGATGGGGCTGCTGGTCGGTGCCGGTATGGCGCCGATGGCGTTCGCGTGGCCGTTCTTCGGCGTGCTCGTCGACCGCGTCGACCGGCGCCGCGTCATCGTCGCCACCTACCTCGGGCGTGCCCTGCTGTACGCCTGGATCCCGGCCGCCGCCCTGCTCGATGTGCTCACGATCACCCAGTTGATCGTCGTGTACTTCCTCGCCAACCTGCTGCAGGTGGCTTTCGACGTTGCCTACCCCACGCTGGTGCCGTCCCTGGTAAAGGCACCCGACCTGCTGGAGGCCAACAGCAAGTTGGAAGTCACTCGATCTGCCGCGATGATCGTCGGCCCGGCGGCCGCCGGCCTCCTCGTGCAGATCCTGCGACCCGCCGGCACAGTTGCCCTCGACGCCGCCTCCTATGCGCTGGCCGGCCTGCTGGTCCTCGCCATCGAACCACCGTTGCGCGGCGCCGCCAGGTCGGCCGCGCCGCCGCGCCGCGGGGTCGTCGGCGAGATGACGGAGGGCATCACCGCCGTGTTCGGTAACGCCCTGCTCCGCCCGATGGCGCTCTCCTCCGGGCTGATGAACGCCGGCTACGCACTCCGGACCGCCCTGTTCGTCATGTTCGTCGTGAAGCAGCTCGGCTTCACCGCCGGCGAACTCGGTCTCATCCTCGCCGCAGCCGGACCCGGCGCACTGCTCGGCGCCCTGCTCGCGCGCCGCGCCGCGCAGGTGCTCGGCTTCGGACGCACCATGATCGTCTCAGCCTTCCTCGCCGGGGCTCCCCGTCCTGCTCGTACCCGTCGTACCTGCTCGCGGACCGATCAGTCTGACGGTGCTGATCCTCAGTGCGTTGACGGTCGGCTTCGGCGTGCAGATCTACAACGTCACCCTCGTCGCCGGCCGGCAGGCAATGACGCCCGACCACCTTCTCGGCCGGACCAACGCCACATTCCGCTGGGCGGCCTGGGCGGCGACACCATTCGCGGCCGGTGCCGGCGGGCTACTCAGCCACCTGTTGGGCGTCCGCGGTGCCATCGCGGTGGCCGCCGGCGTTCTCCTGTTACCGACCATCTGCCTGCTGGCCTCCCCCATCCGCCGCACCGTCACCCTGCCCGCGTTGTCCTCCACCCACGGCCCGGAACGGCCCACTGACCGCTCGCGGCCGGCGAAGCTGCCGGCATGACCGACCTTGATCTCAAGTCTCCTTCAAGTTTTACCGTGGTATCTGTTCGAGCCGATCAAGAGGGGAACACCAGCGTGGTTCTGAAGGAGTACTCCCAGGAGGCGCTTGCCTCCCAGCCCATCGGCTACTGGAGCGGCGAGGCGTACCGCAGGGTGGTCGGACGTATCCGGGCGGAGCTGGCCGTGGAAGATCTCACGCAGCCGCATTGGTGGACGCTCAACCATGTCGCTGGCGCCCCCGGTAGGTGGAGCCGCGGGGACCTCGCCGAACGGCTGGTCCCGTTCGACGACCTTGGGATCGATTTCGACGTTGTGTTCGACGATCTGATCGCCCGCGGATGGATGAGGGAAGACGCCGGAACTCTGACGCTGACCGACTCCGGGCAGGCCGGTCGGCTCCGTGCGAAGGACCGCAACGCGCGAGCTCACGAGCAGATGCATGACGGCATCGAAGCCACCGAGTATGCGGCAGCGCTCAATGTGCTACGCCGCATGATCGCAAATCTGGGCGGTAACAGCGATCTCCCCTAGCCCGGCCGACCGGCGCACCGGCGAGCCCGATCGACCGTGCGATGACGTGGCCGGTGGCGCGGCTGGGCCGGCGCCGGACACGGGGCGGGCCCCGGTCGGCCGGTGGTCGACCGGGGCCCGTGGAGTGCCCGTGCCGGCGGGCGGTCAGCCGTCCAGGTTGACGGGGGAGTTCGGCCGGTCCACGTCGACGAAGTCGATGTCGTCCATGGCCCGGTCCCGGCTGCCGGCCGCCCGGGCGGCGGTGCCGGCGGCCCAGCCGATCGCCGCGCCGGCCAGGGCGGCGGCGATCAGCAGCGACCAGGGCAGCGCCGGCCGGCGGCCGGCGAGCGCGTCGAAGGCGAGGGTCGCCCGACGCCGCGCCTCGTCCGCCGCGGAACCCATCAGTTCGCCGGCGCCGTCGGTGAGGCCGGAGCCGCGGCGGGCCGACCGGGCGGTGTCCCGGACGCTCTCCCCGGCGGAACTGACGGCGGAGACGAGGTGCTGCCAGGCATGGTCCGCGATCCGCTCGGGTTTGCTGCGGCGGTCCAGCAGGTTGGTTCCGAACATCGTGGTTACCTCCTCGGGGTGCCGAAGTCGGCCGGCCACTTCGGACTCCGGCGTCTGTCCGGCGCGTTACGGTTCGCCTTCATCCGCCAGTGCCCCGCCCGTGGCCGGTGCAAACCCGCGCCGGCGACGGGCCGGATTCCGATCCGGGCGCCGGTCAGCGCAGCACGACCACTGCCGCCACGCCGCGGGCGAAGTCCTCGTCGTCGTCATCGTCGTCATCGCCGCCGCCACCGAACCCACAGGCCAGTACGAGGGCCAGCAGCGCGCCGACCCCGGCCAACGCGGCAAGTCTCCTGAGCATCGATCGTCCTCTCCGTCGCAGTGGCCAACCTCCCCGCCGACTCTAGGCGCGGCGGGCAAGGGCCGGGGTGCAAGCGGGGGCGGTCCGGCGGGTCGGGATCCCCGCGACGGCGCGGGTGGCACGCCCGGGACGACTGCGTTCGGCCGGGGTGGCCTTGGCCCGTTACCCTGGGACGGCGACGCGTGGTCGTGCGCTGATCGTTGGGGAAATAGAATACGAAAAGTCCGGATAAGGGCGATTTTCCGTGCCCGGATCCGCGAATTGCTCATCCCGAGGGGTGGCGACCGAGGCCGTGAGAGGAATACTCTCGGTCGCGGCCCGCGTACTGATGAGGCGCCCGTCGGACGGGCGAGTGGAGGTGCTCGCGTGAGCCTGTCGATCGTGAAGTCGGTTCTGCCCGGTGGTGTCATCGAGATCGCCCCGCGGGGCGAGATCGACGTCGACACCGCGTACGAGGTGCGCGAGGCGATCGCCGAGGTGCTGGCCAAGGGGCACCCGACCCGCATCGAGCTCAACATGCGCCTGGTCACCTTCATCGACTCGGTCGGCATCAGCGCGATGGTCGCCGGCTTCCAGACCGCCGAGGTCAGTGGCGTCAAGCTGGTCGTCACCGAGCCCAGCCGGTTCGTGCACCGCCAGCTCTGGGTCACCGGCCTGCTCGGCCTCTTCGGCGCACCGGAGCCCTACTACGCGGGCGCTCCCGCCCCGGAGGTCCTCCCCGGCGCCTGACCGTCGAGCCTCGGCACCCGGCCCGACCGCCGGCCGCCGGCACCCCGACTGGGCGCTAGCCGCCGACATCCGGCCGGCCACGCGAGGGCAGATCGGACGACGACGTCAGCCGGTCGGCTCGGCGTCGCCGAGGCCGGAGAGGTCCACGTCGGTCACCTCGGTGACCGCCCGGATCGCCGTCACCGAGGCGTACCCGTCGGCGAGCAGCGCCAGGTCGGTGCCGGGCTGTACCGCCTGCCCCGGCTCCGCCAGCGAGGTCCGCACGTACCCGTGGCCGGACTCGGCCACCGTCATCTGCACCTGGCCGAAGCTGGCCAGCGACCCGCGGCGCACCCCGCGCAGCCGGTCGGGCGGCAGGTCCGGCGCGTTCACGTTGAGCACGCTCTCCACCGGTCCGGCGGTCAGCCGGGGGAGCAGGTCCAGGGCGACCCGGGCCGCGGTCGCCCAGTGCCGCTCGGCGTCACGTACCCGGGCGGCGGCGGCCACCGCGGCGCCCCCGCTGGCGGCGGTCGCCTCCCCGGCGGAGAGCACGTCGAGCGAGACGGCCATCGCCCGGCAGCCGTTCGCGGCGGCGGTGAACGCGGCGCCGACGGTGCCCGAGTGCAACACGGCGCGGCCGGCGTTGGCGCCCCGGTTGATGCCGGAGAGCACCACCGACGGCGGCGCGCCGAACGCGCCGTGCACGGCGATCAGCGCGATGAACCCGGGGGAGCCGCCGACCCCGAAGGCCGGCACCCCGGGCAGCTCCGGCAACGGATGGTCGCGGACCACGACGTGTCCTTCGCGTTCCACCGCGGTCATCGCGGCGCTGGTGCCGCTCGCCTCCTCCAGCGGGGCGGCGACCACCACGTCCAGCCCCCGGTCCATCGCCGCCCGGGCCAGCGCCTGGATGCCGGGCGCGGCGATCCCGTCGTCGTTGGTCACCAGCACCCGCATCGTCATCGCTCGGCCGCCCGCTCGGCCAGCTCGTCCGGGGTGGTCCGCTCCTGCGGCCGGCTGCCGGCCGGCACCAGCCGCACCCGGTCGACCAGGCCGGTGATCGAGTCCAGCCGGCCGGTGCCCAGGCCGTGCCGGGTGACGTTCAGCGCGCCGGCCGCCGCCCCGGTACGGATCGCGGTCCGCACGTCGCCGCCCCGGGCCACCACGGCGGCCACCCCGGCGGTCATCGAGTCGCCGGCGCCGCTCGGGTCGGCGGCCTGCAGCCGGGGCATCTCCACCTCGAACACCTCGCCGTCGACCAGGGCGAGGGCGGGCTGGTCGGCCCGGCTCACCACCACGTTCTCGGCGCCGCCGGCGTGCAGGTCGTACATCGCCCGGGTGAGCTGCTCCTCGTCGTCACCGGCGGCCCGGCCGTCGGCGATCAGTTCCTCGTGGCTGACCTTCAGGAAGAACACGCCGCTGTCCAGCACCGCGGCGAGGTGGTCGCCGGCCAGGTCGACCACCACCCGGCCGCCGTTGGCGCCGAGGTCGGCGGCGAAGCGCCGGTAGAGCTCGGCCGGCACGAGCGACGGCTCGTTCGGACCGCTCAGCACGCTCACCGGCGCGCGCAGCCCCTCGCCGAGCGCCAGGTTGTAGAGCTCGTCCAGCTCGTGGCGGCTCAGCGGCTGCCCGGGCACGTCCACGACCTCCCGGCGGGCGCCGTCGCGGCGGTCGTGCACGTACCCGCCGCTGCCCGAGTCGCGGACCACCACCTTGAGGTCGACCCCCTCGCTGACCAGCAGCGGCTCCAGCACCTGGCCGATCTCACCGCCCAACGCGGTGCAGAGCACCACGTCCACGCCGAGCGACATCACCATCCGGGCCTGCCAGACCCCCTGCCCGCCCGGGTGCAGGTGCAGCTCCGGCTGGTCGCTCGGCTGCTCGACGGTCACCGTCAGCCGGGGCGTGGGCGCGAAGACCATCACGTGTCCGCTCATCGGTGGCATCCCGGCATGGTTCCGTCCTCCCTGGCCCGACACGGCGGGTGATCCCTCACCAGCTGACCGTAGCCGCGGCGCCGGCCGTCGTCCGCCGGTCCGGCCGGTGCGGGTCGGGGCGTTGCCAGGCGGACCCGGCGTGGGCGACGATCGTCCGACCAGTGACGGTGGGGAGACGGCGTGCTCAGGCAGGATTCCTTCAGCTACACCGTCCAGGCCCGCTGCCCGGTGGCGGAGGCGGCGGCGCTGCTCGCCGACCCGACCCGGCAGGCGGAGCTGCATCCGCTGATCGTCCGGGTCCGCCGGCTGCGGACCCGGCCCGGGGCCCGGGCCAGCTACGCGATCACCGACCGGCTGGCCGCCGGGCCGCTGCGGTTCCCGGTCACCTACCGGGCGGACGTCCTGGTCGACACCACCGACGAGATCGTCACGGTGGCACGGCAGTGGCCGGCCACGACCGTGCGCAACCGCACCCGGCTGCGGGCCGAGCCGGACGGGGTCCGGATTGACGTGGAGATCACCCTGACCGCGCCCGCGCCGCTGTTCCGGTACGCCTTCGGCCAGGCCCGCTCCGCCCACCTCGGGCTGGCCGCCCGGCTGGGCGCGGTGCTCGACCGCGGCCCGGCCGACCCGCCGCCCGTCGGCTGAGCGGTGCACCCGGTCCGCCGCCGCGGCCGGATCAGCGGGCCGCCGCCGCGGTCGGGCGGCGCGCGGCCGTGCGGGCCCGCCGCAGCCGGCCCCACGGCTTGTACGTGGAGAGCACGGTCGCGACGATCAGCAGGCCGGTCGACACGGACGGGGCGACCACCAGGTCGATCCGCTCCCGCACCGGGAACGCCGCGCCGGCCTCCCCGGCGTGCCGCAGCGTCGGGGTGAGCACGAACAGCACCAGCGCGGTCATCACGGTGGTGAGCAGGAACTTGACCAGCACCCAGCGGTGCCGCAGCAGACCCCACGGGGTGAGCAGGGCGCTGGCCACGCCGACCAGCCAGACGGCCACGCTCAGCGGGGCGAAGAGCACGGCGCCGACCAGCGCGGAGATCGGGTAGACGGCGGCCGGGTCGGCGCCGCGCAGCACGGCGACGCCGAGGGTCAGCAGGACCAGGTCGACGCCGAGCCAGCCGAGCGAGGTGACCAGGTGCAGGGTGAGCAGGGCCTTGCGGGCGGGAGGCGGGAGACGGCTCATACCCGACGATGCTGCCGCCGCGCCGGGCCCGGGTCGTCGGGCCGGCGACGACACCCGCGATACGTCCGGGGGCGTAGCCCGGGGCGTGCCGGCGCCGCGTCCGGCGTACCCGGTGACCCGCCGGGGCGGATCACCGGGGGCCGGGCGTCAGTACACCGACAGGTGCACGTGGTTGGTGTGGTCGCTGGACGGGTCGCCGCCCGCCCCGCTGTACGACTTCCACCCGCTGCTGGGCAGCCAGATCTGCCGGTACCAGATCACGTAGAGCACGGCGAGCCGGTCGGAGTTCCGGATGAAGAACGCGGCCAGGTTGTTGCCGTACGTCTTGTCCCCGCCGGTGGCGTCCCCGCCGAAGCCGCTCTTCTGCGCCGCGAAGTCGCAGGCCCGGCCCTTCGGATGCTCGCCCGAGCCGCCGGAGCGGTAGCAGGAGACGTACCGGGTGAAGCCGGCCGCCTTGGCCTGGTTGAGCGCGTGCAGGGTGCGCGGGGTGATGCAGCCGTTGGCCGGGGTCGGGTCGTTGACGCTGCACGACTCGGCCGGCCAGGAGCCGTCGGAGTTGCGCGGGGCCGGCTTGGCCGTCGCGGTGGAGGTGCCCCGGTTGGAGCTGTCCCCGCCGGAGGCCTTCGCGTTGGCCACGGTCAGCGCCCGCTCGGCCTGCTCCTTGCGCTTGGCCATCAGCGTGACCTGCTTGCGCTGCTCGCGGATCTCGCCGTCCAGGGCGAGCTTGGTCCGGTTGGCCTCGTCGCGGGTCTCCTGGAGGTCGCGCAGCACCCGGTCCTCGTTGGCCGCGACCGCGTCGAGCGCGGCGGCGCGGTCCATGAAGCCGTCCGGGGAACTGCTGTTGAGCAGCGCGGACGCCACGCCGAGCCGCCCGGTGCGGTACGCCACGCCGGCGATCTCGCCGACCTTGCTGCTGCGTTCGGTCAGCTCGCGCTCGGTGGACTGGAGCTGGACGGCGAGTTGCTGCTGCCGCTTGACCGACTTGTCCAGCGCGGTCTTGGCGTCCAGGTAGCCCTTGCTGGCCGCCTCCAGCTGGGCGCGCAGGGCGGGGGTGCCGCCCTCCTCGTCCTGCCCGGGTGCGGCGGCGAGCAGGCCGGTGGTCGGTGGGGCGGCGCCGGCCGGTGCGGCGGGCGCGATGGCGACGCCGAGAGCGAGGGTGATGACGATCAGTGCCGCCATCCGGGCGGCGGTGCGTCGTACAGGTGCCACTACTGGCATACACGTGTCCTTCCGTCAGCCGCCGACCGGGTTAGCTGACGGGTTCGGGACGGAAGATCCCTACCGCTGACGCGGATGCACCCCAGGAACATGGTTCCCCGGCTCGCCCCTGCGGGCGATTAGGCGGCGGCCACCGCCGGCACCGGTGCGTGCCGCCGGGCGGAGGCCGGGACCGAGCCTACCGGTGCCCGTGTGACCAGTGCAGCGGAAGTGACTGACGGTGCGCACGTGGTCACCAAAAAATCGGGCATAGCGTCACAATACACACCCAGATTTAAGGTTGTGCTCATTACCACTCAACCGACCCGCAGACCCCAGGGGACGCACCCGGCTCGATCTGCAACGTCGCGTGCTCGATCCGGAAGTCCTGCTGCAGCGCCGTTCGGGCGTCCGCGAGCACCCTGCCGACCTCCGCGCCGGGCGCCATGGTCAGGTGCGCCGAGGCCACCTCCATGCCCGAGGTCAGCGTCCAGACGTGCAGGTCGTGGACGCCGGCCACGCCGGGCACCGCGGCCAGCCGGTCGTGCACCGCGGTGACCTGGAGGTGCTCGGGGGCGGCCTGCACCAGGATGCGCAGCGCGGCCCGCCCGAGCCGCCAGGTGCGGGGCAGGATGAACAGGCCGATGGCGACGGCCACCAGCGGGTCGGCCCACCACCAGTCGGTCAGGGCGATCAGCAGCGCCGCCCCGATCACGCCGAGCGAGCCGAGCAGGTCGCCGAGCACCTCCAGGTACGCCCCCTGCAGGTTGATGCTCTCCCGGGCACCGGAGCGGAGCAGCGCGAAGGCGGCCACGTTGGCGAGCAGGCCGAGGACGGCCACCGCCAGCATCGGGCCGGCCAGCACCTCCGGCGGATGGCCGAACCGGCGGACGGCCTCGACCACCACGTAGACGGCGACGCCGGAGAGCAGCACGGCGTTGGCCAGCGCGGCCAGCACCTCGAGCCGGTAGAGCCCGAAGGTGCGTTGCGGGTCGCCGGCCGTACGCCGGGAGGCGGTGATCGCGGCGAGAGCCATGCCGATGCCGAGCACGTCGGTGAACATGTGCCCGGCGTCGGAGAGCAGCGCCAGCGAGCCGGTGCGGAAGGCGGCCACCGCCTCCACCACCATCAGCGCGGTGAGCAGGCCGAACGCGGCCCAGAGCCGGCCCCGGTGGTGGTGGGCGGCGTGCGCCGCCGACCCGTGCTGGTGGTCATGACCTGCACCCACGCGAACACCCTCCGCCGCCCGTCCGGACCCGGTCAAATATATGCTCACATAGCTATGTATGCAACTGTCGGCCCGGCCGGCACGCCCGCGGGCGGGTCGCCCCGGCCCTCAGCCGGTCGGGTCGATGGTGGTCAGCCGCTGGGTCGCCCGGGAGAGCGCCACGTAGAGCGTGCGTACCCCGGAGCCCGGATCGGCCCGGACCTCGCTCGGCGCGACCAGCACCACCCCGTCGTACTCCATGCCCTTGGCCTCCAGGCTGGTCACCACCTGGAGCCGGGGAGCGCCCAGCCCACCCAGCCAGCCCGCGACCTCGGCCCGGCGCGGCACCGGCGTGATCACGCCGACCGTCCCCTCCACCTCCGCGAGCAGCGCGGAGGCCGCCTCCAGGACGGCGGTCTCCAGCTCCGCCGGCGGCACCACCAGCTCGACCGGGTCGACGCCGGTGGACCGGACCGCGGTGGGCAGCGGCAGGTCCGGGTAGAGCCGGCGGATCTCGGCCGCCGCCACCGCGAAGATCTCCGCCGAGTTGCGGTAGTTGGTGGTGAGCGTGAACTGGTGCCGCTTGCGCCGGCCGAGCGCCTGGTCCCGGGCCCGGGTCAGCTCCTCCGGGTCGCCGGTCCACGCGGTCTGCGCCGGGTCGCCGACCACCGTCCAGGACGCCAGCCGGCCGCGCCGGCCGATCATGCGCCACTGCATCGGCGAGACGTCCTGCGACTCGTCGACCACCACGTGGGCGTACTCCCGGTAGTCCTCCGGGCGCTGCCGGGCGGCCTCGCGGGCGGCCCGCTGCCGGTCGGCGAAGGTGCTCAGCTCGCGCACCCCGCCAACCAGCTGGAACGGGTCCCGCTTGGGTCGGGCCGGGCGCACCGGCTTGCCGAGCAGCGCGTCCAGCTCGTCGAGGAGCGCGACGTCGGCGACGGTCAGCCCCTCGGTCTCCAGCGTCCGGTACGCGGCCGTCAGCAGCCGGATCTCGCGGCCGGAGAGGATGCCACCGGCGTACCGGCGCAGCCGTTCCTCCTCGGCCAGCCAGCCGAGCACGTGCCGCGGGTGCAGCCGGGGCCACCAGGCCTTGAGGAACTCCCGGAACTCGGGGCGGTCGGCCAGCTCGTCCTCGAAGGCGCGCTGTTCGGGCAGCCGGCCGATGTGCAGCCGGCGGGCCTGCGCCCAGAGCGCGGCGAAGATGCCGTCGAAGCCGGCCCGGCGCACCTCGTTGCGGCGGGCGCCCCTGGGCAGCGCGCGGTCCCGGATCGCGTCCAGCTCGGCCCGCTCCAGCCGGAGCAGTTCGCCCCGGTAGAGCAGCCGCAGCTCGGCCGGGCCGTCCGGCACCGCGTCCCGGACCGCCCGCTCCAGCACCCGGCGCATCCGCAGCGAGCCCTTCACCGCCGCCACCTCCGGCGGGTCGGTGCGGGTGGTGCTCATCCCGGGAAAGAGGCTGCCCAGCGAGCGCAGGGTGGCGGTGTCCTCGCCGAGCGACGGCAGCACCGAGGCGATGTACTCCACGAAGACCGTGGACGGGCCGACCACCAGGATCCCGCCGCCGGCGTACCGGCTGCGGTCGGAGTAGAGCAGGTACGCGGCGCGGTGCAGAGCGACCGCCGTCTTGCCGGTGCCGGGGCCGCCGGAGACCACCGTCACCCCGGAGCCGGGGGAGCGGATCGCCTCATCCTGCTCCCGCTGGATGGTGGCCACGATGTCGCGCATCCCCCGGCCGGTGGCCTTGGACAGCGTGGCGAGCAGCGCCCCGTCGCCGACCACCGCCAGGTCGGCCGGCGCGGCGCCCGGATCGAGCAGGTCGTCCTCGATCCGGGTCACCCGCTCACCGGACGACTGGATCATGCGACGCCGCACCACGTTCAGCGGCTGCGCCGGGGTGGCCTGGTAGAACGCGGCGGCGGCCGGCGCCCGCCAGTCGACCACCAGCGTGGCGGCGTTCTCGTCCCGGATACCGAGCCGCCCGACGTGCAGCACCTGCCGGTCGCGCAGGTCGAGCCGGCCGAAGACCAGTCCCTCGTGCTCGGCGTCCAGGACGTGCCGGCGCTGCGCGGCGTGGAAGACCATCGCGTCCCGTTCGACCAGCGCGCCGAAGTTGCCCACCCGGGCGAGCCGGTAGCCCTCCTGCTCGGCGCGGACCGCGGACCGGCGCAGCTCGGCCAGTCGGGCGTACACCCGGTCGAGATGCCGCTGTTCGACGGCGATCTCCTGTTCCAGGGTGGTCTGGTCGGTCAACGCTCGAACTCCTCCGACGGCGGTGGGGCGGCCGCGCCGGGCGCGGGGCCGCGCGCCGGGGCTGACCGGGTGAGGGTACGGCAGCGCCGCGACCGGCGGCGGAGGCCCGCGCGATCCGTGACCCCGGTGACCCCGGCCGGGCTCAGCCGACCGGCCCCGCCGACGCCGCCGGCCGGGCGGTGACCTGACGGAGTACCCCGACCAGGGCGGCGTTGACCTCCTCGGGCCGTTCCATCATCAGCATGTGGCCGGCGCCGGGGCAGACGGTCAGCTCGGTGGCGGGCAGCGCCGCGGCGATCGACTCGGCGCACGGCGGCGGGGTGAGCCGGTCCCGGTCGCCCACCAGCGCGGCGGCCGGCAGGTCGCCGAGCGCGGCGAGGGTCTCCAGCCGGTGCTGCGCCCCGATCGAGGCGCGGAAGCCGCCGATCGAGCGCAGCGACGCGCGGGCCACCGCCGAGGTGACCAGGCGGATGTCGGACGGGTCGCAGCGGTCGCCGAAGAGCATCCAGCGGATGCTGGGGCGCAGCGCGCGCAGCAGCGCCCGGGGCGGCCGCCAGGACCCGCAGCGGGCCAGCACCCCGGCCCCGGTGGTCTCGGCCAGCCGGATCAGCCGGGCGATCCGGGGGGAAAGGCCGTAGGCGGTGTGCGTGTGCCCCTCGGCGGTGGTAGAGACGAAGACCAGCCCGGCGGTGCGGGCGGCGAAGTGCGCCGGGTGCCGGTGGGCGTACTCCATGATCGTCATGCCGCCCATCGAGTGCCCGACCAGCACCACCGGGCCGGCCGGGGCGACCTCGTCCAGCACCGCGGCCAGGTCGTCGCCGAGCTGGGCCAGCGTGGCGGTGGGCAGCGCCATGCAGCTGGACCGGCCGTGCCCGCGGGCGTCGTAGGTGACCACCCGCACCGGTTCGGCGACCGCGTCGCGCAGCGCGGCGAGCTGCCGGTGCCAGGCGCGCCCGTCCAGCGTCCAGCCGTGCAGGAGCACCACGGTGAGCTCGGCGTCGGCCGGCCCGGTGACCTCCACGTGCAGGCGTACGCCGTCGGGCAGACGTACCTCCAGCTGCTCCGGCATCGCCACCTCCCCGGGGCCGGACGGATCCGCGACACCGGGGATACCCGGTGGTAACACCGGCTACCCGCCATGACACCACGCCAACCGTGACGGTGGGAAGATTCGCGACCCGGCACCGCCGGGCGGCCCGCCCGAGCAAGCTGGGGGCATGTGGTCGCCGCGGGCAACGCCGGCCGGGGGCGGCGCCGGGCCGGGGCGGGCGGACGGACGCCTGGCCGGCGGCACGCCCCGCGCCGCGCTGGCCGAACTGCTCGCCGGCAACCGGCGGTTCGTCAGCGGCCAGCCGATCCACGGGCACGACGTGACCGCCGCCGCGGCCAGCGCCTCGGGCGACCAGCAGCCGTACGCGGTGGTGCTGGGCTGCATCGACTCGCGGGTGCCGCTGGAGGCGATCTTCGACCAGACCTTCGGCTCGATCTGTGTGATCCGCACCGGCGGTCACGTGCTGGACCGCGCGGTGCTCGGCTCGATCGAGTACGTGGTCGGCGAGCTGGGCGTACCGCTGGTGATGGTGCTCGGGCACGAGCGGTGCGGGGCGGTCGCCGCGGCCCTCGACGCGGTGCGCGGCGGGCGGCGGCCCGGCGGTTCGCTGGCCCACCTGGTCGACCAGATCGCCCCCGCGGTCCGCGAGGTGGGTGCCGACGGCCCGGGCGCGCACCCGATGGCGATCCGCCGGCACGTGCTCCGTACGGTGGCCGCGCTGCGCGCCGACGACCTGCTGGCCGCCCCGGTCGCCGCCGGCCGGGTCGACGTGGTCGGCGCCCTCTACGACCTCTCCACCGGCGAGGTGACCCCCCTCGCCCTCGACCCCGCCGGCACCGAGGGGTGAGACGCGGAACCGCCCGTCGGGTGATCCCGACGGGCGGTTCCGGTTGGTGCTCGGGGGAGAGCTCAGCCCTCGAAGACGCCGGCCTCGACGAGGCGCTTCTCGGTGGCGTCCCAGCCGTCGCCCGGGTGGGCGGCGTTGAGGCTGCTCAGCTCGGCCCGGATCTTGGCGGCGTGACCGGCGGCGGCCAGCACCCGGATCTCCTCGATGAAGGCCTCGGAGTCGGTGCGCAGGTGCGCGGTCTTGCCGTTGGTCAGGTTCCGCACGTAGGCGTGCTTGCCGCCGTTGAGCGGGATGACGTACTTGAACTCGCCCAGCACGCTGAGGGCGCCACCCTGGCCAGCCTGGCCGGCCCGGACGGACGCGCGCGCGGTCTTTGAGGTGTTGCTCGCCACGGAGGTACTCCTTGCAAGACGTACGGGAGGACGAAACGTCCGGGGGCTGTGCGGGTGATGCCCGGAAGGAGCCTCGGCCCGCGAAGATGTGCGCGGCACAGGCCGCCGATGGAACTGTACACGACCACGATCCCTGGCTGGTCATCGCGTTCGTGAGGCTCAACCTCGGTCACCCGTCCGGCTATTCCGGCGGCGAATGTTCCGATTCCCTGGCGCACCATCCGTCACACCAGTCATCATGTGTTCCAGTAGCCACTCGGAACGGCGAGGTCGTAGGGGAAGACGCACCTCGCACTCCGGGAGGTCACCGTGCCAACGCGTGGCGTCGTATACGTCCACTCGACCCCGCTCGCCGTGTGCTCACACGTCGAGTGGGCGATCGCGCGCGTCCTTGCCGCGCCGGTCAACCTGCAGTGGACGGCTCAGCCCGTCGATCCCGGCGCCCGCCGGGCCGAGTGCGGGTGGACCGGTCGTCCGGGAACGGGCGCCGAGCTGGCTGCTGCCCTCCGGCAGTGGCCCATGATCCGTTTCGAGGTGACCGAGGAACCGAGCCCCGGTGCTGACGGCGAGCGCTTCATGTACGTACCGGGCCGGGGCCTGTTCCGGGCCACGGTCGGCGCGGCCGGCGACATCCAGCTCGGCGAGGACCGGCTGCGCAGCATCATGGCCGGCGCGCGGGCGCCGGAGGCGCTGGCGCACGCGCTCGACAAGGCCCTCGGCACCGCCTGGGACGCCGAACTGGAGCCCTACCGGTACGCCGGGGACGGCGCGCCGGTGACCCTGCTCACCCGGGTCGGCTGAGCGCCGCTCGCGGGCCGGGCCGCGCCGTCGCGTGGCGGCGGCCGGCCGGTCGGCGCGCGTAGGGTCGGGTTGCCCCGATAAGCGTCGAACTGGTGGGATGGCTCGCGTGTCGATATCTCCGCGACGTGCCGGCGTCGCGCTCGCCGCACTGACCGCACTGCTCCTCTCCGGCTGTGCCGACAAGCCGGACCGCCCGCGCCCCACACCGGCAGCGAGCGGCTCCTCGTCGTCGGCGGCACCCTCCACCGCCCCCGCCGGCGACCCGGCCGCCCGGGCGGCCGCCCTGGTCGGCGCGCTCGCCGACGAGGACCTGGTCGGCCAGGTGCTGATGCCCTACGCGTACGGGGACGCGGCGACGAAGGTCTCGCCCGGCTCGGCGGCCGGCAACCGGGCGCTGGCCGGGGTGGACACCCCGGCCGAGATGATCGCGAAGTACCGGCTCGGCGGCCTGATCCTGGTCGGCTTCAGCGCCGACGACCCGACCAGCGGTAACCAGGAGACCACCAACGTCGACAACCCGCGGCAGGTCCGCGAGTTGACCACCGGGCTGCGCGCCGCCGCCGGCGAGCTGCCCACCGGCGCGGCACCGTTCCTGATCGGCACCGACCAGGAGTACGGCGTGGTCACCCGGATCACCGACGGGGTCACCCTGCTGCCCAGCGCGCTGGCCGCCGGCGCGGCCGGCGACCCGGCGCTGACCGAGGCCGCCTGGCGGGCCGCCGGCACCGAACTCGCCGCGATGGGCGTCAACCTGGACTTCGCCCCGGTCGCCGACGTGCTCGCCACCCGCAGCACGGTGATCGGCTCCCGGTCGTTCGGTGCCGATCCGAAGCGGGCCGCGGCGCAGGTCGGCGGCGCGGTGCGCGGCCTGCAGGGCGCGGGCGTGGCGGCCACCGTGAAGCACTTCCCGGGGCACGGCCACAGCGCCGCCGACTCGCACAAGGACCTGCCGGCGCTGAACCAGTCGCCGGCGGCGCTGGCCGCCGGGGCGTGGCCGCCGTTCACCGCCGGCATCGAGGCGGGCGCGATGGCCGTGATGTCCGCCCACCTGGACGTGCGGTCGGTCGACCCGGGCACGCCGGCCACCTTCTCGCGCAAGCTGCTCACCGACGTGCTCCGCGGCCAGCTCGGCTTCCAGGGCGTGGTGATCACCGACGGGATGAACATGGCGCCGGCCAAGCGCTGGTCGCCGGGGGAGGCCGCGGTGCGGGCGCTGCTCGCCGGCAACGACCTGATCCTGATGCCGCCGCACGTCGGCCAGGCGTACGACGGGCTGCTCGGCGCGCTCCGCAACGGCTCGCTGCCCCGGGCCCGGCTGGTCGAGGCGGTCACCCGGGTGCTGACCATGAAGTTCAAGCTGGCCGACCGGCCGGCGCCGGAGCTGTCCACGCTGGCCGCCCCGGCGCACCGGGAGGCGGCGCAGCGGCTGGCCGCGGCGGCGGTCACCGTGCTGCGCGGCGCCTGCGGCGGTGCCGTCCGCGGCCCGGTGACCGTCACCTCCTCCGGCGGCCGGGACCACACCCGGGCGGCGCTCGGCGAGGCGCTGACCGCGGCCGGTGTGAAGGTGGTGCCGAGCGGCGGGACGGTGGTGCACCTGGTCGGCTACGGCGACGGCGCCGGCGACCTGCGCGCCGACGCCGCCGTCACGGTCGCCATGGACACCCCGTACGTGCTGGGGAGCGCGAAGTCGCCGACGTTGCTGGCCACCTACTCGTCCAGCTGGGCGTCGATGACCGCGCTCGCCGGGGTGCTGGCCGGCAAGGCGCGGCCGGGCGGCCGGTCCCCGGTGCGGGTGCCCGGCCTGCCCGCCACCACCTGCGGCACCTGACCGGTCAGTCGCGGTTGATCCGCGCCGACTGCTTCACCAGCTGGTACGCCGGCAGCAGGTCCTCCGGGTCCGGGGCGTACAGGCTCAGCACGATCGGGCCGTAGAGGGATGCCAACGCGACGGCCCGGTCCAGGTCGCCGTCCTCGGTGTAGCTCGCCTCGACGGCGTCCAGCGTGCCGGCCCGGAGGCGCCGGTACTCCACGCCCGTCGCCTTCGGCGAGTACGCGCCGACGAAGTGCTTCAGGTGCTCCTCGGCACCGCCGGCAACCCCGTTGACGCGCCAGACCCGGAGGAACCCGATCTCGCCGGCCGGCCGGGAGTTGAGCTCGCACAGCATCGTGGCCTTGCCGACGGCCGCCTCGCCGAACTCGGCCGAGCCCTTCACTGCCTCGACCTTCCACTTCGCCGGCAGCGAGAAGGTGATCGGCAGCTCGCAGGGCGTCCCCTTCCTGCCGACGGTGGTGCCGGCCGGGGCGGCGGCGACCTCGTCGTGCCAGGGTGGCCCGGGGACCACCGGCGAGGCGGTGGCGCTCGGTGACGCCGACGGCGAGCCGGCGGCCGACGGCCGCTCCCCGTCGTCGCCGCAGCCGGCGAGCGCACCGATCATGAGCACCGCCAGCACGGCGGCGCGGGTACGTCGTTCCATGGTGTCCATTCCCCGTCGATGATCTCGAGTCGGCCCATCAAAGCGGCCCGGGCGTGCGGCGTCAAACCGTTCGCGTCCCGCCGCCGCAGGTGTGGAATCCGGGAAAACGGGAAGGCCGGGCCCTTCGGTGATCCTGCGTACGTGGCGTCGGCTGGAGGGACATGGGCCCCAGGACCTTCGTGGTGGTCGGTGGCACCAGCGGCCTGGGGCTCTCGGTGGCCCGGCTGCTCGCCGACGACCACCGGGTGGCCGTCTTCGGCGACGTGGCGGACGAGATCGCCGCGGTGACCGCCGAGCTGAGCTGCGCCGGAGTCACCTGCGACGTCGCCTCGTACGAGCAGGTCCGCGCGGCGTTCGACCAGGTCGCACACCGGTACGGCACGATCGACGGGGTGGCGACCTGCGCCTCGGTGTGGGCGGGCGGCGACCTGGCGGAGCTCTCCCCGGCGCACATCCGGCGGGCGGTGGAGGTGAACGCGCTCGGCACCACGTACGTGCTCCGGGAGGCGCTGCGCCACCTGCACCGGCAGGGCTTCGGCAACGTCGTCTACGTCGGGGCGATGGCGGTGGTCAAGGCCCGGCCCGGCATCCCGGTCTACCGGGCCACCAAGAGCTACGGAAGCAGCCTGGTCGAGTCGCTGGCCGAGGCCCAGCACAGCAACCGGATCAAGGTGATGCAGCTGCACCCGGGGCCGATGCCGACCCGGTTGCAGGAGCGGGTCGGCGCCGACTTCCTGGACGAGGTCTACGCGCTGCCCGACCAGGTCGCCACAGAGGTCGTACGACTGCTCATGCTCGCCCCGGACGACCTCTACGTCTCCGGTGCGCGCGTCCTGCGGGCGGACGGGCGATGGTGACGATCGGCGGTGGGACCGCCGAGCCGAGCATCTCGGCGTGGACGCCGCTGCGCACCGCGACCTACCGCAGCCTCTGGTTCGCGCTGCTCGGCGCCAACATCGGCACCTGGATGCAGACGGTCGGCGCGCAGTGGCTGCTGATCCACGAGTCGAACGCCTCGACGTTGGTCGCCCTGGTCCAGACGGCCGGTCTGCTGCCGGTGCTGCTGCTGGCGTTGCCGGCCGGCGCGCTCGCCGACGCCCTGGACCGTCGGCACCTGCTGATCTCGGTGCAGCTGTTCCTGGTCGCGGTGGCCGTGGCGCTGACGCTGCTCACCGCGACCGACCGGATGCCGCCGGCGTTGCTGCTCACCCTGACCTTCGCCTTCGGGGTGGGGCAGGCGCTCACCCTGCCGGCCTGGGCGGCGGTGATTCCCGAACTGGTGCCGCGCGACCAGTTGCGGGCGGCGTCCGCGCTCGGGGCGATCAGCTTCAACGTGGCCCGGGCGGTCGGGCCCGCCGCGGCCGGCGTCCTGATCGCCCGGGTGGGCGCCGCCCCGGTCTTCGCCCTCAACGCCGTGGCCTTCCTGGTCTGCGCGCTCACGCTGGCGCGGTGGCGGCCGGCCAACGCCCGGGCCGTCGAGGTGCCGGAGCCGTTCACCGCCGCGCTGCGCGCCGGCGGCCGGTACGTGCGGCACTCGCCCGTCGTCCGCCGGCTGCTGCGGCGGGCGCTGGTCTTCGTGGTGCCGGCCAGCGCGCTGTGGGCGTTGCTGCCGGTGGTGGCCAACCGGCGGCTCGGCCTGGACTCCAGCGGGTACGGCCTGCTGCTGGCCGCCCTCGGCGTCGGCGCGATCCTCGGTGGCCTGCTGCTGTCGTGGGTCCGTACCCGGATGTCGGCCAACCACTTCCTGCTGGCGGCCGGGGCGACCTACAGCGCCACGCTGATCGTGGTGGCGTCGGTCCAGGTGCTGCCGGTGGTGCTCGTGGCCCTGCTGCCGGCCGGGTTCGCCTGGGTGACGGTGCTCGCCAACGTCAACGCCGAGATCCAGCTCTTCCTGCCCGGCTGGGTACGGGCTCGCGGCCTGGCCGTCTACCAGGTGGTGCAAGGGGGCGGGCAGGCCGTCGGCGCGTTCCTCTGGGGCCTGGTGGCCGACATGGGCGGCCTGGTCGGCGCGCTCGTTGCGGCCGGTGTGCTGATGCTGCTGGGCGCGGTGACCAGCCAGGTCTGGCCGCTTCCCGAGCTGCGTGGCACGACGAAGGACCCCACCACCTACCTGCCCCCGCTGGAACTCGCCCACGAACCGGACCCCCGGGTGGGCCCGGTGCTGGTGGTGGTGACCTACACCGTCCGGCCGGAGCGGCAGCGGGAATTCATCCGGGCGATGGACCCGGTCCGCGGTTCGCGGCAGCGTACCGGCGCGATGCGGTGGGGGCTGTTCCGCGAGGGCGAGTCGCACGACCGCATCGCGGAGGTCTACCTGGTGCCGTCCTGGGACGAGCACCTGCGCCAGCACGGGGGCCGGCTGACCGGGGCCGACCAGGAAGCCGAGACCCGCGCCCAGGAACTCGCCGAAGGCCCACCCGAGGTGCACCACCTGCTGCCGGCCGCCGCCGGCCCGGCGATGACCGACAACCGGGAGGCCTCCTGAGCGAGGGCCCGGCGCGGGCCGGGCCCCCACCCGCGAGGGTGTCCGCGACGCCTCAGCCGGCCGCGCGGAGCGCGGCGACCAACCACTCCACCGCCGGCACCGCGGGCTCGAACGGCGGCCGCCGGTTGAGCACCCCGATCAGCTGCCAGTAGCGCTCCACCCGCCGGTCGGTGAAGGCGGCGATGGCGTCGGCCAACGCCCGGCGCTGCTCGGCGGTGAGGGTCGGGTCCACCAGCTCGTCGAGCACCGCCCGACCCTCGGGGAGGCCGGCTCCGTCCCGGCGGCCAGCGCCGCGCGCGCCAGCTCGAGCTTGGCCATCGGCTCCGGCGGGGGCACCGGCGCGTCAGTCGCCCCGGCCACTGCCATCTGGCGTACCCGGCGGCGGAAGTCCGGGTCGGCCACCAGCTCCGCCAGTTCCAGCCAGGCGTCCACCTCCTCGTCGGTGGGCTCGTCGGGCAGGTCCGCGGGCAGCGCCCGCATGGCCTGCGCCAGCCCGGCCGCGGGGCCGTCGACGCCGGCGAACACCTCGGCCACGAAGTCGTCGATGATCTGCTGCCGCTCCCGGGCGGAGAGCCGGGCCAGGTCGTTCACGAGTCTCAACTCCTCGGTCGTACTGCCACGTCGGGTGACCGACCGCAGCACCGCCCGGCGCAGCCGCAACGTCCGGATCTCCGCGTCCAGCGCCCGGGCGTGCGCCTGCACCACGTCCCGGACGGTGCTCTGCCGGTCCACGATCCGGCGCGCGTCGTCCAGGCCGATCCCCAGCTCGCGCAGGGTGCGCAGCAGCTCCAGGCGGGCCACGGCGGCCGCGTCGTAGAGCCGGTAGCCGCCCGGCGAGCGGCCGGTCGGCGGTAGCAGGTCGAGGTCGGACCAGAAGCGGATGGTCCGGACCGACAGGCCGGTCCGGCGGGCGAGCTGCCCGATGGTGAACAGTTCGGTGGGGTCGTCCACGTCGGTCAGCCTCCTGTCTCCAGCCGCTGGAGAGTCAACCCGGAAATCCGTTCGCGGTTGCGCGGCACGGCTGGCAGCCTCGGCCGGCATGGGAGCGGCAGCGGGTTTCGGGTACGTGCAGCGGCCGGACGGCACGGTGGTGATCACCCACCACGGGCGGGTGGCCGGCACCCTGCGGGGCGGGCGGGTGGCGCAGTTCCTCGCCGAGGTCGAGGACGACCCGCAGCTGGTGATGGCGCGGTGGACCGGCAACTACCGCCGGGGCAACGAGCGCACCGCCCGCCAGCATCCGCGCAACCGGGGTTGAGCGACGCGAGGGCCCGCGCTCGCCGAGCGCGGGCCCCTCGACCGTTCAGGTGACTACAGCGGGATGTTGCCGTGCGCGCCCCGGGCGGCCGGGGCCGCGGCGAGCGCCTCGGCGATCCGGCGCCGGGTCTCCGCCGGCTTGATCACGTCGTCCACCACGCCGATCTCGAGCGCGCGGTTGACCCCGCCGGCCACCCGGATCTGCTCCTCGATCAGCTGGGCGCGTAGCGCCTCCCGCTCCTCGACCGGGGTGGCGGCCAGCTTCTTGCGGTGCAGGATGTTCACCGCCGCGCTGGCGCCCATCACCGCGACCTCCGCGTTCGGCCAGGCGAAGACCGCGGTCGCGCCGAGCGAGCGCGAGTTCATCGCGATGTACGCGCCGCCGTACGCCTTGCGGGTCACCAGGGTCACCCGCGGCACCACCGCCTCGGCGAAGGCGTGCAGCAGCTTCGCGCCGCGCCGGACCACACCGTCCCACTCCTGACCCAGGCCGGGCAGGTAGCCGGGGACGTCGACCAGCACGATCAGCGGTACGCCGAGCGAGTCGCACATCCGCACGAAGCGGGCCGCCTTCTCGGCGCTGGACGCGTCGAGGCAGCCGCCCAGCCGCAGCGGGTTGTTGGCGATCACGCCGACCGTCCGGCCGGCGAACCGGCCGAGGGTGGTGACGACGTTCGGCGCCCACTTGGCGTGCAGCTCCACGCCGGGGGCGTCGAGCAGCGCCTTGACCACCGGCTTGACGTCGTACGCCCGGTTGGCCTCGGCCGGCATCTTCGCGGCCAGGTCGTGGCCCTCCTCGCCCTCGGCCGGCACGTCGTCCGGACAGAGCCGGCCCTGGCGGCCCAGCAGCGCGGCCAGCTTGCGCGACTCGGCCAGCGCCTCCTCGTCGTCGGCGCAGGTCACGTGCACCACGCCGGAGCGCCGGCCGTGCGGCTCGGGGCCGCCGAGGCGCTCCATGTCGACCTGCTCGCCGGTGACGCTGCGGACCACCTCGGGACCGGTCACGAAGATCCGGCCCGCGCCGCTCATCACCACGATGTCGGTCAGCGCCGGCCCGTACGCCGCGCCGCCGGCCGCCGGCCCGAGCACCACCGAGATCTGCGGCACCCGCCCGGACGCCCGGACCATCGCGGCGAAGACCTGACCCACCGCGTCGAGCGCGACCACGCCCTCGGCCAGCCGGGCCCCGCCGGAGTGCCAGAGGCCGAGCACCGGGACCCGCTCCCGGACGGCGGTGTCGATGGCGTCGACGACGTGCCGGCACCCGTCACTGCCCATCGCGCCGCCCATCCTCGTGGCGTCGGTGGCGAACGCGATCGCCGGCGTACCGTCGATCTCACCCCGCGCCCAGATCGCGCCGGAGGTGTCCCGCGGCGAGGCCAGGCGCAGCGAGCCGGCGTCGAAGAGCGCCCGCAGCCGGACCTCGGGGTCGCGGTGGTCCACTGTCGAGGTGTCGGCGCTGACGGCGGTGCTGGTCACATGAGCCTCCAAGGCTGTGCTCAGGCCCGCGTGAAGACGAGAGCCACGTTGTGGCCGCCGAAGCCGAACGCGTTGTTCAGCGCGGCCGGGATCTCCATGTGGCGCGCCTTGTGGGCGGCCACCTCCATGGTGAGCCCGTCGTCGGGTTCGTCGAGGTTGATGGTCGGAGGAACGACACCGTCGCGGATGGCCAGGATGGTGGCGATCGACTCCAGTGCCCCGGCCGCGCCGAGCAGGTGGCCGGTCATCGACTTGGTCGCGGCCAGCACCGGGTGGTCGCCGAGCGCCTGGTGCAGCGCGCCGATCTCCAGCATGTCGCCGACCGGCGTCGAGGTGGCGTGGGCGTTGACGTGCACGATGTCGCGCTTGGCCACGCCGGCGTCGGCGATGGCCTTCGCGATCGCCCGGATCGCGCCCTCGCCCTCGGCGTGCGGCTGCACGATGTCGTACGCGTCGGAGGTGATGCCGGAGCCGGCGAGGCGCGCGTACACCCGGGCGCCCCGGGCGGCGGCGTGGTCGGCCCGCTCCAGGACGACCACCCCGGCGCCCTCGCCGAGCACGAAGCCGTCCCGACCCTTGTCCCATGGGCGGGAGGCGCGCTCCGGCTCGTCGTTGCGGGTCGACATGGCCCGCATCGAGGCGAACCCGGCGATCGGCAGCGGGTGGATGACCGCCTCGGTGCCGCCGGCCACCACCACGTCGGCGCGGCCGGCGCGGATGATGTCCAGGCCCAGCGCGATCGCCTCGGCGCCGGTCGCGCAGGCGCTGGCCACCGAGTGCACGCCGGCCTTGGCGCCGAGTTCCAGCCCGACCCAGGCGGCCGGGCCGTTCGGCATCAGCATCGGCACGGTGTGCGGCGACACCCGGCGCGGCCCGGACGACTCGAGGATGTCGTCCTGGGCCAGCAGGGTGGTGGCGCCGCCGATGCCGGAACCGACGCTGACCGCCAGCCGCTCCGGGTCCAGCCCGGAGTCGGCCAGGCCGGCGTCCGCCCAGGCCTGCTGCGCCGCGATGATGGCGATCGCCTCGGACCGGTCCAGCCGGCGCAGCCTGACCCGCTCCAGCACCTCGGAAGGTTCCACGGCGAGCTGGGCGGCGATCCGGACCGGCAGTTGCCCGGCCCACTCCTGGGTGAGCGCACTCACCCCGGAGCGGCCGGCGAGCATGGCGTCCCAGGTCGACGCGACGTCCCCGCCGAGCGGGGTCGTCGCGCCGAGCCCGGTGACGACGACGTCGGGGCGACTCATGATCAGGACTGCGCCTCGATGTAGCTGACGGCGTCCCCGACGGTCTTCAGGTTCTGCACCTCGTTGTCCGGGATCTTGACGCCGAACTTCTCCTCGGCCGCCACCACGACCTCCACCATGGAGAGCGAGTCGACGTCCAGGTCGTCGGTGAAGGACTTCCCCTCGGCCACGTCGTCCGGGTTCACGCCGGCAACCTCTTCGAGGATCTCGGCGAGGCCGGCGGTGATCTCGTCACGGGTCATTGCGGTTGGTTCCTCTCATCGGGGGTTCACTCGACGGGCGGCGACGCCGGCCGTCTCCCCGGCGCTGGCGCGCCGGAGGGGTCTTCAGGGGCAGCGGACGACCTGACCGGCGTAGGTCAAGCCGCCGCCGAAGCCGAACAGCAGCACCGGGGCGCCGGAGGGCACCTCGCGCCGCTCGACCAGCTTGGACAGGGCCAGCGGCACGCTCGCCGCGGACGTGTTGCCGGACTCGACGATGTCCTTGGCGATGATCGCGTCGGGGATGTTCAGCCGCTTGGCGATGCCGTCGATGATCCGGGCGTTGGCCTGGTGCGGCACGAACGCGGCCAGCTCCGAGGGCGCCACCCCGGCCCGTTCGCAGGCCTGCAGCGCCAGCGGGGCGAGCGCGGTGGTGGCCCAGCGGAACACCGCCTGCCCCTCCTGCGCGATGTAGGGCCGCCAGCCCTCGATCCGGACCGCGTCGCCCTTCTCCGGCACCGAGCCCCAGACCACCGGGCCGACCCCGGCCGGCTCGTCGTCGGCGGTGGCGGTGACCACCGCGGCGCCCGCGCCGTCGCCGAAGATGATGCAGGTGGAACGGTCGGTCCAGTCGGTGAAGTCGGAGAGCTTCTCGGCGCCGATGACGATGGCGTTGCGGGTGGCGCCGGCCCGGATCGCGTGGTCGACGGTGCCCAGCGCGTACGCGAAGCCGGAGCAGGCGGTGTTGATGTCGTACGCCCCGGGCGCGGTGATGCCGAGCTTCGCGGCGACCCGGCAGGCCACGTTCGGGCTGCGGTCCACCGACGTGCAGGTGGCCACCACGACCAGGTCGATGTCGGCGGCGGTCAGCCCGGAGTTGGCCAGCGCCTTGCCGGCGGCGGCGGCGGCCATGTCGGCCACCGTCTCGCCGTCGGCGATCCGCCGGGTGACGATCCCGACCCGGTCCCGGATCCACTCGTCGCTGGTCTCCACCAGCTGGGCGATCTCGTCGTTGGTCACCACCCGGGAGGGCTGGTAGTGGCCCAGGGCGACGATGCGGCTTCCGGCCATCAGTGCTGTCCTCCGATGCGGGCGAGCGGTTGGCCCGGGGCGACCGGGTCGTCGTGGTGGGCGAGCCACTCGGTGAGCACGCCGCTGTCGTGGGCGGTCACCTCGACCGGCCCCTGCCGGGTGGCGACCCGGCCGATGACTTGGCCGGCGCGGAGCGTCTCACCCTCGGCGAGGCTCTCGGCGGGCTCGAAGGTACCGGCCGAGGGGGCCACCACCACCCGGAAGGAGATGGTCGGCTCGTGGCTCGGCGACATGCCGTGCCGGGCGATGAGGTCCCGGGCGGCGGGCAGGTCGTCTGGGGTGTTCAGGGTGACGATCTCCGGTGCGCCGGCGCCCTTGAGCTCCCGCTTGACCAGGCCGGCCAGGGTGCCGGCCGGGGGCAGCTCGAGCACCCCGGTCACCCCGAGGTCGGCCAGCGTCCGCATGCACAGGTCCCAGCGCACCGGCGCGGTGACCTGGCGGACCAGCCGCTGCACCATCTCCCGGCCGTGGTTGACCGCGGCGCCGTCGAGGTTGGACAGCAGGATCCGGCTCGGGTCGGCCGGGGTGATCCCGGCGGCCACCGCGGCCAGCGCCGACTCGGCCGGCACCATGTACGGGGTGTGGAAAGCCCCGGCCACCTGCAGCCGGATGATCCGGGTCTTCGCCGGTGGCTCGGCGGCGAGCTTGTCCAGGTTGTCCAGCGCGCCGGCGGCGACGATCTGGCCGGCGCCGTTGCGGTTGGCCGGGTGCAGCCCGTGCGCGGCGATGGCGGCGAGCACCTCGTCCGGGTCGCCGCCCAGTACGGCGGCCATCCCGGTGGGCTCCAGCGCGCATGCGGCGGCCATCTCGCGGCCCCGCACCCCCGCCAGGGTGATCGCCGCCTCCGCCGGGAGCACCCCGGCCAGCGCCGCCGCGCCCAGTTCGCCGACGCTGTGCCCGGCGGTGAGCGTGACGTCGTACATCGGCAGGTGCTCGGCGGCGAGCAGCGCCGCCGCGACCAGCAGCGGCTGGGTGCGGGCGGTGTCCTTGATCTCGTCGGCGTCGGCGGCGGTGCCCAGGTGCACCAGGTCGACCCCGGCCAGCGCCGACCACCAGCGCAGGCGGGCCTCGGCGCCGGGCAGGTCGAGCCAGGGAGTCAGGAAGCCGGGTTTCTGGGAACCCTGGCCGGGTGAAAGTACGGCGAGCACGTCTAAAGACTCTCCCGGATACGCGTGGGTAGCGCTGTGCCGACTGCCACCAAACCGCACTAGGACCTTTGGAGGGATCCTACAAAGATCGGCGGTGATCATCACCCGTCTGTGATGTTTTACTGACGGCTGGGGTCATTGTCTGGCTCGGGACCACCGGGACAACTGGGTCGAGCCGGCCCACGGTCAACGCCACCCGGAGGGCGAACGCGTCCCGCGGCGCGAGCGGCGAGAAGCCGGTCACCTCGGCGATCCGCCGCAACCGGTAGCGCACCGTGTTCGGGTGCACGAAGAGGGCCCGGGCCGCGCTCTCCAGCGTCCCGCCGGCGGCGAAGAAGGCGTCCAGCGTCTCCAGCAGCTCGCCCCCGGCGCGCACCAGCGTCGCGTACACGTCGTGGCGCAGCCGCCGGCGCGCCTCCGCGTCCCCGGCCAGCGCCCGTTCCGGCAGCAGGTCGCCCGCCGGCACCGGCCGGGGCGCGGTCGGCCAGGCGGGCGCGGCGCGGAAACCGGCCAGCGCCGCCCGGGCCGACTCGGTGGCCTCATCCAGGCTCGGCACCGCCGGGCCGACCACCACCGGCCCGTCCCCGAACGCGCTGAGCAGCTTCCCGGTGGCGGCGAGCGGGTCGGCGACGCCGCCGAGCACGATCACCAGCCGGTCGCCGTGCACCCCGCCGATCACCTCCGCGCCGATCCGCCGGGCCTGCCGGTAGACGGTGTGCAGCACGGCGGAGACCTCGCCGCCGGGGGAGCGGCCGACCGCCACCGCCACCGGCGGCGCGTCCGACCAGCCGAGCGCGGCGGCCCGGCTGGCCAGCACGTCCGGCGAGTCGCCGCGCAGCAGCGCGTCCACCAGCAGCGCCTGCAACCGGGCGTCCCAGGCGCCGCGGGACTCGGCGGCCCGGGCGTACACCCGGGCGGCGGCGAAGGCGATCTCCCGGGAGAAGCGCAGCACCGCCTCGCGCAGCTGCTGCTCCTCGCCCTCCGCGGCCAGGTGGCCGACCTGCTCCTCGACCACGTCGATGGTCACCTTGATCAGCGCGACGGTCTGCTGGAGGCTGATCGACCGGGCCAGCGCCTGCGGCGCGGCGGCGAACACCTCGTCGGAGACCTCCTGGGTGCTGTCCGCGGTGCCGCCGCCGTCGCGCAGCCACTGCACCAGCGAGCGGGCGCCGGCCTGGGCCACCAGCATCACCCAGGAGCGCTGGTCGGCGGGGAGGGTGCGGAACCACGGCAGGGTCTCGTCCATCCGGGCCACGCTGGCGGTGGCCAGCGCCCCCGCCGCGCGTTCGATCCGGCGCAGCGTGGCTGACAGCTGAATCCCGGCCGGCTCGCTCACCGCTCCAGCCTGACATGCCCTGACCTGGACATCGACGCCGGGCGGCCGGTCGGCGCCGCGGCGGCACCCGCCCCCGGCCGGTGGCGGGGCGACCCACCCGGGCGGCGCGGAAGTGGATCTCGTCGGGCCCCGACCCGGGTACGCGCTGCACACGGCGTCGGTCCCGGACAGTACGGTGTCAGGGCACGTCGGGGCCAAGGCCGGCGGGCGACGGCGAGCGTGAGGAGACCGGGATGGCGCACGGGGAGGCCGACCACGGCTGCGCCCAGGGCGAGCCCTGCCGGCCTGGTCACCACGAGCAGCAGCCGATGGCCAAGCACCACCGCCGCCTGGCCGGCGGGCTGCCGGCCGGGCCGACCGAGCAGAGCCGTCCGCCCGAGTGGCCCGACGAGGACCCGCCGGTGCCCCGGCAGCGCGCCGCCGAGCCGGCCCCGCCCGGTGAGCTGGAGCCGGCCGAGGTGCGTGGCTGCCGCAGCGACCTGCCCGGCTGGGCCGGCGGGCACCGGCACGGCCCGGTTCGTCCGCCCCGGCGGGCGATCCGCCGGCAGCGGCCGCCGCACCGCTGGTGCTGACCACGCGGGTGCCGACCGGCGGTTAGCGTGGTGGTCGTGAAGGCGATCGCCATCGACGCGTACGGGCCGGCTGACCTGCTCGCCGTGCGCGACCTGCCCGAGCCGCCGGTCGGCCCGGACACGGTCCTGGTGCGGGTGCGCGCCGCCGGGGTGAACCCGGTCGACTGGAAGGTGCGCGAGGGGCACCTGGCCGGCGCCTTCCCCAGCCACTTCCCGCTGGTGCCGGGGTGGGACGCGGCCGGTGTGGTGGCCTCGGTAGGCCCCGCGGTGACCGGGTTCGCCGTGGGCGACGAGGTGATCGGGTACGTCCGGCGCGACGACATCCAACACGGCACGTACGCCGAACTGGTGCCGGCCCCGGAGCGGACGCTGGCCGACAAGCCGGTGCGGGCGTCCTGGGCGGCTGCCGCCGGGCTGCCGCTCGCCGGGCTCACCGCCTACCAGGCCCTCCAGTCGGTCCGCACCGCCAGCGGGGACACGGTGCTGGTGCACGGCGCGGCCGGCGGGGTCGGCCACCTGGCCGTGCAGCTCGCCCGGGCCCTCGGCGCCGACAAGGTGATCGGCACCGCGGGCCCGACCAACCACGACTTCGTCCGGTCGCTCGGCGCGGAGCCGGTCAGCTACGGCGACGGGCTGCTCGACCGGATCCGCGCGGTGGCCCCGGACGGCGTGGACGTGGCGCTCGACCTGTTCGGCGGCGAGGCGTTGGACGTCTCGGCCCAACTGCTGGCCCGACCGGGCCGGCTGGTCTCCACGGCCGATCCGGAACACGTCGCCCGGCTGGGCGGCAGCTACCTGTTCGTCAAGCCGTCGACGGCCGACCTGAGCCTGCTCGCCGGGCTGGTCGACGCCGGCCGGCTCACCGTCCAGGTCGAACGGACGTTCCCGCTGGCCCAAGCCGCGGACGCGCACCGGCTGGTGGAGGCCGGCCACGTCCGGGGCAAGGTGGTGCTGGAGCTCTGACCCGGCGGGCACCGGGTTGGTGGGTGCGGTGGCGGCTCAGCGGGTGCGTCGCCGGATCAGCAGCGCGATGCCGGCGAGGCCGAGGGTGATGACCAGCACCACCGCGACGTTGAGCAGCAGCAGGCGCTGCAGCTCGCCGAGCGCCTCGTCGATGTCCCGGGCCGGGTTGAGCGCGTCCTCGGGGATGACCCGCTCGCCGCCGCCGACGCCGCCGCTGACCGTGTCGAACTCGCGCTCCAGCGGCACCCCGGCCGTGCGCAGCGTCTCGGACATGGAAAGCCGGCCGAGGAACCAGCCCGCGCTGGTCTTGCGGGAGTCCGGCTGCTTGGCCGGCCGGAAGACCCGCGGCCCGCCCTTGGCCTTCGGGTAGAGGTCGTACGTCTGCTTCGGCGCGTCACCGG
Organism: Micromonospora sp. LZ34; assembly: GCF_052981855.1. Classification (NCBI taxonomy): domain Bacteria; kingdom Bacillati; phylum Actinomycetota; class Actinomycetes; order Micromonosporales; family Micromonosporaceae; genus Micromonospora; species Micromonospora sp. LZ34. Next base: position 72,001 of record NZ_JBRIQN010000012.1, read on the forward strand.
CGAGCACCACGATCGTGTACTTCGGACCGAGGTCGGCCGGCTTCGGGGCGGTCGCCAGCCCGGTGCGGGGGAGGAAGTTGACCTGGTCGATGATGGCGACCACGTGCTGCGGGTGGGAGTCGGCGTGCAACCGCAGCGGCTCGGCCAGCCCGTCCCCGGTGATCTCCACCCCGGCGGGCGGCGGCTTCGGGGCGGCCGTCGCCGGCGCCGCGGCGGCCACCGCGACCAGCGCCGCCGTCAACGCACCCACCAGTATGGCGACCAGTCGCCTCATCCGTCGGACCATCGCCGCCTCCTCGCCCCGTTCGATGGATGGCTTTGCTGCAGGTCACGCGCGTGGTTGGTGGACGGAGGTGACCGTGGCCACAGGCCGGGACCCACCTCAGAGACTCCGCGGAACGTCGCTCGGTTGCAGCTGGTGGAACAGTATTTGGAACTATCTGCGATCCAGGCTCGACTAATCTGCGGCAGCCGTTGATCAGCGGGCGGATCGTACCTTTGCGGAGGGTCTCATGGGGGGCAGGGTCGCACGTGTGGCGCGTACCTGGCCAGCGGTGATCGGCGTGGCGCTCGGCGTGTCGTTGCTGCCGGCGGCGCCGGCAGCCGCGCACAACTCGCTGACCGGCAGCGATCCGCGCGACGGCGCCCGGGTGGCGGCCGCGCCGGCCCGGATCGAACTGCGGTTCCTGGCGAAGCTGGACCCGGCCACGACGAAGATCACAGTCACCGGCCCGGACAACGTGGCCGCGCTGGGCGGCGCGCCGACGTTCACCGGCAACCGGGTGGGCCTGCCGTTCAAGCCCGGCAAGGCCGGGCTCTACATCGTCGGCTACCGGCTGGCCTCCAGCGACGGGCACCCGGTCTCCGGCGAGGTGCGGTTCACCCTCACCACCGGCACCCCCGCCGACCCGTCCGCCGCGCCGTCGACGGCCGGCACCGGCCCGGCGGGGTCGGTCCCGACCGCATCGCCGTCGGCCGGGTCAGGTTCGGCCGCGCCCGGGCCGGACGGCGGCAGCCCGACGGTGGCCGCGCCAACGGCCGGGCAGGGCGGCGACCCCGACTCCCGGGGCTGGCTCTGGGGGCTCGGCGGCCTGGTGCTGCTCGCCGCGCTCGTCACGGGTCTCCTGCTCCGCCGCCGGTCCGCCCGGGGCTGACGCCGGACGGGCCGAACGGTTGGCCCGGACGCTGCGCGCTGCGCTCGACCGTCGTCGGCGGAGCCGGCGCGCGTGCCGCAGCGCGATGTGTGCCGGAGCGGGCGAGGCGGCGGGCGGTGGCGCCCCTTCGCGCAGTCCTTTGCTCTGCTTCAACGGGCGCAACAGTCAGCGAGGTCCGGCGTTGCGCGGGTTGAAGCAGAGCAAAGGGCGCGGTGCGGTGCCCGCCCGTCGGTGGTTGGACCACCGACGGGCGGCTGACAGACCTCAGACCAGGCGGACCCGGGCGGCGCGCAGCCGGGTCAGGGTGCGCTCGCGGCCGAGCACCTCCAGCGACTCGAAGAGCGGCAGCCCGACCGTCCGGCCGGTGACCGCGACCCGGACCGGGGCCTGCGCCTTGCCGAGCTTGAGCCCGCGCTCCGCGCCGACCGCCTCCAGGGCGGCCTTGAGCGACTCGGCGTCCCAGGACTCCAGCGCCCCGAACGCCGCCATCGCCGCGTCCAGCAGCTCCGCCGAGCCCTCCTTCATCGCCTTGGCCCAAGCCGCCTCGTCGATCAGCGGCGAGGCGAGGAAGAGGAAGTCGACGTTCGGCACGATCTCGCTGAGCACCGCGATCCGGGTCTGCGCCAGCGGGGCCACCGCGGCGAACGCCGCGGCGTCGAACTCCGCCGGCTGCCACGGCGGCGGCGCGATGGTGCCGGTGCCGGTCAGCCAGGGCTGGCAGGCCTCGACGAAGTCCTCGATCGGCAGCGCCCGGATGTACTCCCCGTTGAACGCGCGCAGCTTCTTCTCGTCGAAGAACGCCGGCGACGGGTTGACCTCCTCCAGCCGGAACTCCTCCTCGATCACCGACCAGGGCACGATCTCCCGGTCGCCGGAGGGCGCCCAGCCGAGCAGCATCAGGTAGTTGCGCATCGCGGCGGCGAGGTAGCCCTCGTCCCGGTACGCCTCCAGGGCGACCTTGTCGCGGCGCTTGGAGAGCTTCTGCCGCTTCTCGTTGACCACCACCGGCACGTGCGCCCAGGTCGGCGGCTTGACCCCGAGGGCGTCCCAGAGCAGCTGCTGCTTCGGGGTGTTCGGCAGGTGCTCCTCGGCCCGGATCACGTGGGTGATCCCCATCGTCATGTCGTCCACGACGTTGGCCAGCAGGAACACCGGCGAGCCGTCGCCGCGGGCGATGACGAAGTCCTCGATCAGCTTGTTTTCGAAGGTGGGCTCGCCGCGGATCAGGTCGACCACCACGGTCTCGCCCTCGTCCGGCGTACGGAAGCGCAGCGCCCGACCCTCGCCCGGGCCCAGGCCGCGGTCGCGGCAGAAGCCGTCGTAGCCCTGGTACTGCGAGCCGGTGCGGGCCTGCACCGCCTCCCGCGTGCAGTCGCAGTAGTACGCCCGGCCGGACTCGTAGAGCCGCGCCGCGGCGGCCCGGTGCTCGCCGGCGTACTGGGACTGGAAGTGGGGGCCCTCGTAGCTGCCGCGCTCGATGCCGATCCAGTCCAGCGCGGAGAGGATGCCCTCGGTCCACTCCGGCTTGTTCCGCGCCGCGTCAGTGTCCTCGATGCGGAGCACGAACACCCCGCCCTGCTGCCTGGCGTAGATCCAGTTCTGCAGGGCCGAGCGGGCGCCGCCGACGTGGAACATACCGGTCGGGGAGGGGGCGAAGCGTACACGTACCGTCACGTCCCCCAGCCTACGGCGGCGCGCGACCGGATTCGGCCAGGGGTGCGGGTCAGGGCACCGAGCGGATCTTCAACACCAGCACGCTGCCCAGCACGGTGACCGCCGCGGTGACCGCGTAGAGCGTCGGATAACCGCCTAGATGCACCACGAGCGGGGCGGAGAGCGCCGGGCCGAGCACCTGCGGGGCGGAGTTGGCGATGTTGATCACCCCGAGGTCCTTGGCCCGGTCGGTGGCCCGGGGCAGCACCTGGGTGATCAGCGCGGCGTCCACCGACAGGTAGACGCCGTAGCCGGCGCCGAGCAGCAGCGCGGCGACCACCGCCATCGGCCAGACCGGCGCGACGGCGAGCAGCAGCGCGGCGACCGCCATGATCCCGCCGGAGGCGATCACGAAGACCTTCCGCCGCCCGGAGCGGTCGGAGAGCCGGCCGGCCAGCACCGCGGTGGCGGCCATCCCGGCCGTGTAGAGCAGGATCAGCACCAGCAGGCCGCCCTCCGGGTCGGCCAGCCGCACCTGGTCGGTGAGGAAGTAGAGCAGGTAGAGGGTGCCGAGGGCGTTGCCGAGCTGGACCAGGAACCGGGTGATCCAGGCCCAGCCGAAGTCCGGGTACCGGCGTGGCGAGACCCACATCGAGGCGGGCAGGGCGCGCCAGCGCAGCGCCGGCCGCTGCGCGCGGGGCAGCGGGTCGTCGGTGGTGGCCAGGGTGAACGGCAGCGCCAGCAGCAGCACCGCCGCGGCCATCGCCAGGTAGCCGGCGGCGTTGCCGGTCACCACGGCGGTCACCAGCACCACCCCGAGCACCAGCCCGAGCGCCTGCGGGATGCCCACCCAGCCGGAGACCCCGCCGCGCTGAGCGACCGGCACCCGGTCCGGCACGGCGGCGGTGAGGCTGGCCAACATCGCGTTGAAGCAGACCTGCGCGGCGACCCAGCCCAGCGCCACTCCGAGCACGGTGCGCTGCTGGGCCAGCAGGGCCAGGGCCGCGGCGCCGAGCAGTGCCCCGCCGGCGGTCCAGACATGCCGGCGGCCGAACTCGCGGCCGGCCAGCCGCAGGCAGGTCCGGTCGGACAGCGCGCCGGCGAGCGGGTTGGCGAGCACCGCGGCAAGCGCGCCGAGGCCGGTGACCAGCGCGAGCACGGCCTCCTTGTCACCCGGCGCGATCCGCTCCACCTGCTGCGGCAACAGCACCTGGATCGGGGTGAAGAAGGCCATCCAGACGCCGAGGTTGGCCGCGAAGATTAGTGCGATCCAGCCCCGCCGGACCGGGACGGTCGGCTCGGCGAGCGCCGCCGGCAGCGAGGTCGGCGTCGGGTCGACGGTGGTCACCGCAGCGGCGCCCGGCGGGCGGCCGCGATCAGGTCGCGGAACCAGGCGTACGAGGACTTCGGGGTGCGGACCTGGGTGTCGAAGTCGACGTGCACAAGCCCGAAGCGCTTGGTGAAGCCCTCGGCCCACTCCCAGTTGTCCAGCAGCGACCAGACGAAGTAGCCGCGGACGTCCACGCCGTCGGCGATCGCGGCCCGTACCGCGCGCAGGTGCCCGTCGAGATAGGCGATCCGCTCCGGGTCGGGCACCCGTCCGGTGGCGTCCGGGGCGTCGTCGTAGGCGCAGCCGCTCTCGGTGATCTCGATCGGCGGCAGGTCGTCGCGGTACGTGTCCCGCAGCCAGCCGAGCAGCTCGCGCAGCCCGTCTGGGGAGACCGGCCAGTCGAAGGCGGTCCGCGGGTAGCCCTCCAGCGGCACCAGGTCGAACGGCAGCGGGGAGCCGTCCTCCGGCGCGCGCACCGCGGTGGGGTTGTAGTAGTTCACCCCGAGCACGTCGATCGGCGCGGCGATCACCGCCAGGTCGCCGTCGCGCACCACGGTCTCGTCGAAGTTCTGCCCGGCGGGGTAGCCCCGGCCCAGCAGCGGATCCGTGAAGAGCCGGTTGTGCAGCGCCTCGTACGCGGCCGCGGCCGCCCGGTCGGCGTCGCTGTCGCCGGCCACCCGGACCGGGGAGTAGTTGTTGGCGATGGCGACCGGGCTGGCGGTGCGGGCGCGCAGCGCGCCGACCGCGAGGCCGTGGCCGAGCAGTTGGTGGTGGGCGACCGGGAAGGCGTCGAAGAGCAGCATCCGCCCGGGCGCGTGCACTCCCATGCCGTGCCCGAGGCTCATGTGGACGAAGGACTCGTTGAGGGTGATCCAGAGCTGGACCCGGTCGCCGAGCCGGGCGGCGGTCAGGTCGGCGTACTCGGCGAAGCGGTGCGCGGTCTCCCGGTTCAGCCAGCCGCCGGCGTCCTCGAGGGGCTGCGGCAGATCCCAGTGGAACAGGGTGGCGACCGGGTCGATGCCCCGGGCCAGCAGGTCGTCGACCAGCCGGTCGTAGAAGTCCAGCCCGGCCGGGTTGGCCGGGCCGGTGCCCCGGGGCTGGACCCGGGGCCAGGCGAGGGAGAAGCGGTACGCGGAGACGCCGAGCCCCGCCATCAGTTCGACGTCCTCGGCGTGCCGGTGGTAGTGGTCGCAGGCCACGTCGCCGGTGCTGCCGTCGACGATCCGGCCCGGGGAGTGCGCGAAGGTGTCCCAGATGGACGGCCCCCGGCCGTCTGCGCCGACGCCGCCCTCGATCTGGTAGGCGGAGGTGGAGACGCCCCAGCGGAAGCCGGCGGGGAAGTCGGGCATCGGTGCGGTCGGCATGCGCCCTCCCGGTGAACGCGAAACGTGTTCGCGACTCTAGGACGCGGCCGGCGAATACGCCATAGGCGCTCGTCGCTCAGGACGCAATGGTTTTCGGCGTGTCTTTTCCGAACCCGTCCAGGTAAGTCCGAATTTGTGCATAGAGTGCCGATATCGTGGGATGTCCTCACTGGAGGAAAAGGGAAATGATCCTCGTGGAACGCAGTGCGCACGTGGCGGCGCCGGTGGAAGCGGTCTGGGACGTCGTGCAGCGGGCCGAGCAGCTGCCGGCCTGGCTGGCGGGGGTCCGCGCGGCCGAGGTGCTCTCAGGGGAGGGCTTCGGGCGGCGGCAGCTGGTCCAGGCCGGGCGCGGCGCGGCGCATGAGGCCGAGGTGATCGCCTACCAGGAGCCGACCCTGATCGGCTGGCGGGAACGCGCCAAGGGCGCCGGTGCCCGGGCGGAGGCGCGCACCGAGATCTACGTCCAGCTCACTCCCGACGAGGAGGAGGGCGGGACGATCGTACGGCTCATCGTCGTACGCTGGCCGGCCGGTCCGGTCAAGGCCGCCCTGCTCCGGCTCGGCCTGCGTCGGGTCGGCGCCGACCTGGAGGACTCGCTCGCCCGGCTGACCGATCTGGCCGCCGTCGGCTGACCGGGCTCGTCCTGGCGCCACCCGCGACGGCGGTGGCCCGGGTCCCCGCCAGGGACACCGGTCCACCGCCCACTCGCGCTCGCCCCGCCGACGCCGGCGCGGGACGACGAAAGGGCCCGGCGCGGATGCGCCGGGCCCTTCGCGTCGTACGACCTAGCTGTCGCCGCCGGTCTCGCCGACCGGGGCGGCGGTGACGTCCTCGATGGCGTACTTCTTGGCCGCCTCGGCGGGCACGGTGGCCGGTACCGCGCCGCGGAGCGCGAGCTGCCGCAGCGTCGCGACCACCACCGACTCGGCGTCGACGTGGAAGTGCCGGCGCAGCGCGTGCCGGGTGTCCGACATGCCGAAGCCGTCGGTGCCGAGCGAGGTGTAGTCGCCGGGTACCCAGCGGGCGATCAGGTCCGGTACCGCGCGCATCCAGTCGCTGACCGCGACCTTCGGCCCGTCGGCGTCGGCCAGCTTCCGGGTCACGTACGGCACCTGCTGCTCGGCGCCCGGGTTGAGCAGGTTGTGCTCCTCGCACTGGACCGCGTCGCGGCGCAGCTCCGTCCAGGAGGTCACCGACCAGACGTCCGCGGCCACTCCCCAGTCCTGGGCGAGCAGCTGCTGCGCGCGCAGCGCCCACTGCATCCCGGTGCCGGAGGCGAGCAGGTTGGCCTTCGGGGCGTCACCGTTGACCTGCGGCGCGGGGGAGTAGCGGTAGATGCCCTTGAGCAGCCCCTCGACGTCCACGTCGGACGGCTCCGCCGGCTGGAGGATCGGCTCGTTGTAGACGGTGAGGTAGTAGAAGACGTTCTCCTGCGCCTCGCCGTACATCCGGTGCAGGCCGTCTTCCATGATGTGCGCGATCTCGAACGCGAACGCCGGGTCGTACGCGACGACCGCCGGGTTGGTGGCGGCCATCAGGTGCGAGTGGCCGTCCTCGTGCTGGAGCCCTTCGCCGTTCAGCGTGGTGCGGCCGGCGGTGGCGCCGAGCAGGAAGCCCCGGGCCATCTGGTCGGCGGCCGCCCAGAGCCCGTCGGCGGTGCGCTGGAACCCGAACATCGAGTAGAAGATGTACATCGGGATCATCGGCTCGCCGTGCGTGGCGTACGACGAGCCCGCGGCGGTGAACGAGGCGACCGAGCCGGCCTCGTTGATCCCCTCGTGCAGGATCTGCCCGCCGAGGGCCTCCTTGTACGACAGGAACAGCTCCCGGTCGACCGCGGTGTACCGCTGCCCGTGCGGAGAGTAGATCTTCGCCGTCGGGAAGAGCGAGTCCATGCCGAAGGTGCGGGCCTCGTCCGGGATGATCGGCACCCAGCGCTTGCCGAACTCCTTGTCCTTCATGACGTCCTTGAGCAGGCGGACGAAGGCCATCGTGGTGGCCACCTTCTGCTTGCCCGAGCCCCGCTTGACGTCGGAGAACCGCTCCGAGCCGGGGATGGCCAGCCGCTTGCCCTCGGTGCGCCGCGACGGCAGGTAGCCGCCGAGCTGCCTGCGCCGCTCATGGAGGTAGGCGATCTCGTCGGACTTCTCGCCCGGGTGGTAGTACGGCGGCAGGTAGGGGTTCTCCTCCAGCGCCGAGTCCGGGATGTCCAGGAAGAGCCGGTCGCGGAAGGTCTTGAGGTCCTCCAGCGTCAGCTTCTTCATCTGGTGCGTGGCGTTGCGCGCCTCGAAGTGCGAGCCGAGCGTCCAGCCCTTGATCGTCTTGGCCAGGATCACCGTCGGCTGCCCGGTGTGCTCCATCGCCGCCTTGTAGGCCGCGTAGAGCTTGCGGTAGTCGTGCCCGCCCCGCTTGAGGTTCCAGATCTCGTCGTCGCTCAGGTGCTCGACCATCTTGCGGGTGCGCGGGTCGCGGCCGAAGAAGTGCTCCCGCACGTACGCCCCGGACTCCGCCTTGTAGGTCTGGTAGTCGCCGTCCGGGGTGGTGTTCATCAGGTTGACCAGCGCGCCGTCGGTGTCCGCGGCGAGCAGCGGGTCCCACTCCCGGCCCCAGACCACCTTGATGACGTTCCAGCCGGCGCCCCGGAAGAACGCCTCCAGCTCCTGCATGACCTTGCCATTGCCGCGGACCGGGCCGTCCAGCCGCTGCAGGTTGCAGTTGATCACGAAGGTGAGGTTGTCCAGCTCCTCGCGGGCGGCCACCCCGATCGCGCCGAGGGTCTCCGGCTCGTCCATCTCACCGTCGCCGAGGTACGCCCAGACGTGCTGGTCGGAGGTGTCCTTGATGCCCCGGTGGTGCAGGTAGCGGTTGAACCGCGCCTGGTAGATCGCGTTCAGCCCGCCCAGGCCCATGGAGACCGTGGGGAACTCCCAGAAGTCCGGCATCAGCCGCGGGTGCGGGTACGACGGCAGGCCGCCGCCGGGGTGGGACAGCTCCTGGCGGAACCCGTCGAGCTGGTGCTCGGTGAGCCGGCCCTCGAGGAACGCCCGCGCGTACATGCCGGGGGAGGCGTGGCCCTGGTAGAAGATGTGGTCGCCGCCGCCCGGGTGGTCCTTGCCCCGGAAGAAGTGGTTGAAGCCCACCTCGTAGAGCGAGGCCGAGCTGGCGAAGGTGGAGATGTGCCCGCCGACGCTGATCTCCGGGCGCTGCGCCCGGTGCACCAGCATGGCGGCGTTCCATCGGACGTACGCCCGGATCCGCCGCTCGACGTGCTCGTCACCCGGGAACCACGGCTCGCGCTCCGGCGGGATGGTGTTGATGTAGTCCGTGGTGGTCAGGGACGGCACCCCGACCTGGCGCTCGCGGGCCCGCTCCAGCAGGCGCAGCATGACGTAGCGGGCGCGCTTGGTCCCGCGCTCGTCGATGACACCGTCGAGCGACTCGACCCATTCGCTGGTTTCTTCAGGGTCGATGTCCGGAAGCTGGCTCGGCAGACCGGCGGTGATCACCGGGCGCTTGCGTTCCGTAGCCACAGGCGTTCCCTCGGTTGTGTGTGGGATAGGTCTCTAGCGCCATCCTGCCCCCTTGTGCCACCCGGCGTCACGTCCACCGCCCCGAGACGCGATGCTCGACACAGGTACCCACCAGTAACTTTGTCCGGTCGGCGCGCCGGCCCGCCGGTCGGGCCGGGGGGCGCACTTGTCCGGCGTCCCTACCCTGCCGTCATGAGATGGCGACCGGTGGTTCTCGGCGGGGTGATGACCGCCGTCGGAGTGGTCGGCACGGCGGTCGGCGGGGTGGCCGGCTGGCTCGTGTCACCGGGGGCGTTCATGATCGCGGCGGTGGGTGCGACCCTGGCGCTGCTCGGGGTCGGGCTGATCCGGGATGCGCGCCGGCCACGCAGCCGGCGCCGCCCCCAGGACGCGGCGGCGGGGGCGCTGTACGTCGGCCCGACCGGGGACGTCGGCACGGACTACCGCGACCGGGACCACGGCCGGGGCGACGAGTCCGGCGACCGGTCCGGCGCGAGTTCCGGCGCCGGTTGGTGGGGCGGGGGCGACTCCGGCGGCGGCTGGTCGGGCGGGGGCGACTCCGGCGGCGGCTTCTCCGGTGGAGGTGACTCCGGCGGCGGTGGCGGCGGCTACTGACCCGGCGCTGCGGCAGAATGCGACGTATGCGCAGTGAGGTGATCAGCGTCCAGACCGGTTCCCGCCCCACCGTCCGGGACATCACCGCCGAGGCGGAACGGTTCGTCTCCGGTCAGGGCGACGGTCTGCTGCACGTCTTCGTGCCGCACGCCACCGCCGGCCTGGCGCTCATCGAGACCGGCTCCGGCTCCGACGACGATCTGCTCAGCGCGCTGGACGACCTGCTGCCCGCCGATGACCGCTGGCGGCACCGGCACGGCTCTACCGGGCACGGCCGGGACCATGTGCTGCCCGCCTTCCTGCCGCCGTACGCGACGCTGCCGGTGCTCGACGGGCAGCTCGCGCTGGGCACCTGGCAGTCGCTCTGCCTGGTCGACCCCAACGGCGACAACCCGTCCCGCAAGGTCCGCCTCTCCTTCCTCCCGGGCTGATCGCCCCGACCAGTCGCCGGCTCCGCGCCGGCCCTGCCCGGACCGGCCGGGCCGAGGCGCCCGCACGGGAGGGAGTGGCCGCCCGGGGTCGGACGGCCACTCCCTCCGTGATCGTGCGCCGCGTCGGCGCGGGTGGTCAGGGGCGGACGGTCTCGGCCTCCACCGTCCGCCGGCCCTCGTCGGTGGCCGCCGAACTGCGCGCGGCGGCGGCCGGCAGCGGGTTGTCCGCGGTCAGGTGCAGGCCGGGCACCCGGTCCTCGATGACGAACCGCGCCCGGGTGTGCGCCGGCGCGCCCGGCCGGCTCACGTACGGCAGCACGTCGAAGTCGGCGGTGAGCTGCGCCGGGGTGATCGTGGTGCGGACGTAGCCGCGCAGGTTGTTCTGGAACCGCAGGTGCGGGTTGAACGCCAGCCAGGGGTGCGAGCCGGTGACCGAGTCGGCCCCGTCCCCGCCCGAGGTGATCGAGGAGCAGACCAGTTCGGTGCCGACGGTCCGGGAGGTCGGGTCGGCGTAGTCCAGCTTCAGGTCGCTGGCCCAGTGCGCGTGCACGTCCCCGGTGAGCACCACCGGGTTGCGCACCCCGGCGGCCAGCCAGCCGCGGGTGATCCGGTCGCGCGAGGCGACGTAGCCGTCCCAGGCGTCCATGCTGGTGACCGTCAGCGGCCCGGCGTTGTTGTCCCGCTGGGCGAAGAAGACCTGCTGGCCGAGGATGTCCCAGCGGGCGTCGGAGCGGCGGAAGCCGTCCAGCAGCCAGGCCTCCTGGTCGGCGCCGGTGATGGAGCGGCTCGGGTCGGCGGCCGCCGCACAGTTCCGGTAGCCGTCGCCACAGGCCTGGTCGTCGCGGTACTGCCGGGTGTCGAGCATGTGGAAGGTGGCCAGCCGACCCCAGCGGACCCGCCGGTAGAGCTGCATGTCGATGCCGCGCGGGATCGAGGTGCGGCGCAGCGGCATGTTCTCGTAGTACGCCTGGAAGGCGGCCGCCCGCCGGGCGAGGAAGTCCGGGTCCGCCGCCTCCGGCGTCTCGTCGGCCCAGTTGTTCTCCACCTCGTGGTCGTCGAAGACCACCAACCAGGGCGCGACGGCGTGCGCGGCCTGCAGGTCGGCGTCGGTCTTGTACTGGGCGTGCCGCTGCCGGTAGTTGGCCAGCGTCCGGGTCTCCGGGCCCTGGTGGTCGCGCGGGTTGCCGCCGGGCACGTTGTAGGTGTCCGGCGCGTACTCGTACTGGTAGTCGCCCAGGTGCAGGATCAGCTCCGGCTCGGTCTCGGCCAGCCGGCGGTAGGCGGTGAAGTAGCCGTGCTCGTACTGGGAGCAGGAGGCGAAGCCCATGGCCAGGGCGGCCGGCATGCTCCAGGGCGCGGGCGCCGTGCGGGTGCGGCCGACCGGGGAGAGGTGCCCCTCGGCCCGGAACCGGTAGAAGTACTCCCGGCCGGGCAGCAGCCCGTCCAACTCGACGTGCACGCTGTGCGCCGACCCGGGCCGGGCCCAGGCCACGCCCCGCCGCACGACGTGCCGGAACCGCTCGTCGGCGGCCAGTTCCCACTGCACCGGGACGACCCGGTCCGGCATGCCGCCGAGGCCGTCCTCGGCGAGCGGCTGCGGCGCCAGCCGGGTCCAGAGCACGAATCCGTCGTGGCCGGGGTCGCCGGAGGCCACCCCGAGGGTGAACGGGTCCTGGCGCAGCGGGCCGGACGCGCTCGCGCTCGCCGCCGTGGTCAGGCCGGTCACCGCGCCGGCGGCGCCGAGCGCCGCGCCGGTGACCAGGACGGTACGTCGGGACAGTGCCACGGTTTCCTCCCCGGGGTCCGATTTCTCGACCCGGGAAGCGTCGCGAGCGTCAATGACCATCAGGTGACGGGCAGGGGGCCGCCGTCCTCGCCATTGGTCGAACAGCAGTCCCCGCCCGGGTGTCCGGCGTCAGCCGTCACGCAGCAGCCGGCGCAGCCGGCCCCGGGTGTGCCCGAGGTGGGCGCGGACCGTCCGGGTGAGGTGGGCCTGGTCGGCGAAGCCCAGCTCGGCCGCGTCTCCGCCGGGCTCGCGCCCCCGGCCAGCAGGTCCATCGCCCGGCCGACCCGCAGCCGGTTGCGGTACCGGGTCAGGCTCAGCGCCCTCGTCGCCGGGCTGGCCTTCCTGCCGTACGCCGCCGGGTTCGCCCTCTGCGGTCTGAGCGTGCCGCGGCTGCCGCGGCGCTGCCGGGACGTCCTCCCGGTGGCCGGCCTGCCGGTGCTGGCCGTGGTGGTGCTGTCGGTCGACGCGCTGTCCCGGGACGGCTGGCCGTGGCCGGCGGCGGGCGCCCTGCTGTTGGTGGGCGGCGCCGCGCACGCCGCGGCGTTCAGTCCACTGGTCGCCCGGCTGGCCGGCACCGTGCCGGTCACCGCGGCGGCCGCGCTCTCCGCGCTGGTCTCCACCGGCACCCTGCTGGCCGCCGTGCTGGGCGTCACCGTCCTCGGCGGGCTCCACCTGGCCGGGCCACCGGGAACGGCCGCCACCGCGACGGCCGCGCTCCTGGTGACCGGCGCGGTGGCCGCCCACCGCGCGGCGAGCGGCCGCCCCGCCGGCGACCGCGTCGCCGACCGGCCGGCGCGACTGGCCGCCGCGGCACGATCGCGCGACATCGTGAAAGTGGTGGCCTCGGACGTGCGCCGAGGCCACCACTTCCCGGATCGAGCACCATCCGGCCACGGGGCCGGTGCGGCCGGCGCGGTTGGTGCGGCGACGGCGGTGGGTCAGGCGGCGGCGGCCAGCTCGGTGATCCGGATCCGGGTGACCAGGGCGTCGAGCAGGCCGCGCAGCAGGGTTTCGGTGGTGGCGTCCTTGACCGTGCCGTCGACGTCGAGCTTCTCGTGCGCGTTGGTGACGATGATCTCCGGCTTGCTGACCACGGCCGAGTCGGTCCAGAGGAAGAGCTGCCGCAGCTGGAGCTGAGCCCTGACGGTGCCCATCCCGGTCGGCGCGGCGCCCATGATCGCCACCGGCTTGTGCGCCAGCGGCGACACCCAGGCGGTGACCGGGAAGGTCGGTCGGGACGCCCAGTCGAGCGCGTTCTTCAGCACTCCGGGCACCCCGTAGTTGTACTCCGGAGTGGCGATGAGCAGCGCGTCCGCCGCGGCGATCCGCTGCCGAAGGTCGAGCACGGGCGCCGGCGGCTGTGCCTCCTGGTCCTCGCTGAACGGCGGGACGGCGGCCAGGTTCTCGTACCGCTCGATGGTCAGCCCGGGCGGGGCGAGCCGCTGGGCCGCCCGGATCAGGGCGGTGTTGAACGAGGCGTCGCGCAGGCTGCCGGAGATGGCGAGGACCGAGAAGTCGGACATGAGGTTCTTCCTCCTGAGTTCGCCCACACGATTTGCGTGAGCTGCTCGATAGTAGAGGTACTAAACTATCGGCTGGAAAGTAGGATGTGAGGCATGGCGCAGAGCACCGTTCCCTCCACCGAGCCGGAGCTGGGCCGGCGCTCCGGGCTGGCCGGGGACGCGGTGCGACGGATCATGCACATCGCCTCCGCCATGCGGCACTACCAGGACGTCGAGATCGCCGCGCTGGGGCTGACCCCGGCGGTCGCCCGGGCCCTGCACGAGCTCGACCCCGACCGGCCGCTGCCCGCCCGCGATCTCGCCGAGCAGCTGCGCTGCGACCGGTCCAACGTCACCGCCCTGGTCGACAAGCTGGAGCAGGCCGGGCTGGTGCAGCGCCGGGTGGACCCGGCCGACCGGCGGCAGAAGACCCTGGTGGTGACGGAGGCCGGGCGCCGGATGCGGCAGCGGGTGCACGAGGTGATGTCCGACTCCCGACTGCTCACCGGGCTCACCACCGACGAGCTGTCCACCCTGCGTGACCTGGTCTGGAAGGTCTCCGACGGCGGCTGCCCGGAGGCGTGCGGCACCGACTGAGCCAACCCGCGTGGTTCGTGTCCGACTGGGCGAGCCGGCCCCTCGTCGGTAATGCTGTCGGACGTGACCACCCCGCAAGATCTCGACGACCGGCTCCGGGAGACCCTGGCCGCGCTGGCCGCCCCCGAGCAGCGGCGTGACCCGGCAGAGCCGGTCGCCGACGGCGCGGCGCTGACCGGCGCGCAAGCGCTCGACCTGTTCGACGCACAGGTCACCAGCCGGCAGCTCGACCTCGCCGGACGCTGGCTGCGCAGTTTCGGCGAGGGGTTCTACACGATCGGTTCGGCCGGCCACGAGGGCAACGCCGCGGTCGCCGCCGCCCTGCGGGCCAGCGACCCGGCGCTGCTGCACTACCGTTCCGGGGCGTTCTACTGCGTCCGGGCCGCCCAGGCCAGCGCGACCGGTCCCGCCCCGACGTCGGCCGACGGCCCGGACGCCACCGGGCCGGCCCGCGAGGAGGCGGCCGCCCCTGCCGACCAGGACGCCGACGATCCCGCCGTCGGGGAGGAGACCGCCGGGCCCGTCCCGGACCGGCCGTTCGCCCGGGGGTACGCCGAGGCCGCCCGGGACGTGCTGCGCGGGATGGTCGCCTCGGCCCGGGAGCCGATCGCCGGGGGCCGGCACAAGGTCTTCGGCCGCGCCGACCTGGCGGTCGTGCCCACCACCTCGACCATCGCCTCGCACCTGCCGCGCGCCGTCGGGATGGGGCTGGCCGTGGAGCGGCTGCGCCGGCTGGACATGGCCGGGCGGCGCAACGGCGCCGGGGTGCGGATCGGCAGCGGCGGCGGCGCCGCGCACGCGCTCTGGCCGCCGGACGCCATCGTGGTCTGCTCCTTCGGCGACGCGTCGGTCAACCACGCCAGCGCCGCCGCCGCGTTCAACACCGCCGGCTGGTACGACCACACCGGCCTGCGCATCCCGGTGCTCTTCGTCTGCGAGGACAACGGGCTCGGCATCAGCGTCCGCTCGCCGAAGGGCTGGGTGGCCACGACGCTGCAGGCCAGGCCGGGGATCCGCTACTTCGCCGCGGACGGCGGCGACCTGGTGCGGGCGTACGAGGTGGCGGCGGAGGCGGCCGCCTGGGTGCGCCGGCACCGGCGGCCGGCGGTGCTGCACCTGTCCACCGTGCGGCTGATGGGGCACGCCGGCGCGGACGTCGAGACCGCGTACCGCGGGGCCGAGGAGATCGCCGCCGACCTGGACCGGGACCCGGTCGTCGGCACCGCGCGGCTGCTCGTGCGGGCGGGTGTCGCCACGGGCGCGGAGCTGCTCTCCCGGTACGACGAGATCGGCTGGCGGGTGCGCCGGATCGCCGAGGAGGTGCTCGACGAGCCGAAGCTCACCGCGCCGGCCGAGGTGGTCGCCCCGCTGGCGCCCCGCCGCCAGGTCCGGGTGGCCCGGGCGGTGGCCGACGCGGCGGCCCGGGCCAGCGGCCCCGGTGCGGCCGCGCGGGCGGAGTCGTTCGGCGGGAAGCCGCCCGAGCTGGCCGGGCCGTTGACCCTGGCGCAGAGCATCAACGCCGCGCTCGCCGACGGGATGCTCGACCACCCGCAGATGGCCGTCTTCGGTGAGGACGTGGCCGCCAAGGGCGGGGTGTACGGGGTGACCAAGGGGCTGCGGGACCGGTTCGGGGCGGCCCGGGTCTTCGACACGCTGCTCGACGAGACCTCGGTGCTCGGGCTCGGGCTCGGCGCCGGGCTGGCCGGGATGCTGCCGGTGCCGGAGATCCAGTACCTGGCGTACCTGCACAACGCCGAGGACCAGTTGCGGGGCGAGGCGGCCACCATGCAGTTCTTCTCGCAGGGGGCGTTCCGCAACCCGATGGTGGTGCGGGTGGCCGGGCTGGCGTACCAGGAGGGCTTCGGCGGGCACTTCCACAACGACAACTCGGTGGCCGTACTCCGGGACGTGCCGGGCCTGGTGATCGCCGTGCCGGCCCGGCCGGACGACGCCGCGCCCATGCTGCGGACCTGCCTGGCCAGCGCGGCGGTGGACGGCAGCGTCTGCGTCTTTTTGGAGCCGATCGCGCTCTACCACACCCGCGACCTGTACGCCGAGGGCGACGGGGAGTGGCTGGCCGGCTATCCGGAGCCGGGCGCCTGGGCGAGCGGGCACGTGCCGATCGGCCGGGCCCGGGTCTACGGCGTCGGCTCGGCCGAGGACGTCACGATCATCACCTTCGGTAACGGCGTACGGATGTCGCTGCGCGCGGCCGCGATCCTCGCGGACGAGGGGATCGGCACCCGGGTGGTGGATTTGCGCTGGCTGGCCCCGCTGCCGGTGGCGGACATCATCCGGGAGGCGGCCGCGACCGGCCGGGTGCTGGTGGTGGACGAGACCCGCCGGTCCGGCGGGGTCGGCGAGGGGGTGATCGCCGCTCTGGTCGATGCCGGATATGTCGGGGCGGCGCGACGAGTTGCCGGAGTTGACTCGTTTGTACCATTAGGTCCGGCGGCACGTCAGGTTCTGGTCTCCGAGGAAGCCATTACCCAGGGTGCCCGTACGCTCCTGGCACGGTAAATTCCGTTCCACCCGGTGCGCCACTTGCGCAGGGAGCCACAACTGTGTGGACTTTGCCTGACGGCGTCGACGACGTCGCCAGCAGGGATGAGATGAGGAGGCACGCGACAGTGAGCGCGACCGCTGGTCAGGCCGCCGACGGGGTACGCAGCCTGGCGGACCGGTTCGGAATCGAGCCGGGGATGGTCGTCATGGAGATGGGGTACGACGACGACGTCGACCAGGATCTCCGAGACGCCCTGACGGACCGCTGTGGAGAGCTGGTCGACGAGGACACCGACGAGGTGGTCGACGCGGTGCTGGTCTGGTACCGCGACGGCGACGGTGATCTCTTCGAGCTCCTCGTCGACGCCCTCGGCCCGCTGGCCGACACCGGTGTCGTGTGGCTGCTCACGCCCAAGGCGGGGCGCGAGGGGCACGTCGAGCCGAGCGAGATCGCCGAGTCCGCACCCACGGCCGGCCTCCAGCAGACCTCGACGGTCAACGCCGGCCGGGACTGGAGCGGCGCCCGGCTCGTCCTGCGCCGCGGCGCCAAGGGCCGGAAGTAGCCGCCCCACCCCACGCCCGGCGGCCACCCGCCGGGGGTGACAATCTGGGTGCGTCCCCGACTTCGACCCGAGGAGCTGGCATGCCGATCGAGGTGGGCGCCGAGGCGCCGGACTTCGTGCTGAAGGACCAGAACAACCAGGAGGTGCGGCTCTCGGCCTTCCGCGGCCGGCGCACCGTCCTGCTGGTCTTCTATCCGCTCGCGTTCACCGGCACCTGCCAGGGTGAGCTGGCCGAGGTGCGCGACAACCTCGACGACTACGTCAACGACGACGTCCAGGTGCTGACCGTCAGCGTCGACTCGGTCTACAGCCACAAGGTCTGGGCCGACCGGGAGGGCTACCAGTTCCCGCTGCTCGCCGACTTCTGGCCGCACGGCGCGGTCGCCCAGGCGTACGGCGTGTTCAACGACACCGCCGGGTTCGCCGACCGCGGCACGTTCGTGATCGACAAGGCCGGCGTGGTCCGCTTCGCCGAGCTCAACGGGCCGGGCGAGGCGCGCGACCAGCAGGGCTGGCGCAAGGCGCTGGCCGAGGCCGCCGCCGGCTGACCGGCCGGGCACGCCGTGCGACCGGGCCGGCGGAGGGCAGGGTAAGCTAGCCAACCTCCGGCCCGCCGTACGGGCGTTCCGGGCGCGTAGCTCAGTGGGAGAGCACTCGCCTTACAAGCGAGGGGTCGCAGGTTCGAAACCTGCCGCGCCCACCACGATTGACCAGCAGCGGAGCCGATCACAAGATCAGGCGCCCCGTCTCGTTGTAGCAGCGCATGTAGCAGCGACGAATCTCAGCCCAACTGGTCATCAAGACGCTTCACCACCGCCCGCATCGCGTCAAGGTTGGTGTGGGCGTAGATCTTCAACGTGACATCGACGTGGGCGTGTCGAGCGATGGCCTGGACCAGGTGCGGCGGCGGACCGTTGGTGCGATCGCTGCGCCATTGGCCGTGGGTGGTTCTCTCGCTCGTGGCCGTGCTGTGTACCGGGGTCGTAGCAGTGCCCGTGTCGTGGGCCGTCCTACGGCAGGCGGAAGCAGAGCGAGGTGAGGCAACGCCGGAGGCGGCCGTGAACGTGTACGTGCTCCAGATGAGCAGCGAAGAGCGGATCGCTTGTCGCGGGTGCTGGCCGCAGGCGTCGTGACGAGCTGCTGCGGCAGTGGCGTGAGTACCGCGGCGAGATGGAACGCGGGAATGTTCCGTCGAAGCTTGAAGTGGTTGGACCGATCGACGTTGAGGACCAGGCCGACGACCGTGCGACGGTGACCGCCCAGGTCCATGCGGTCTGGTGGAACGAACAGGTCAACCTCAGCGGTCAGCCGTGGCGGTTCGAGACTCGGCGGGACGCCGGCGGCTGGCGGGTGTGGGCGGCCGACCTGCCGCCGTGGTGCGGTGTGCACGTCCGGGCAGACGCCTGCCGTTGACCGCCTACGGGCGGGAGCGTTCCCGCTAAGGCCCCCTAGTTCATGAACTGCGCTCTTGATTCGCATTTTGGGCGGCGGTGCCCGGCTGTTTCCCGCGGGCGCCCCTGGGTAGGCACGCTCGGTAGGCGGGCCAGAGACGGACCTTGGCTCCCGATCGGACACCAGCCGTGCCGTGGCGTTCAGCGACGCCATCTTCGCCATCATCATCACGCTGCTGGTCCTGGACCTCCGGGTGCCGAACGTCCCGCCCGGCCGCCTCCTGTCCGGACTGCTCAGCCAGTGGCCGGCGTACGTCGCGTATCTCGCGTCCTACTCGTACGTGGCCGTCGTCTGGCTCAACCACAAGGCGGCGTTCAACCGCATCCAGCAGGTCGATCGCGGCCTGCACTGGATGAACCTGTTCGTGCTGTTCACCACGGCGCTGCTGCCGTTTCCGACCATCGTCGTGTCGCACGCGCTGCAGGAGCACGACAACGCGGACCAGCGTGTGGCCATCGCCTTCTACGCGCTGATCGGCGCGTTGCTGTGGGCGACTTGGCTGGCGTTCTACCACTACCTGGCCCGGAACCCCGACCTGCCGAAGGAACAGGTCAAGGACGGGTTCTTCCGCGTCGAGCGGTTCCGGGCCCTCGCCGGGGTCGTTCTGTACGTCCTGGCGGGGGTGGTCGGCCACCTGGTGGCGCCGCTGGTCGGCCTCGCCATCCTCCTCCTGCCCGTCTTCGACGCCGTCACCAGCGCCGGCCTGTACCAGTTTCGGGTGACCCGCCGGATCACCCACCGCCCTCCGCCACCCCCCGCGGCTGAGGGCGGGCGAACCGCCGTTTCACCCCGGCGGGCGCGGGTACCCGCCGCAATCCGGTTCGAGAGGGGATCCGAGGTGGACTACACCGAGTTCATCCAGTCCGTGGCAGCGCGACCGAAGGTTCCGCCGGGGCAGGCGGAACCGATCACCCGCGCCACGCTCGAGACGTTGGCAGAACGGATCACTGGTGGCCAGGCGAGGGACCTCGCCTCTCAGCTCCCTGAGGAGCTACGAGGTCTGGTGGGTAGGCCCACCGAAGATCCGGAACGGTTCGGGCTCGCCGAGTTCTTCGAACGGGTGCAGTCACGGGCCGGGGTGGATCGCCAGGTGGCCACCGACGGAGCACAGGCCGTGCTGGATACCCTTCGTGAGTCGGCCAGCGCGAAGGAGTACGGGGACCTTGTCGACCAGTTGCCGCAGGAGTTCTGGCAGTTGACCGGGCCGGGGACGGGACGACTTGAGCCCCGGCGGGTCGGCACTTAGCTAGTGAGTCCGCCGGCGGTTGGACTCCTGCCGGATCGCCTCCGTGAGATCCCGCCAGGTGCCGGCCGACGTCTTCATCATCCGGTCGACGATCGAGCGGGCAGCGGTTCGTCCGCGAAGTCGTACGAGACTTCCTGCCCCCGTCACCACCGAGGCGGCCTCGCACTCGCCAGTGCCGACCGTCGGTCCCGCCGGGCCATGCGATCCCACGACCCCTTCCACCAGCGCCCCTGCACCTCCACCGGCAACAATCTAGTCGAACAGACGTACGATCCGGCCGGCTGCCGGCGATGCCGGGCTCCACTTGATCCGTCATCGACTTCACTTGAAGGGTGACAGTTGGCCGGCTCTCTCCGGGCTCGGCTGTCACGGTGCGTAACTGGCGTGCCGCCTATCGCTGGGGCATGCGATCCTCGACGCCGGTCGAGACGCGCGATCAGCGGCAGATCCGGACGTCTGCGCGTCTCCTTTGGCTGGAGCGAGCTTGTCCTATCCCTGTGCTCTAATCCCGTCGTGCATGTCGTCGTCACAGGCGCACTCGTTGAAAACGGCGCGGTCCTGCTAGTACACCGCAGCCCGACCCGCCGGGCATACCCAGATCTCTGGGATCTGCCCGGGGGGCATGTCGAAGCGGGTGAGTCAGAACTACAAGCCCTCGCGCGTGAGATGCGCGAGGAGCTCGATGTTCACATTGTGGCGGAGTCCGCTTCACGGTTGGGCGACTGGCATGCCGGCAGTGGTGAGGACGCCGTTCACGTGGGCGTCTGGCAAATTGGAGACTGGGTTGGCTCTCCCACCAACCGTGCACCTGACGAGCATGACGACATCGCATGGGTCGGGATCAACGGTCTGGGCGGCCTTCCCCTCGCGCATGGCGACTTGGCGGCATTGCTTGGTTCTCTGCCTGAGCCTGACCGGCTGCCTCGTCGCGACGAAGCACGGACAGCCGCATCGCCGAGCGGTCCGGAGGTCCATCGCTGCTCGTCACTACATGTCGGGTCTCAGGACGTGCATGACAGATCGGTCTCGGGACGTGGGTGACAATCCGGCTAGACGATCTTGTCTACCAACTGGGTCAGGTTGTTGAGCTGTCTGCGGCTGCATCAGGGTGGCGAGCTGCTGGTCGGCGTTGGCGGCGGTGACAGCATGGCCATGTCGACCGGAAAGTTAGGAACGAGTGGTCTGCGATGCGGTTCGGCTGAAGCAGCGTTTATCGGGCGTTCGAGGGGCGCGATGCGGCGTCGTCAAGATGGAGAGCCAGAGCCGTCACTCATATCCCACGGCCGGGATGACCTTGCCGAGTGCTTCTTCGATGAACTCGCGGGTTTCGTCGTCGAATTGGTCGTTGCGGTTCGTCAGCTTGTGCGACTGAAACGTTGAAGGGGTGGCGAAGTCGTCGACGTCGAGCCGTTCGAACAGGGCGCGGCGCTGCCCGGGCCAGTCGGCTGCGAGATCTTCTGCTTTCACCTCGATGTATCGCCTGCCCGTCAGGTCGACCGTGTTCTTCCAGGTGAGCCATCGGTGGTAGACCGGCTTGAGGTAGGCGAGCGCGCCGTCGACGGTGGGCGGTGCCCATGGCTGGGCCAGGTGGGACGCGAGCACTGAGACCGGGTGACGCTTGATGTGCACGATGGTCGCTTCGGGGACCAGTTCCCAGAGGAACTCCATGCACAGCAGGTTGAACGGTGTCTTCTCGCACCAGGTCGGCTTGCCCGCGTCGGCGGCTGCTCCGCCGAACATGGTGTCGATCAGGCCCCGCAAGATTCCGAGCAGTTCGCCCCGGTCGCTGAAATACCTGGGTAGTACCCGCCGGCGGCTCAGCGGCTCGAACGGCCCGGCAGGCCGGTCGGCGTTCCCGAAGCCTTCCGCGGGCGCAGGTTCGTCGTATGTGTACGCGATCAACTGCGGCCAGAGCTGTTGCACCGCGTCGCGGTAGCGCCGCTCGCCGACCAGCTCGGGAACGGTTTTGCCGCGATCGTCGCGCCGGCCGGGCACTCGTACGGTGAGGAAGTCGCTCAGCCGGTGCAGGGCGTCCTCACCGACGGTGGGGTCGTATCGATCGGTGAGCGCGTCGGCCAGGTCCCGCAGGCCACCCGGGTCGATGAGAAACCGGGTCTCCATGGGAATCCGATGGATCAGCGGATGTTCGCCGATGATGTCGGCGATCCGTGACGTTCCCGAACGACCCGTACCCGCAACGAAGATCGGTGAGGGGAAAGGCATGGCGAGCAGTCAAACTCTCAGCCCGGCGCCTGTGCAAGCCATTTATCCCCTTCACCCGCTGCTACGGGCCGGACCCGCACCCGGCGCGCCGAGTGCGTGCCGGACGGCCGCCTCCGACAAGCGAGCAACGAATTATCGAAGCTTCCCAACGCGCCGCATCTCTCACACACTGATGCGCCGATCTCGGCTACTTGTTTCTTTGACCTACGACCGTGGCCCGGCCAGGCTTCGGTCGAGGCGCCCGGGCTGTCGCTCTCATTTCGGCTGCCCAGGCTGGTGCGCCTCCCATAACCGCTGTCGACAGCAACGGCGACAGCGACGGCCCGAGACGAGGACAGCCGGCGGCGACCGGGCGTGGATCGTAGCCCGAGGTCACGGACGCGTACGGACGCCGCTGGACGAAGCGGGCAGTTCTTACAAGCGAGGGGTCGCAGGTTCGAAACCTGCCGCGCCCACCCATCACCATCAGTCGGCGGCCGGGCCAGCATGCTCCAGGCTGATCTTGGCGGAATCCGAGACGAGGAACTCGCGGATCTCCGTGCGGTTGTCCACGCCTCGACCGTACGTGTCGCGGCTCGTCGGCGGGGTGCCCTGCCGGTACACCTTTCAGCAGAAACTCCCTGAACAGGCTTTGCCGGGATTTGCTGGATGGCGATGAACGGAACCGCTGGCCGCAGCGCCGGTGGGGTGCCCGCGACCGTCCGCTTACCGGGTTGCTCCGCAGATGGTGGCAATCCCACGCCCTGCCGGGGTATGCGGAGCGGATAGCCGCCGCGTCGCGGCCAGACCTCGGAAAGGAAGAACCTCATGCGTGGTGCTGTTCTGCACGCCCCCGGCGACGTCCGGGTGGAGGAGCGCGAGGATCCCCGGATCCTTGTCCCGACCGACGCGGTCATCCGTCTCTCCGCCACCTGCATCTGCGGTTCGGACCTGTGGCCGTATCGCGGCGTCGAAGCGGTCAGCGGGCCGTCCCCGATGGGCCACGAGTATGTCGGCGTCGTCCAGGAGATCGGCAGCGAGGTCAAGAACGTCAAGCCCGGCCAGTTCGTCGTCGGCTCCTTCTTCGCCTCCGACAACACCTGCCCCATCTGCCGCGCCGGCTACCAGAGCTCGTGCATCCACCGGGAGCCGGTCGGTGGACTCGGCGCCCAGGCCGAGTACCTGCGTGTGCCGCTGGCCGACGGCACCCTCGTCGCAACGCCTGAGATCCCCTCGGATGACCTGATCCCGGACCTGCTCGCGGCCTCCGACGTGCTCGGCACCGGCTGGTTCGGGGCCGTGGCGGCCCAGGTCGGACCGGGCAAGACAGTCGCGGTCGTCGGCGACGGTGCGGTCGGTCTGCTCGCCGTGCTGGCGGCGAAGCAGCTCGGCGCGGAACGGATCATCGCGGTCAGCCGGCACGAGCCCCGCCAGAAACTCGCGATCCACTACGGTGCGACGGACATCGTTACCGAGCGCGGTGACGAGGGTGTCGCACGGATCAGGGACCTCACCGACGGCCTCGGCGCGCACTCGGTCATCGAGGCGGTCGGCACCCAGGAGTCGATGATGCAGTCCATCCGGTCCGCCCGTGCCGGCGGTCACGTCGGCTACGTCGGCGTCGCCCACGGGGTGGAGCTGCCGGGCGAGGAGCTGTTCTTCTCCCACGTGCACCTGCACGGTGGCCCCGCTCCGGTGCGTCGCTTCCTGCCCGAGCTGATCGCCCTGATCTGGAACCGGCAGATCGACCCGGGCAAGGTCTTCGACCTCACGCTCCCTCTTGACCAGGCCGCCGAGGGTTACCGGGCCATGGACGAACGCCGCGCCATCAAGGTCCTCCTCAACCCCTGACGACCTGCGCCAACTCCGAGAGGTCGGCCGCTCTGACAGCGCACACACGGCTGACGGAGCTGCAACGCGAAAGGAACCGCGACCTGCGAGTAAACGCCCGCCGGACCCCGGCTACCGGGGCGTCAACACGCAGAACTCGTTGCCGTCGGGGTCGGCCATCACCACCCAGCCGACTTCGCCCTGGCCGATGTCGATCCGGGTCGCCCCGAGCGAGAGCAGGCGGTCCACCTCTGCCTGCTGGTCACCGTGGACAGGTGGAGCGAGGTCGAAGTGCAGTCGCTGCTTGCCGGTCTTCGGCATCAGCGGCGGACCACCCCAGGTGATCTTCGGGCCGCCGAGCGGTGAACGGATCGCGGTCTCCTGGTCCTGATCCCAGACCAGCGGCCAGCCCAGCGCTTCGCTCCAGAAGTACCCGACTTCCTGGGAACCGTCGCAGGACAGCGCTCCGATGAATCCGCAGTCGGCAAGGAACTTGTTGCCCGGCTCGATGACGCAGAACTCGTTGCCGTCGGGGTCGGCGAGCACCACATGATCCTCCTCCGGGCGTTGGCCGATGTCGATGTGCCGTCCGCCAAGTTCCAGCGCCCTGGCCACCGTCTGCTGCTGGTCCTCCAGGGATGCGCTCGTCAGATCGAAGTGCATTCGGTTCTGGCCGACCTTCGGCTCCTGAGTCGGAAGAAAGCGGATTCGGAACCCGGTGTCGTCACTGGGCAGGAGCGCGACACCGTCGTCTGGATCATCGGCCAGGTCCCGACCCAGGACCCCGGACCAGAACTGCGCGAGACGCAGAGGTTGGCTCGCAGCGAAGCTGACCGCGAAAAGTTGACAGGTCATCCCTCTGCTCATCTCCGATCCGCTGACCGTTGCCGACAGGACGCCTTACCGGCCCGTCGAACGGGAGCCTAGGGGTGAGCCGGCGTCACCGCAGCCGAGTATTCGACGGCAGCCGGAACGCCCGGCAGCGCACGCGACATCGTCGGGTGCCGACGTGGGCGCGTCGAGCAGCGATGCCGAGCCCGGCGGATGAGGCCCGCCGCCGGCGCGACCGCAGCGGTGCGGCCGGTCAGCCGGGCAGCTTCTCGAACAGGTCGTGCGGGCTGTCGTAGTACCTCGTCGTACGGCCCAGCCGCGTCATGCCCAGCCGCCGGCAGACGGCCTGGGAGGCGTGGTTCTCGGGATCGGTGACGGCGATGACCCTCGTGAGCCCACGGCTGAACGCGTCGTCGAGGACGGCCGCCGCGGCTTCGGTGGCGCAGCCGTGTCTCCAGGCGTCCGGATGCAGATGCCAGCCGATCTCGACTTCGTCCGGCCCGGCGGACGGTTCGCCGGCCGACCGGGGAATCGGCTTGAGCAGGAGGTTGCCGACCAGCCGCCCCTCCGCGGTGGTGATGGCCCAGATCCCGTGGATCGGGTCGTCGACGGCGCGCCGGCGCTTGATCGAGGCGAGGGCGTCCTCGCGGGTGCGCATGGTCGTGGGATGCGCGCCCAGGAAGCGTACGACCTCCCAGCGCGACTCGAGATCCAGGAGGAAATCGGCGTCGTCGTCGCGCCAGGGGCGCAGCAGGAGGCGGTCGCTGGTGATGGTGCGCATGCACCGAATCTAGCCAGCGCCGACGGGGGCGCCACGATCCGCTGCCGTCGGCGACCGGTCGGGCTTCGAGGCGACGTCGGTCAGGGGCGCGGAAGTCGGTGGCCGGCGGGCGGGCGGCCGGGGAGGATGCGTCGATGGCTCCTGCGACCCTGTTGCGCCGTGCTCAGGATCTCTGGGTGGACCTCGCCAGCGTGGCGACCAGCTTCCCCGCGTCCGGCGTGCGGGTGGTGGTGGCGGCGGAGTCGCGGCTGTGCCCGCCGGCGTGGGCGGGCATCGTGGTGTTGGGTGACGCCGGTATCGCCACCGCGCCGGACCGGGCCAGCGCCCGGTTCCTGCGCGCATCGCTCACCGGCGGGCCGGTCCGCGCGGCCGTTGCGGCCGACCGGTGGCGCGGGGTCGCCGGAGTCCTGGACGTCCTCGGGCCGGCCGCTCTGGCCTACCTGGACGAACGGGAGTTCCGGCCGGTGCCCGGCGCGACCGGCACCGCGGTCCTGCCAGCGGGCCACCCGGACCTCCACGGGCTGCTCTCGGAGGTCCCCGAGGACGAGGCCGCGGAGAGCGGGATCGACGAGATCACGTCGCCGGTGTTCGTCGTCCGGGAACACGATCGGGTGGCAGCGGCGGCGGGTTACCGCCGGTGGCCCAGCTCCGTCGCCCACCTCTGCGTGTTGACCGGTACCCGGTACCGCCGTCGAGGGCTGGCCGCCGCGGTGGCCGCCGCAGCGGTGGCGGAGGCGCTCCGGAATCACCTGCTACCGCAGTGGCGCGCACGCCCCGAGCCGTCCCGCCGGCTTGCCCGCAGGCTCGGTTTCCGCGAGCTCGGGGACCAGGTGAGCATCATGATCGAGGCAGCGCCCTGACAGCGACGCCGCCGACCGCGCCCACCACAGCTCGCCGGTCACGCCGGTGGGCCGAGGGCCACCGGCTTCTTCAGCATGCCCTCGCCGGGGACGTCGAGCCGGCCAACGTCGCCTCGGTGCGGGTGTTGCAGAAGGCCGGTCTGACCCGGTGGCACACCGATCAGCCCGAGGGGGAGACGCACCGGTACGGCGTCGCCGGGGCGGACCCGCGCCGGTAGGGCGCGCGGAACGGCGACGGGTGCGAACCGCTCGTCGCCGTTCTGCCACCGAACACGGGTGGCGGGGGCCTGACCTGCGCGACACGATGCAGGGGTGACGCATCCGCCCGCGTTCCCACCGCAGCACCCCGGTGCGGCCCGCGGCAGGAGCGGCCCGGCGGTGGCCTGGGTCGGCGGTGCCGTCGCGGTCGCCGTGCTGGCGGTGTGTGGCATCGTCGTCTTCTGCGCCGGCCTCTGGACGTACGCGAACCACGACCGCCCCGAGCTGATCGACAATCCGCCGGTCAGCGAGGTGGCGGAGAGCGCCTGCGCCACCATGCGCGCCGCCGTGGCGGCGAAGGCCGCAGCGCCCGGTGCCGCCGTCGACGCGAAGGTCCGCTCCATCAGGGAGCAGAACGCCGCGGTGGCCGCCATGGTGGCGCAGGTGCGCGGTGTCGGGCGTGACCTGCTGGCGGACGACCATCCGACAACCGCCTGGTTGGCCGACTGGGACACCCTGGTCGAGGCCCGCGAGCGGTACGCCGTCGAGCTGGCCGCCGGCCGTGAGCCGCACTTCGTCGTGCCGACCGTCGACGGCCGTCCGCTCATCGACCGGATGAACTCGGTGGGGCTGAGGTGCGAGGTGCCGCCGCAGCTCGTCGACCTCCCGTGACCCGGTCAGTGGCTCGTCGCCCCGCCCACGTTCAGAGTCACGACCCCGGCGATGATGAGGCTGACCCCGACGACCTTGACCACCGTGATCGGTTCGTCGAGGAACGCCGCGCCGATGGCCACGATCGCCGCGGTGCCGAGGGCCGACCACAGGGCGTACGCGACGCCGACCGGGATGTCCTTCACCGCCTGCGACAGGGCGACGAAGGAGACCAGGTAGCCGGTCAGGCAGGCGACGGTGGGCCAGAGCCGGCTGAAGCCGTCGGTCGCCTTGAGCGTGCTGGTGGCGAAGACCTCGGCGGCGATGGCCGCGAGCAGGAACACGTACGGCACTGGCACTCCTTGCGGGACGACGGTCAGGCGAAGCGTTCGGTCGTCACGGGGATCAACCCGTGCTCGCGTACGGCGGAGGTCAGCTCCCGGAGCACGGGCCCGACGGTGCCGTCGTCGGCGGTGGCCAGCAGGACGGTCAGGTCGAGGCACCAGGCGATGGTCCGGCCGACCCGGCGCAGCTGCCAGCTGAACCGGTCCGCGCCCCTCCGCAGCCGGCCGGCGGGCATCCCCTGAGCCCCGGCGTCGCCGGCGACCCGCCCCCAACGGGCCGCCAGGCCCGCCAGCCGGTCGTCGGGCAGGTCCTTGGCGAACAGGACGCGGTAGACCCGTCGCTCGTGGCATCCGGCGGGCGGGTCGGCGGGGCCGAGCCGCAGCGGCGCGGCGGTGGCGAACACCTCGTGGTCGCGGAAGTGGGTGCGGAGCACCGGTCCGGTGGGCAGGTGCCTGGCGCCGAGCCGGCGGTGGACGGCGTCCGCGACGCGGCGGTCCACCGGCGTCACCCGCTCGCGCAGCTCCGGATCGGTACGCATGCCGCGGCTGAAGGCGGCGGAACTCCACCAGTGGCCGTCCGCGGCGGTCCACCCCGCGGTGCGCAGTCCCGAGGTCGACCAGTCGTCGTTGCGGACGAACTCCTCGACGACGATCCCCTCGACAGCGCCCGGCGGCCGGCCGCCGGCGAGGATCACGTAGTAGTCCAGCGCCGGCGGCCGTCCGGCGGGGTCGGCGGCCGACACCACCCGCGCCGCGCTCCACGGCTCGATGTCCACCGGCGATCCTCCGGCCGGTCGGGTCGGTCCCGTCACGTCGGCCATTCTGCCGGTCCGCCGGCGAGAAAGTCGTCGGTGGCGACCCGCAGCGCCCGGACGAAGGCGGCCACCGCCGGGTGGTCGGCCCCGCCCTTGCGGTACACCACCCGGGTGCGCCGCCGGATGTCCAGCGGCACCAGGCGTACCTGCGGGAGCGGCTGCCCGACGGCGAGTTCCGGCACCAGGCCGACCCCCTGGCCGGCGGCCACCAGGGCGAGCACGGCGGTGAAGTCGTCGGCGTGGTGGCGCACGGTGGGGCGGAAGCCGGCCAGCTGGCAGGCGAGCAGGGCGACGGTGTGGCACAGCGTGCCGGGGCTGCCGACGATCCAGTCCGCCTCGCGGGCGGCAGCCAGCGGTTCACCGTCCGCGCGGTGACCGGGCTCCGCCCGCACGGCGAGGTACACCGTCTCGTCCAGCAGTGCGGTCGACTCCAGTGCCGGGTCCGGCTCTACCGGCGCGATGTCGTAGTCGTGCAGGAGCGCCACGTCGAGCCGCCGGTCCCGCAGCGCGGCGGGCACGGCGACCGGGTCCAGTTCGGTCACCATCAGGTCGAGCGCCGGGTGGTCGCGGGTCAGCGCCACCAGGGCCGCCGGCAGCAGGGTGCGGACGGCGCTGGGGTACGCGCCGATGCGTACGGCGCCGGACAGGCCGGCCCGGGCGGCGGCCAGGGTGGCGTCCGCCGCCTCCAGGGCGGCGAGGACGGCCTCGGTGTGCCCCACCAGCGCCTGCCCGGTGGCGGTGAGCGCGACCCGCCGGCCGGCGCGTTCCAGCAGGCGTACGCCGGCCTGGCGTTGCAGCGCCGCCAGCTGCTGGGAGACGGCGGAGGGCGTGTACGCGTGGGCCTCGGCGACGGCGGCGATCGTGCCGAGCCGGGCCAGGTCACGCAGCAGCCGCAGGCGGCGGACGTCGAGCATCAGCTCAGCTTACGTTTCCGTTCAGGAATCTGAACTGGTCCTGCACGGTCATCCGGCCCAGGATGGAGGCATGACACCGACCGGCCTCTACGTCCCGCTGATCACCCCGTTCGACGACTCCGGAGCGGTGGCCACCGACGCCCTCGCCGCGCTCACTCGGCAGGTGCTGGACGCCGGCGCCGCCGGTGTGGTCGCCCTCGGCACCACCGGAGAACCCGCCTCGCTGACCGGGGCGGAGTGCCGGGAGGTGGTCGACGTGGTCGCCGCGGTGTGCCGGGAACGCTCGGCGTCGCTGCTGGTCGGCGCCAGCACCGCCGAGTCGCTGCGCGCGCTGGCGGACCGGCCCGAGGTGGCCGCCGCGCTCTGCCTGGTGCCGCCGTTCGTGCGCCCCGGCGAGGCGGGAGTGCTCGCCCACTTCGCCGAGCTGGCCCGGGTCAGCCCGGTGCCGCTGGTGGCGTACCACGTTCCGTACCGGACGGGGCAGTGCCTGTCGGCGGACGCCCTGCGGCGGCTGGTCCGGGTGCCCGGCGTCGTCGGGATCAAGTACGCGGCGGCCGGGATCGACGCGGACACCACGGCGTTCCTGGCCGACGTGCCCCCCGACGTCGCGGTGCTCGGCGGCGACGACGCGGTGATCGCGCCGCTGCTCGCCCTCGGCGCGCACGGCGGCATCCTCGCCTCCGCGCACCTGGCCACCGCCGAGTTCGTCGCGCTGCTCGACGCGTGGCGGGGCGGCGACGTCGCCCGCGCCCGGCCGCTCGGTCACCGGCTCGCGGCGCTGTCGCGGGCGTTGTTCGCCGAACCCAACCCCGCGGTGGTCAAGGCCGTCCTGCACGCGCAGGGCCGCATCCCGACCCCGGCGGTACGGCTGCCGCTGCTGCCCGCCGCCCCGGAGAGCACCCGGGCCGCGCTGGCGCACCTCGGCGGCTAGCGGGGTCACTGACGCGAACCGTCCGTCGGTGTCGTCCGCCTGGTGTTGGATCGGGACGGGCGACGACGGGGGGCGACGTGAGCTACGCGGAGGTCAACGGGCTGCGGCTCTGGTACGAGTCACACGGCACCGGTCGGCCGCTGGTCCTGCTGCACGGCGGCTACGGCGCGGTGGAGATGTTCGCCGAGATCCTGCCGGCGCTGGCCGAGCGGCGCCGGGTGATCGGCGTCGACCTGCAGGGCCACGGGCGCACCGCCGACGTCGACCGCCCGCTGCGCTACGAGTCGTTGGCCGATGACGTCGCGGCCCTGCTCGGGCACCTCGGGCTGGCCGAGGCCGACCTGCTGGGCTATTCGCTGGGCGGCGGGATGGCCCTGCGTACCGCGATCCAGCATCCGGCGCTGGTGCGCCGGCTGGTGGTGGTCTCCGCGCCGTGCCGGCGGCAGGGCTGGTTTCCCGAGGTGCTGGCCGCGATGGCGGAGCAGGACGAGCAGGTCGGCGAGCGGATGCGGGGCACCCCGCCGCACCTGCTCTACGCGCGGATCGCGCCGAGCCCCGAGGACTGGCCAAAACTCTGGGCCAAGTCCGGTGACCTGCTGCGGCGCGAGTACGACTGGTCGGCGGAGGTGGCCGCGCTGACCGTACCGACGCTGCTGGTCTTCGCCGACGCCGACTCGATCCCGACCGCGCACGTGGCGGAGTTCTTCGGGCTGCTCGGCGGCGGCCACCGGGACGCCGGCTGGGACGGGGCCGGCCGCCCGGCGTCCCGGCTGGCGGTGCTGCCCGGGCTGACCCACTACGACATCGTCCGCTCGCCGGCGCTGCCGGCGGCCGTGCTGCCGTTCCTGACCCATCCGGCCCACCCGCCCGCCTGACCCGATGATCGGTCCGCTCCTGGCCAGCCGAGACGCCGCCGCCCGGTCGAGCCCGGGCACGGCGGCTGTGCGCCACCGCGCCCGGGTGCCGCGGTCGACCGTCCGCCGCCCCGGTCAGCCGGTGAAGCCACCGTCCACGTTGACCACCGCGCCGGTCAGGTAGCCGGCGTCGGCGCCGGCCAGGTGGGCCACCGTGGCGGCGATCTCGGCCGGCTCGGCGAACCGGCCGAGCGCGGTGAAGCCGGCGATCGCCGCCGCGTTGGGCCCGTCGGCCGGGTTGGCGTCGGTGTCGGTCGGCCCGGGGTTGACCAGGTTGACCGTGATGCCCTGCGGCCCGAGCTCCCGGGCCAGGCCCCGGGTCAAACCGACCAGCGCGGTCTTGCTCATCGAGTACAGCGACAGCCCGGGGAAGACCGCGCGTTCCCCGACGTTGCTGCCGATGTTGATGATCCGGCCGCCGGCGGTCAGGTGCCGCACGGCCGCCTGCGCCGCGACGTACGGGGCGCGGACGTTGACCGCGATCGTCCGCTCCAGTTCGTCGGGGCCCAGCTCGGTCACCGGCCCGACCAGGAACACCCCGGCGTTGTTGACCAGGATGTCCAACCGGCCCAGCTCGGCGGCCGTACGGTCGACCGCGGCGCGCACCGCCGCCGGGTCGGCGCTGTCGGCCTGGAGGGCCAGCGCGCGCCGGCCGAGCGCCTCGACCTGCTTCGCCACCACCGCCGCCCGGTCGGCGTTGTGCTGGTAGGTGATCGCCACGTCGGCGCCGTCCTGCGCGAGGCGCAGCGCGATGCCGGCACCGATGCCCCGGGCACCACCGGTGACCAGGGCGACCTTTCCGTTCAACGGGTTCGTCATGACTCGATCATGGAAGCCGACGGTGCCTTCCGTCTGGCGGCGATCGGACGCCTCGTCGCCGACGCGACGTCCGATAACCGCCGGTGGAGGCCACCCGCGCCGGTCGGCGACCGGGACGGTCAGTGGTCGGCGTCGCCGGCCAGGGCGAGACCACGTTCGCGCAGCGCCGCGCGCAGCACCCGGACCGCCTTGGGGCCCACGCCGTGCAGGGCCAGCAGCTCCCGCTCGGTCACACCGGTCAGCTGGGAGAGCCGGGTCCAGCCCGCCTCCGCCAACACCCCGCGGGCCGGGGCGCCAGCCGCCCTCGGAATGTCGTCGTCGTCCATCGTGTCGGCTCCTCGCGGTCTGCGACCTGTCCCGCGGCCGGCGGTGTCCGTGCGGCCGGCCTCCGTGCGGGACGGTAACCCCGGCCACCGACACGGCTCAGCACAGCCGCTGCGCCAGCCAGGGCAGCAGGGCGTCGGCCTGGGCCTGCTGGAACGCCCGGACGGTGGGGATGCCGGGCGGCGGCGGCCGCCGGGCCCCGTCGACGAAGAAGCCGGCCAGGCCGGCGTACACGCCGGTCAGCGCGTCCGGGTCGACGTCGGCGGTGAGCGGTAGCCGGCGCAGCAGCGCCTCGGTGTCGTGCCCGCCATGCAGCCGGACGTTGACCAGCAGCAGCGCGGTGTCCAGCCAGGCCGGTCCGCGGCAGGCCCACGGCCAGTCGACCACGGTCACCGCGCCGGCCGCGTCGAGCAGCAGGTTGTCGGCGCGCAGGTCGGCGTGGCAGAGCGTGTCGCCGTCGAGCGCGGCGAGTCCCCGTTCGGCTGCGGCGCAGAGTTCGGCCAGGTGCCCGGCCGCCCACGGGTCCAGCCCCGGGGGCGGGTCGGCGGCGATCCGGTGCCAGCCGGTGAAGTCGTAGGCCAGGTGCTCGGTGGCGGTCGGCGCGTGCGGCACCGGGTTCGGGGTGAGCGTGGCGGCCAGCGTCTCCAGGGTGGCGAGCACGGCGGTCAGCTCGTCGGCCCGCCACGGGGTGACCGGGTGCCGGCCGTCGACGTCGGTGAGCACCAGCGCCACCCAGGTGCCGTCGTCGTGGCAGCCGAGCAGCCGCGGCGTCGGCGCGGGCCCGGGCAGCGCGGCGGTGTTGCGGGCCTCGGCGCGGTGCAGCCGGGGGCTGACGTCGTTCTGCGCCGGGCTGACCGCCTTGACGAAGGCCCGCCGCCCGCCCGCGGTGCGGACCCGGTCGGCGGTGCCGGGGGAGAAGCCGCCCGGCTGCGACACCGCCTCGACGACCCGGTCGCCGAGGATCCGCTCGACCTCGGCGCGTACGTGGCCGGGCAGGTCGGCCCAGCCGATCCGGGTCGTCGTCAGGCTCTCCACCGGTCCACCGTGGTCGAGGTCGGGACCGGCGGGCAAGCCGATTACCGGCAGCGGCGGCGCTGCCGGTAACCGGTGCCCGGCCCGCCTGTCACGAGGCGGCCGCCGCGCCGGGCGTCCCGTCCGTCGTCTGCGGGCGGGCGTAGTGCAGGACGACCACCCCGGTGGCGAGCGGCCGGGCGTCGAGCAGGGTGAAGCGGTGCGGGTCGAACTCCCGGCTGACCAGCGGGACGCCGCTGCCGGCCACGATCGGGTTCAGCTTGACCACCAGCTCGTCCACCTCGGGCAGCAGCTGGCCGGCCAGGTCGCCGCCGCCGCAGAGCCAGATGTCTCCGCCCGGCTGGCGCTTCAGCTCGCGGACGAACTCCACCGGGTCGGTGTCGAGGATCTCCACCTCGGGCTCGGCGGCCGGGGGCAGCGAGCGGGAGAAGACGTACTGCTTGAGGTGGGCGTACGGGCTGGTGACGCCGATCTTCAGCCCGGGGTCGTAGGTGGCGCGGCCCATCACCAGCGCGTCGAAGCGGCCCTGCGGCCGGTCGATGCCGAACTGGGGGTGGGTGAACGTCGGGAACGTCTGCGGCCAGGACTCGGCGAGGTGGGCCAGCGTCTCCGGGTCGAGCGGGATGAAGTCGGCCGACCCGTCGGGGGCGGCGATGAAGCCGTCGAGGGTGCTGGCGACGTAGTACACGAGCTTGCGCAAGCGGATCTCCCAATCACTACTGATGTCGTGGATGCAGACAGTACAACACCTGTCGTGGTTGCGCTAGGGTGTTCCCGTGGCACGAAATCCGGAACGGCGGGCGGCGCTGGCCGACGCCGGGTTGCGCGTGCTGGCCGCCACCGGCGCGCGCGGGCTGACCCACCGGGCGGTGGACGCCGAGGCGGGCGTGCCGACCGGCACCGCCTCGAACTACTTCCGCTCCCGGGACGCCCTGCTCGGCGCGCTCGGCGAGCGGATCATGGAGCGGTTCGCGCCGGACGAGCGGGTGCTGGCCGAACTGGGCGCCCGGGAGCCGTCGCTGGAGCTGTTCACCGACTACCTGCGCTACATCGTCGAGCGGACCACCCGGCAGCCCGAGCTGACCCGGGCCCTGATCGAGCTGCGCCTGGAGGCGGTCCGCCGGCCCGACCTGGCCCGGATCCTCGGCGGCACGCTGCGCCGCGGCTACCGCGACGACGTCGCCTTCCACGTCGCGGCCGGGCTGCCCGGTGGCGCGTTCGAGGTGGCCCTGCTGCACTATGCGGTGGACGGGCTGCTGCTCGACCTGCTCACCACCTCGATCGGCGCCGGGTTCGACACCGACCAGGTGGTGGCCGCCTTCGTGTCCCGACTGGTCGCCGCCCCGCCGCCGGAAGGAGCATCGTGACCCTCTCCCTGATGCCGATGACGGCCGCACAGCTGGCCCGGCTGCGCGTGCCGCTGGAGCTGTCGTACGCCGAGGGTCTGGCCCGCACCGACGACCTGACCCCGCAGGCCGCCCGGGCGCAGGTCGCGCTCCAGGTCGACCGGCTGCTGCCGCACGGCGCGGCCACCACGGGCGTGCTGCTGCGGGTGGCGGTGGCCGACGACGCCGAGGTGGGCTGGATCTGGGTCACCCTGCCCGGCGAGGACCGCCCGACGATGGCCTGGATCCACAACATCGAGGTGCATCCCGGGCACCGGGGCAAAGGGTACGCACGAGAGATGATTCGGCTCGTCGAGGCGGAACTCGCCCGGCTCGGGGTGGGCCGGCTCGGGCTCAACGTCTTCGGCGGCAACACCGCGGCCATCCGGGTGTACGAGAGCCTCGGCTTCCAGGTCACCGCCCAGCAGATGGCCAAGCCGATCACCCCGGCGGGCTGACCTCAGGACTGTTCACCGGTGCAACGGGAAACCGGCCCGGAACGCACCTGGGGAGGAGCGACGGATGACGCGTGGCGCCGGACTGACCATCGGTGTGCTCGGCTCGTACGGCGGTCGCAACCTCGGTGACGAGGCGATCCTCACTGGCCTGCTCGCCGACCTGCGCGAGCAGGAGCCGAACGGCCGGATCATCGTCTTCTCGCGCAATCCGGCACACACCCGCGTGGCCCACCCCGACGTGGAGGCGGTGCCGTGGGAGGGGGTCAGCCGCACCGACTCCGCGCTGGTGCTGGCCCAGCTCGACCTGCTGATCCTCGGCGGTGGCGGAATCCTCTACGACAAGGAGGCCCGCCGCTACCTGCGGGTCGTCCGGGTCGCCCAGGAGCGCGGCCTGCCGCTGCTGACGTACGCGGTCGGGGTCGGGCCGCTCAGCGAGGGCGTGGACACCGGGATGGTGCGGGAGACGCTGGCCAGCGCCACCCAGGTGACCGTGCGGGACCAGGAGTCCCGGATGGTGCTGGAGGAGGCCGGGCTGCTCAACCCGATCACGGTCACCGCCGACCCGGCGTTCCTGCTGGAACCGGAGGACTTCCCGGCGCACCTGCTGCGCGAGGAGGGGGTGCCGGCCGGCAAGCGGCTGATCGGGATCAGCGTGCGGGAGCCGGGCCGGGCCGCGGAACGGCTCGACGTGGACGGCTACCACCGGCTGCTCGCCCAGATCGGCGACTTCCTGGTGCACCGGGTCGACGCGTACGTGCTGTTCGTGCCGATGGAGCGGGACGACATCCGGCACTCGCACGGCGTCCTGTCCCACATGATCGCCGCGGAGCGGGGCCGGATCCTGCACGGCACCTACTCGCCCCAGCAGGTGCTCGGCCTGATGCGCCACTTCGACCTGGCCGTCGGCATGCGGCTGCACTTCCTGATCTTCGCCGCCATGGTGGGCACGCCGTTCCTGCCCCTGCCGTACGCCGGCAAGGTCTTCGACCTGGCCCAGCGGCTCGGCGTGCCGGCGCTGCGCGGCGTGGAGCGGGAGGTGGAGGGCCCGCTGCTGGCCGAGGTGGACCGGCTCTGGGACGAGCGGGAGCACCGGGCCGAGGCCACCGCCCGGCGGGTGGCCGAGGTGTGCGACCAGGCCCGGGGCACCGCGCAGGTCACCCGCGCGGTGCTGGAGAGCCTGCGGGCCCGGAACCTGGCCCAGGTCGGCGGCTGAAGCCCCGGCGCCGACCCGGATCGCGGCCCGGGCGGCGTGCCCCGCGCGTCACACCGCGGGGCCGCGCCAGGAGTACCGCCAGTCCCGGGCCCGGCCGTCGACGGTCTCCAACTCGTAGATCTCCGCCTGGGCCAACCCCTGCGGACCGAGGTGGTGGTGGGTCAGCGGGGGACGGCCGTTCGGGTCCAGCTCGACGGTGACCGTCTCGCCGTCGGCCGGACCGCCCGCCAAGGGGATCTCTACCGTTGTCGCCATGGGCCCATCGTGCCCCGGCGGCAGCGCCGACCGCAGCGATAGCGGGGCAGCGGGCCGGCCCGGCGCGGGGCTACCGTCAGCCGATGGCGGAGATCCCGATCGACCCCACCCTCGGCCCGGTGCTGGCCCGTACGGGCGACGAGCGGGCCGTGCTCGAATCCTTCCTCGACTTCCACCGCGCCGTGGTGCTGCGCAAGCTGCGCGGCCTCACCGACGCCGAGGCCACGCGCCGCCTGGTGCCCTCCGCGACCACCCTCGCCGGCCTGGTCAAACACCTGACCCTGGTCGAGCGCAACTGGTTCCCGTGCCTGCTGGCGCCCGGCCCCGGTGACGTCTACCTGACCACCGAGGAGGAGGCGCTGGCGAGCTTCGCGCTGACCGGGGAGGACAGCGTCGAGCGGCTCGCCGCCGGATACGAGCGGGCCTGCGCCCGGTCCCGCGAGATCGCCGCGCGGTTCGCGCTCGACCACGTCGTGCCGCACCCGCAGCTCGGCGAGGTCTCGCTGCGCTGGATCCTGGTGCACATGATCGAGGAGACCGCCCGGCACGCCGGCCACGCCGACATCCTCCGCGAGCTGACCGACGGCGCCACCGGCGCGCTCTGAGCCGCCGGGCCGCCGTCCACGGCGGGGCCTGGTCGCGCGGGCCGGCGTGCCGGCCCGGCCCGTGGTCAGGGTGGCGGCAGCAGGCCGGGCCGATACTCCATCCCGTCGTGCGTGCAGGCCGCGGCGGCGACCCGGGCCGCGTACGCCGCCGCGTCGGGCAGCGCCGCGCCCCGCAGCCGGGCGGCGATCAGGCCGGCCGCGAAGGCGTCCCCGGCGCCGTTGGTGTCCACCACCGGCCCCGGGGGTGTGGCGGCTGGCACCCGGTTGCCGCCCGGGTGCAGTTCGGCCCCGGCGGCGCCCCGGGTCACCACCACCGTCCGCGGCGCCAGCGCGGCGGCGAGCGGGGCGGCCGACCCGGCCAGCCGGACCCCGCTGACCAGGACCAGGTCGGTGACCTCGGCGAACGGGCGGTGGTAGGGGTTGGCGCCGTCCCAGTCGTGCAGGTCGGTGGAGATCGCGGCGCCCGCCGACAGCGCGCCACGCAGCGCGGGCAGCAGGCCGAGCGTCCAATCCATGATCGACAGGTGCACGTGCGCGGCGTCCCGGACCAGCCCGGTCAACTCGGCCGGCGCGAACGGGGCCGGCCCGCGCCACGGCCGCGGATCGTAGAGCGACATCCGCCGGCCGGCCGGGTCGACCAGGTTCACCGACCGCCGGGTGCCCGCCGGGTCCTCGGCCAGCACGGTGTGCACGCCGGTGCGGGCCAGCGCGGCCCGGACTACGTCACCGGCCGGGTCGGCGCCCAGCACGTCCAGCACCGCCACCCGCAGGCCGAGAGCGTGCGCGGCGAGCGCCACCCCGGCGCCGGTGTTGCCGATGCGCAGGTCGATCGGGTCGACGGTGACCGAGTCGGCGGCCGGCAGCGGCAGCGCGGGCACCCGCACCCGCACGTCCACCCCGAGGCCGCCGATCACCAACAGGTCGTACATGGGGTTCGACGGTAGCCTGTCCCGGCCGCCTATCCTGGGCCCGGGCGTCGACGAGGGGGAGCACGTGCTGGTCATCCACGGGTTGTGGCTGCCCGGCGACGGCTCGGACGGCGGGCTCGCCGTCTGGGCCGAGGACAGCACCCGGCCGGCCGAGGTGCTCCGCCGGCCCGGCCGCGCCCCGCGGGAGCGCCCGCACCCGTTCGCCGCCGACCACGCCGCGCTCGCCGCCGCGCTGGCCGAGGCCGCCGAGCCGGCCGACCTCGGCACCGCGCTGCTCACCCTGCCCACCCGGGTCGGCGCACCGTTGGACTCACCGGAGCTGGTCCGGACCGCCGCGGTGGCACCGGCCCGCGGGCCGGTCACCCTCGCCGGCTGGCGGGTCCCCGTCCTGGTGTACGCCCCGGACGCCGCGTGGGCGCTGCTGCGCCGTCCCGACCTGACGGCCGCGACGCCCGGCGCCAGCCTGCGTCACCTCGCCGAGCTGGCCGAGTTCGCCGCCGACCTGGTCACCCGTGGCCGGGTGCTGCCCGGCCTCGCCGACGTCCCCGCCCAGGCGACGGATCCGGCCGGCGCCCCCGGCCGGCCCGGCGCCGCTGGTTCCGCCGGGGCCGAACCCGCCGCCCCGGGAGGCGGCGGCAGCGCCCGGGCGGTGTGGCGACCGCTGCTCACCGGCACCGACGCGGCCTGGGCCCGGGCGCTCGCGCTGGCTCTGCCCCCGGCCGCCCGGGCCGTGGTCGAGGTGGACCGGCTCGACCCCGAACCGGACGGAGGTCCGCCGGCCCGGCGCACCCTGGCCGCCCCCGCCCGGGACACCGCCGGTCGCCGGCCCGCCACCGCGGTCGAGGTCGCGCCGGGCGCGCTCGTCGCGCAGGCCCTCGACGCGCTCGCCGACGCCGCCGCCCGGGCGGCGCTGGGCGAGATCCGGCTCGGCCGGGGCGTCCGCCCGAACGGCGCGGTGCCGGCCTGGCTGGCCGCGCTCACCGGCCCACGCCGGGACTTCACCGCCGACCCGGCCGCCCTGGACACCCTCCGCACCGAGCTGGACGCCTGGCAGCGCGACGCCGCAGGCGGCTCGGTACGGGCCAGCTTCCGGCTGGTCGAGCCGCCCGCCGACGAGATCACCGAGCCGGTCGTCGTGGTGCCCGCCGACCCCACGGCGGCGGTCGGGCAGGGCGGGCGCTGGCGGGTCGAGTTCGGGCTCCAGGCGGCCAACGAGCCGAGCCTGCACGTCGACGCCGGGCAGGTCTGGCGGGCCCCGCAGGCGGCGGCTGGCCTGGCCGGCCGGCTGGACAGCCCGCAGGAGACCCTGCTGGCCGAGCTGGGCCGGGCCAGCCGGCTCTGGCCGGAGCTGGACACCGCGCTGCGTACCGCCACCCCGGAGGCGCTGGAGCTGGACGTCGAGGGGGCGCACCGGTTCCTCCGCGAGGGCGCCCCGGTGCTGCACGCCGCCGGGTTCGCCGTGCTGCTGCCGTCCTGGTGGCAGCGCCCCTCGTCGCGGCTGGGCGCCCGGCTGCAGGCGCGCAGCCGGACCGCGCCGGGCACCGTGGCCGCCGCCGCCGGCGGGGTCGGGCTGGACGCCCTGGTCGACTACCGCTGGGAGGTGGCCCTCGGCGACCAGCCGCTGACCGCCGACGAGCTGGCCTCGCTGGCCGCCCTGAAGACCCCGCTGGTCCGGCTGCGCGGCCGCTGGGTGGAGCTGGACCCGAAGCGGCTCGCCGCCGGGCTGCGGCTGCTCCGCTCGGCCGGCGAGCTGACCGTGGCCGACCTGCTGCGGCTCGGCCTCTCCGACGCGGAGCAGCCCGACGCGCTGCCGGTGCTGGAGGTGACCGCCGACGGCGCGCTGGGCGACCTGCTCGCCGGCGCGGTGGAGCGGCGGCTCACCCCGCTCGACCCGCCCCCGGGCTTCCAGGGCACGCTGCGGCCGTACCAGCGGCGGGGGCTGGCCTGGCTGGCCTTCCTCCAGTCGCTCGGGCTGGGCGGGGTGCTCGCCGACGACATGGGGCTGGGCAAGACGGTGCAGCTGCTCGCCCTGCTCGCCGGGGACCCGCCGGCGGCCGGGCCGACCCTGCTGGTCTGCCCGATGTCGCTGGTCGGCAACTGGCAGCGGGAGGCCGCCCGGTTCGCGCCCGGGCTGCGCGTACACGTGCACCACGGCGCCGAGCGGGCCCGGGGGGCGGAGTTCGCTGCCACCGCGCACGCCGCGGACCTGGTGCTCACCACCTACTCGGTGGCGGCCCGCGACGCGGTCGCGCTGGCCGGCATCGACTGGCACCGGGTGGTGCTGGACGAGGCCCAGGCGATCAAGAACGCGGCCACCCGGCAGGCCGAGGCGGTACGCGCGCTGCCCGCCCGGCACCGGATCGCGGTCACCGGCACGCCGGTGGAGAACCGGCTCGCCGACCTCTGGTCGATCATGCAGTTCGCCAACCCCGGGCTGCTCGGCCCGGCGGCCACCTTCAAGAAGCGGTTCGCCGAGCCGATCGAGCGGCACGGCGACGCCGAGGCCGCCGAGCGCCTGCGCCGGATCACCGGCCCGTTCGTGCTGCGCCGGCTCAAGACCGACTCGTCGATCATCTCCGACCTGCCGGAGAAGCTGGAGATGGAGGTGGTCTGCAACCTGACCGCCGAGCAGGCCTCGCTCTACCAGGCGGTGGTCGACGACATGATGGCCCGGATCGAGTCCAGCGACGGGATCGAACGGCGAGGGCTGGTGCTGGCCACCATGACCCGGCTCAAGCAGGTCTGCAACCACCCCGCCCAGGTGCTGCGCGACGGTTCGCCGCTGGCCGGGCGCTCCGGCAAGCTGGCCCGGCTGGAGGAGATCCTCGACGAGGTGCTCGCGGCGGGGGAGAAGGCCCTGCTGTTCACGCAGTACGCCGAGTTCGGCGGCATGCTGCGCGGGCACCTGGCGGCCCGGTTCGGCCGCGAGGTGCTCTTTCTGCACGGCGGGGTGGGCAAGGCCGACCGGGACGCGATGGTCACCCGGTTCCAGTCGCCGGACGGGCCGGCGCTGTTCGTGCTCTCGCTCAAGGCCGGCGGCACCGGGCTCACCCTGACCGCCGCCAACCACGTGGTGCACGTCGACCGGTGGTGGAACCCGGCGGTGGAGGACCAGGCCACCGACCGGGCGTTCCGGATCGGCCAGCGTCGCCGGGTACAGGTACGCAAGTTCGTCTGCGCCGGCACCGTGGAGGAGAAGGTGGCCGCGCTGATCGCCGACAAGCGCGGCCTGGCGGAGCGGGTGGTCGGCACCGGCGAGCAGTGGGTGACCGAACTGTCCACCGCGCAGCTGCGCGAGCTGTTCAGCCTGGAGGCCGGGGCGGTGGCGGAGTGAGCGAGAGCGAGACCGCGAACGGCCGGTTCGCCGACTACGGCCGCCCCCGCCGGGTGGACGGCGGCCTGCGGGCCCGCAGCACCCGGGGCGCCATCGGCCGATCCTGGTGGTCGCGCCGCTTCCTGGAGGTGCTGGAGTCGTTCGCGCTCGGCACCCGGCTGACCCGTGGCCGGTCGTATGCGCGGGCCGGCCAGGTGGTCCGCCTGGACATCGCCCCCGGCCTGGTCAGCGCGGTGGTGCAGGGCTCCCGCGCCCAGCCCTACCAGGTGCGCATCGCGCTGCCGGCGTTCCCGGCCGCGCTCTGGTCCCGGATCGAGGACGAGTTGGCCGCCCAGGCGTTCTTCAGCGCCCGGCTGCTCGCCGGTGACCTGCCGGCCGAGCTGGAGGAGCTGTTCGCCGCCGCGGGCGGCCCGCTGTTCCCAGCCAAGATCGAGGAGCTCGACCAGCGCTGCAACTGCCCCGACTTCGCGGTCCCGTGCAAGCACCTCGCGGCCACCTTCTACCTGCTCGCCGAGGCGTTCGACGCCGACCCGTTCCAGCTGCTGCACTGGCGCGGCCGGGCCCGGGCCGAGCTGCTCGACCGGTTGCGCGCCCTGCGCGCCGGGGTCGCCGGCGACGCCGCGGCCGACGCTGGACAGTCCACGCCAGACACTTTGCCTGGCGATCGACCGTCCACGCCGGACGCCTCGGGCGCGACGGCGACGGCCGGACCGGCGGCGGACACTGCGGACGCCCCGGCGGTCGGCGCCGCGCGGGCGGTGGTCGGTCTGCCCCCGGCGCCGCTGGCCGAGACGGTGGACCGGTTCTGGCTCCCACCGGTGCCGCTGCCCGACCGGCCGCCGAGCCTGGCCACCGGGCCGGACCTGCTACTGCGCCAGCTCGGCCCGCCGGCTCCCGCCATCGGCGGGCCGGGGCTGGTGGAACGGCTGCGGCGGGCCTACCGGGCCCTCGGCGGGTCATAGCCAGCGGCGCCGGTACCGCCACATCACCGCGGCATTGGCCAGCAGCACCACCGCGCAGATCGCCCCGGCCAGCCGGCCGGCCAGCACCGTCATCGCCGGCAGCGAGGCCCACAGCACGATGGTCAACAGCATCAGATAGCGGCCGCGGCGGGCCCGGGCCCGGGTGTCGAGCCGGGCGAAGAACGCCGGGTCGCTCTCCCGGAGGTGACGGGTGATCTGCTCGAACCTGCGCTGATCCTCTTTGCTGAGCATGTGCCTTCCCCTCACGCGTTCAGCGGTTCGGCGGCATACCCGCTGCGGCGGCGGCTCACGCTCCCGTCCTGGTGCCACTTTGCCCTCGGCCGGGGTCGGGCGCTTCCCGCCGCGGTCGTCGGCGGCGCTCCCACGCCGGAGCCGACCCGCCCCGCGTGACGCGCCGCCCGGACCACCTCAGCTGAGGCTTATCCGCACCTTAAGTTTCGCTGTGCCGTTGAACGGCGCGATAAGCGTCGGCTACGTCGAAAACGTTACGTCGGGGTCGGAGGGTGACGCGTCGGCCCTGCTCCGGGGGCGCGTGGCGGATGGGGTGGAAATCCCGCCCGGCCCGGCGCCGCTGAGGGCTGTCTTAAGTGTCCTCGCGGGGCCTCCACGAGTGCCTTGAGGGGGCCGGAGGCCTTGGTTACCTTGCCGTAGCAACCCCCTCAGGCAACAGTCGCCGCACCTCGACCTTCGCTGGTCGCAGCCGTGCCGGCGCTCGGTAGAAATCGGGATTGGTACATGGCCGACCAGAATCTGCCACCATGGCGACCGCGGGACGACCGCGGCTGGGACGCACGACAGCACCCCAGCACCGGACACCGCGACCCGAACGCGTCCACCCCGTACGGTCACCCCTCGCCCCACCCGCAGGCGCTGGCCGCGCGGGGACCGCAGTGGGTCGGTCCGGACGGCTTCGGCCAGCAGGCCGTCCCGGCCCGGCCGGCCGGCGCCGGACTGCCCAACCTGGACGACGACGAGGAGCCCGGCCGCCGGGTCGGCCGCCGCAAGGCGCTCGCCACGCTCGGCGGCACCGCCGCGGTGGTCGCCGGTGGCGCCGCCCTCGCGATGACCCCGCAGGTGCGCAGCCTCTTCGGCGACGAGCCGGTGGGCGACGCGACCGGCACCGCGGTCACCGACGGCACCGCCGCCCGGCCCAGCGGCCAGCAGCCGAGCACCGTGCGCACCTACACGGAGCAGAACGAGAGCTACATGGGCTCCCGGGCCGGCGAGGCGCTGAAGAAGAACGCCCCGGCCGGTGGCCGGACCTTCTCCGGGCCGGCCGCCGCCGCGGCGGAGACCCCGGTGACCGTCAAGACGGTGCTGGCCAAGGACCCGATCCTGCACCTCGCCCGGCGGGCCACCTTCGGCGCCACGCCCAGGGTGGTCGCGGACATCAAGGAGAAGGGAATCGACGGCTGGCTGCGCTGGCAGCTCGACCCGGACAAGATCGCCCCCACCCGGGCCGAGCTGAAGCTCGCCGAGCTGCCCACCCTCAAGCTCTCCACCCAGCAGCTGCGCGACCAGCGCGACCAGCTCAACGAGCGGGGCGCCCAGCCGGAGCGGGAGATGGTCGAGGCCACCGTCGCCCGGCAGATCTGGTCGGACCGCCAGCTCTACGAGGTGATGGTCGACTTTTGGAACGACTTCC
Source organism: Micromonospora sp. LZ34 (assembly GCF_052981855.1). Lineage (NCBI taxonomy): Bacteria > Bacillati > Actinomycetota > Actinomycetes > Micromonosporales > Micromonosporaceae > Micromonospora > Micromonospora sp. LZ34. The sequence goes on from NZ_JBRIQN010000012.1 coordinate 115,982, forward strand.
TGCACGTGGCCGCGGACTTCGACGGCGGCGAGGTGTACCGGGCCTCGTTCGACCGGGACGTCGTCCGGGCGCACGCGCTGGGCAGCTACCCGGAGATGTTCCTGGCCGCCAACAAGCACCCCGCGCTGCTGCTCTACCTCAACCAGAACGACTCCCGCGCCGACGCGGTCAACGAGAACCTCGCCCGGGAGAACCTCGAGCTCTACACCGTCGGCGTCGACGGCGGCTACACCGAGAAGGACGTCCGGCAGGCCGCCCTGCTGCAGACCGGCCGGGGCGTCAACGACGGCCGGTACGTCTTCCGGCCCGAGCGGCACTACGTCGGCAAGGTGAAGATCCTCGGCTCCACCCACGCCAACAACTCCCGGGACCCGAAGAAGGCCGAGGCGGCCATCGACGCGTACCTGACCTACATCGCGCTGCACCCGTCGACCGCGAAGTACGTGGCGCAGAGCCTGGCCACCCGGTTCGTCTCGGACACCCCGCCGAAGTCCCTGGTGGACCGGCTGGCCAAGACGTACACGGCCAACAAGGGCCGGGTGAAGCCGGTGCTGATGACGCTCTTCAGCTCCTCGGAGTTCTGGGCCGCGGTGGGGCAGAAGGTGCGCCGGCCGATGGAGTACCTGGTCGCCACCTACCGCACCCTCGGCGTCTCGCCGGAGGCGTCGCCGAAGCACGACAACGGCGACAACAAGCGCACCCCGTTCGCCCGCGGCCTGCGGCAGATCCACGACAAGCTGCGCGAGCTGGGCCAGTACCCGATGGGCCAGCCCACCCCGGACGGCTACCCGGACGTCTACGTCGCCTGGACCTCCGCCGGCACCATGGTCAACGGCTGGAACGAGGCCGGCGACCTGCTGGCCGGCTACCGCACCGAGTTCACGTACACCAGGCCGGAGAAGCTGGTGGCCAGACCGCCGGCCACCGCCGGGGCGTACGTGGACGCGCTGGCCAAGCGGCTGGTGCAGCAGAAGCTTTCCGCCCGGGAGAAGGCGCTGATCCTCGGCGTGGCCGGCGTCTCGGCCAGCACCAGGGTCGACGCCACCTTCAACGGGGCCGTCGCCGCCGTCGCGCGGGCGATCCTCGCGTCCCCCCAGCACCACCTCCGGTGAGGCATTCGATGGAGAAGACCGTGTACTCGTACCCCCTGCACCCCGAATGCCCCGACCTGCGGCGGCTGGCCGACAACCCGGCCGAGGCGCTGCTGCGCGCGGAGGCCGACGTCGTCGCCGCCGAGAACGCCGCCGAGCGGGACCGCTACCGGCGGCTGGAGGACCTGGAGGAGGCCCAGCAGGACGGTCGCAGGGTGACCCGGCGCACCTTCGTCGCCGGCGCCGCGGCCACCGCTACCGCGCTGGCCACCGCCCAGTTCGTCACCACCTCGGCGTCGTTCGCCGCCACCAAGACCGGCACCCTGATCCACGTCTTCCTCTACGGCGGGCTGGACGGGCTGAGCCTGGTCGCCCCGGCCGACGACCCGGTGCTCGCCAAGGCCCGCCCCGACCTGTTGCTCGCCGACGACTCGCTGGCGGTCGGCCGCGGGTTCAAGCTGACCAGCGCGTTCAAGCCGCTGGAGCCGTGGCTGAAGTCCGGCCAGCTGGGCTTCGTCCCGGCCGTCTCCGACGAGCGGCTGTCCCGCAGCCACTTCCAGGCCGCGGACGCCTGCAACCTCGGCGGCCTGCCCGGCGAGACCGGCGGCCGGGGCTGGCTGGACAGCCTGGTCGACGCGCTCGGCAAGGGCACCGCGTTCCGCAGCGTCGGCATCGGCAGCACGCTGCCCCGCTCGCTGGTCGGCACCAACGGCGCGCTGTCGCTGAACAGCGTCGGCTCGCTGCGGCTCAACGGCGACGACCGGTTCCGCGCCGCCACCGAGAAGGCCATCAAGGGGCTGTTCACCGGGATCAACCACCCGGTCGAGGAGGCCGTGCAGTCCGGCCTGGGCGCGCTGGCCACCGCGCAGAAGCTGGCCGCCAAGCCCTACCAGCCGGCCGAGGGCGTGGAGTACGAGGGCGTCGGCCGCGCCTTCCAGCAGCTCGCGCAGCTCATCAAGGGCGGCGCGAACGTCCGGGTGGCCACGGTCGGGATGGGTGGCTACGACACCCACGAGAACCAGGGCAGCCGGTCCGGCGGCCAACTGCACCGCCGGCTGAACGAGCTGGCCGGCGCGATGGCCGCGTTCTTCACCGACCTCGGCGAGCAGGCCGCCGACGTGACGATCATGGTGTCCAGCGAGTTCGGCCGGCGGGTCGCCTCCAACGGCGGCGGGACCGACCACGGGCACGGCGGGGTGGTGACCATCCTGTCCGGACGCAAGCTGGCCGGTTCGCTGCTCGGCACCTGGAACGGATTGAACGATCTCGACTCCGGCGACGTACCCGAATACAACAACATGTTCAACGTCTACGGGTCCGTCGCGCAGGGTCGGTTCGGGCTCACCAACGCGGAGGTGGAGAAGATCTTCCCCCGGCAGAAGTACGCCCCGATGAAGCTGTACGCGTGACGTACACCCGCACGCACGCCGCCGGCCGCCGCACCGGGACCCCGTCCCGGCACGGCGGCCGGCCGGCTGCGGACGTACCGCCACCGGTGCCGCCGCGGCGCGGACCCGGCGGCCGGCGGCTGTTGGCCGCGCTGCTGGTGGTCGGCCTGCTGGCCAGCGTGCTGCCCTGGTGGCTGGACACCCCGGCCGGCTCGCTGCGCGACTCGGTCGCGACGCTCACCGCGGCCGGCCGGATCACCGGCCTGGTCGCCGGCTACCTGCTGCTGGTGCAGGTGCTGATGATGAGCCGGCTGCCGGTGCTGGAACGGTGGATCGGCGGCGAGCAGTTGGCCCGCTGGCACCGCGACGTCGGTGCCACCCTGCTGGTCGCGGTGCTCGCGCACACCTCGCTGATCGTGGTCGGCTACGCCGGCATGGAGGACAACTCCGTGCTCACCGAGGCGGGGGTGCTGCTGCGCGACTACGAGGACATGGTTTCCGCGTTCGCCGCCGCCGCCATCATGGTGCTGGTCGGCTTCACCAGCATCCGGGCCATCCGCACCGCGTTGCCGTACGAGCTGTGGCACGCCCTGCACCTGTCCGCCTATCCGGTGCTGCTGCTCGGCTTCGGCCACCAGTTCAGCAACGGCGCGCAGCTGTTCCGCCCCGGCCCGGTGCGCACCTTCTGGATCGCCCTGTACGTGCTGGTGGTCGCCGCCCTGCTCTGGGGCCGGGTGGTCGTGCCGCTGCTGTTCAACCTGCGGCACCGGCTGCAGGTCGCCGACGTGGTCGCGGAGAGCCCGGACACCATCTCGATCTACCTGACCGGCCGCTGGCTGGGCCGGATGGAGCTGCTCGGCGGCCAGTTCTTCCGCTGGCGGTTCCTCACCCGGGGCTGCTGGTGGCAGTCCCACCCGTTCTCGGTCTCCGCCGCGGCCAACGGCCGCTGGCTGCGCCTGACCGTCAAGGTGGTCGGTACGCACACCGCCGACCTGCGCGACCTGGACCCGGGCACCCGGGTCTGGGTGCAGGGGCCGTCGGGCACCTTCACCGCCGCGCACCGTACCCGGGAGCGGGCCCTGCTGATCGCCGGCGGCAGCGGGATCACCCCGATCCGGGCGATGCTGGAGGAGCTGCCACCCGGCGCGGCGCTGATCTACCGCGCCCGCACCCCGGCCGACGTGCTGCTCAGCCGGGAGCTGGACTGGCTGGCCCAGGCCCGCGACGTCTCGGTCTGGTACGTCATCGGCTCCCGCCACGACCCCGGCCCTCGGCAGGTGATGAGCCCGGACGGGCTGCACCGGCTGGTGCCCGACGTCGTCCACCGGGACGTCTACCTCTGCGGGCCGCCCGGCCTGGTCGAGCAGTCGCTCCGGGTGCTGCGCCAGGCCGGGGTGCCCCGCCGGCAGATCCACCTCGCCACGTTCGAGTTGTAGGAAGGCATCATGCGCCGCGCACTCCTCGCGATCACCGGCCTGGCGGCCAGCACCACCGCGATGGTGGTGCTCAAGGGCGGGCCGGACACCACCCAGGTCGCCGCCCAGGTCGCCGCCCAGGGCCAGCCGGTCGACGGGCGGCCGGTGGCCCCCGGTGCCGGTTCGGCACCTCCGCAGGCGCCGCCCGGGGCGAAGGACGGCACGCCGGCCGGCAGCACCGCCTCGCCCCGGCCCGCCCGCACCACCGCCCGACCCCCGGCGAGCCGGCCCGGCTCCGGCACCCGGGCGCCGTCCGCGCCGCGGACCAGCAGCAAGCCGGCGCAGCCGACCACCCGCACGGTGACCGGGCCGGTGGTGGAGAACGAGTACGGCAACGTCCAGGTGCAGATCACCCTGGCCGGGTCGCGGATCGTCAACGTGGTCGCGCTGGAGCTGCCCGAGGAGACGGCCCAGTCCGACCAGCGCAGCGAGCAGGTCGACGACCGCTACAGCGGCAGCTCCGGTCTGGTGGTGCAGCAGCAGAGCGCCGACCTGGACACCGTTTCCGGGGCGACCGCCACCAGCGACTCGTACCGGCAGTCGTTGCAGGCCGCGATCGACCGGGCCGGCTGAGGTGCCGGCCGCGCCGGCCCGGCCCGGGCTGCGCCGGGTCGAGCACGTCATGGGTACGGCGATCAGCCTGGACCTCGCCGACGACCTGCCCGTCGCCGAGCTGGCCGAGCTGGCCGACGGGGTGTTCGGCTGGCTGCGCGAGGTGGACGCCCGGTTCAGCACGTACCGGGCGGACAGCGAGGTGTGCCGGGTGGACCGGGGCGAGCTGCCGGTCGCCGACGCCTCGGCCGACCTGCGAGAGGTGCTGGCCCGCTGCGCGGAGCTGCGGCGCGCCACCGACGGGTTCTTCGACGCGTACGCGACCGGCCGGCTCGACCCGTCCGGGTACGTGAAGGGCTGGGCGGCGCAGGTCGCCTCGGACCGGCTGTGCGCAGCCGGCGCGGTCAACCACTGCCTGAATGCCGGCGGCGACGTGCGGGTACGGGGACGGTCGGCGAGCGGGCGGCCGTGGCGGATCGGCGTTCGGCACCCGTGGGACCCGATGGCCACCTGCCTGGTGCTGACCGGCACCGACCTGGCGGTGGCCACCTCCGGGGTGTACGAGCGCGGCCCGCACGTGTGGGATCCGCGGCGGGGCGTGCCGGCGAGCGGCCTGCGTTCGGTCACCGTGGTCGGCGCGGACCTCGGCCTCGCCGACGCGTACGCCACCGTGGCGGTGGCGATGGGCGTCGCCGGCATCGGCTGGTTGGACCGGCTCCCCGGGCACCGGCACGCGATCGTCACCGACGACGGCCGGCTGCTGCACTCGAGCGAACTCCCGCTGGCCGACTGACGCGGCGGACCACGGGGCCATCACCGCCCCCGAACCGGGCGTCTGGCCCGGGGCGAGGCGGAGGAAGCTCCTCCTTCCGGGCCTTCTGCTCTGCTTCAACCGGCGCAGCGGTCGGACCAGGGCGAGGCGGAGGGAGCCCCTCCCGTGCCCTTTGCTCTGCTTCAACCCGCGCAACGGTCGGAGCCTCCGAGTGCTGCGTGGGTTGAAGCAGAGCAAAGCGTGCGTGGGGGTGACTGGTCGCGGCCCGGGCCTGGTGAGAACCGCCTCGCCCGATCGAAACAGCCTTCCGCCCGGGCGAGCACGGCGTCGGCCCGGTGGATCACGGCCGGCTCGGCTCGGCGTGACCCCTACGGTCAGCGGGCCGGGCGGTGGGTGCCGGCGGGCCGGGAGCCGGCGGGCCGGGGCCGGCCCGGGCGGGAGCCGGCGGGCCGGGTGCCGGCCCAGCGGTACGCCGGGCGGCTGTGCCGGGGCGGCTCGGTGCCGTCCGGCTGGCGCGTGGTGTCGTCGGTGGACATGGAACCCCCGCTCCTGGCTGCTGCCCCGTCGCCCTGTGCAACGAGGCGGGGCCGGCCGGCGACGCTGCCCGGCCCGGGTTCACATCCCCCGGCGCGGCAGCGGAAGGTGCCCGGGAAGCAGTTCCGAACTCAACGTCACGCCGGTGGCCCGCAGCGCGTCGATCAGGGCGTTCTGCACCAGGTAGGAGTCGGGCAGCTGCCAGCGGGCCTGTTCGGGCGCGACGGCCCAGCGTACGGTGCCCTCCGGCAGCCGGGTCGGCGGCGCGGGGATCCACGAGCCGGGCCCGTGCCGGACCACGTGGAAGCAGTGGTCCAGCTCCGGCCGGAGCGGGTCACCCGGGCGGACCAGGAACATCCAGCGGCCGGTGGGGGTCACCAGCACCGGCCCGCGGACGCCGACGCCCGCCGGATGGGTCCGCACCGCGTCGAGGACCCGCCGGCCGAGGTGCGCGGCGACCTCCAGCACGTCGAACGCCCGGCCGGTGGGGAGCAGCACGCCGTGCGGCCGGTTCCGCCACCAGGTCGCCACCCGGGCCGGGTCGGCGCTGGCCGCGTGCTCCCAGTTCTCCAGGGCGGGGTGGCAGCCGACGGTGGGGCAGCCGGCACGGCCGCAGACGAACCGGCTCCGCGCCAGGCAGGCGCCCGGGGTCACCTCCCAGCCGTGCAGCGCGTAGCGCACGGCCACCCGGCGCAGCCGCACCCGTTCCAATGGCGACAGTTGGACGACGCGCGGCGCGACATTCCCCCACATGTGTGCCATCTCCCCTCGGCGGACCCGGTCGGACGCCCAGGTCGTATGTCGAACACCGTCACTGCCGTAACCCGCGCTCGTTTGGATTGACGAACGGTTGATGCAAGTTGCACGAAAACTACGAGGACTGGCTGTACGGCTGACGCACAGGCTGTGCGACCAGCGAAAACCTGAAACATGAACGTCGCGCCCGCGGAAGACCACCCGGCACGCCGGCCGGGTGGAGGCAAGGGGAGGGGTGGGGAGATGGACGAGTTACCCATTGGGCGGCGGGTGGCCTACTGGCGCGGGCGGCGCAAGATGTCGCAGCAGGTCTTCGCGGACCGGCTGGGCAAGTCGAAGAGCTGGGTGGACAAGGTCGAGCGCGGGGTACGCCGGCTGGACAAGTTTTCCGTCGTGTACGAGATCGCCGACATCCTCCAGGTCGACGTGCAACTGCTGCTCGGCAAGGACCCGGAGCGGCGTACCGACGCGTTGAACTGCATCGACCAGGTCGAGGTCCAGGAGATCCGGGCCGCCCTCGAGCGCTACGACGCGATGAGCGCGTACTTCGACGCGGCGCCGCACCCGCCACCGCTGGCCGACATGCGCAAGGCGGTCAACCACGCCTGGCTCACCTACCAGTACGGCCGCTACGGGATGCTCACCCGCGCGCTGCCCAAGCTGCTGCGCGACGCCCAGGCCGCCGACGCCGGCTACGGCGGGGACCAGGCCCGCGAGGCGGCCCACCTGCTCGGGCAGGTCTACCAGATCGCCTCCTCGGTGCTGCGCAAGCTCGGCGAGTGCGACCTGGCCTGGCTGGCCGCCGACCGGTCGATGGCGGTCGCCCAGCGCGCCGACGACCAGCTGCTCGCCGGCATCGCCACCACCCGGGTCTGCAACGCGCTGGTCGCGATGGGGCGGGCCCGGCCCGCGCTGGAACTGAACGTCACCATCGCCAACCGGCTCGCCCCCGGCGGGAGCAACGACGCCTCCCCGGAACGGCTCTCCGTCTACGGCATGCTGCTGCTGCAGGGCGCGATGGCCGCGTCCCGGATCGGCGACTCGGCCACCGTCGACGACCTGCTCAACGGCGCCCAGGAGGCGGCGACCCTGCTCGGCAGCGACCAGAACCACTACTGGACCTCGTTCGGCCCGACCAACCTGGAACTGCACCGGGCGGCCGCGGCGGTCGAGCTGGGTGACGGCGGCCGGGCGGTCGAGGTCCACCAGCAGCGGATCCAGGAACCCGCGTTCAACGCGCTGCTGCCGGAGCGGCGGGCGCACCACCTGCTCGACATCGCCCGCGGCTTCGCCCAGATCGGCGACGTGGCCAACGCCGGAGAGATGCTGCTGCGTGGCGACCGGCTGGCCCCGTCCGAGATCCGCTGCCGGCCGATCGCCCACGAGGCGATGTCCGACATCCTGCGTCGCACACGTGGTGCGCCGCCTTCTCCGATCGCGGAGTTGGCTGAGCACATGGGAGTAGGGGTATGAGCGCGGAGCCGGCCTGATGACCGGCCGGCAGCACACCGGGCGCCGCGAGGTGCTCTACGTCATCGCCTGCGGATCACCGCTGGCCCGCCACGTCGGCCGGCTCGTGGAGCTTGCCCAGCAGGACGGCTGGGACGTCTGCGTGATCACCACGCCGGACGGCGCGAAGTTCGTCGACCGGGCCGCGCTGGCCCGGCAGACCGGTCACCCGGTGCGGACCCGCTACAAGAACCCGGGTGACCCGGACGTCCTCCCGCCGGCCGACGCGATGATCGTCTGCCCGGCCACGGTCAACACGGTGAACAAGTGGGCGGCCGGGATCACCGACACGCTCGCGCTGGGCCTGCTGGTCGAGGCGCAGGGCCAGGGGGTGCCGCTGGTCGCGGTGCCGTTCACCAACGCGGCGATGGCCCGGCACCCGGCGTTCCGCAGCGGCATGGCGCGGCTCGCCGAATGGGGGGTGACGGTGCTCTTCGGCGACCACGTCTTCCCGCTGCACCCGCCCGGGACGGGGGAGCGGCACCTGCACGCCTTCCCGTGGGCACTGCCGCTCAGCGCGGTACGCGACCGGCTCTGCCCGGTCGGCCCCGCCGTGGCCTGAAACATCCGCCGCGCCCGAGCATCCGCCCAGGCCGTCCAGGTACCGGTAAGCTGGCCCGCCGTGAGCACAAGTGCAGTTCCGCCGACCGTCGCCGACGTGGTGGCCGAGCTGGAACGGCGCTACCCGCCGGTCTGGGCGGAGGACTGGGACCGGGTGGGGCTGGTGCTCGGCGAGCCCTGCGCCCCGGCGCGCCGGGTGCTCTGCGTGGTCGACGTGGTGCCCGAGACGGTCGCCGAGGCGCTCGCCGCGGGCGTCGGCATGATCGTCGCCCACCACCCGCTGCTGCTGCGCGGGGTCTCCTCGGTGGCGCCCACCACGTACAAGGGGCGGATCGTCCACCAGTTGATCAAGGCGGACATGGCGCTGTACGTCGCACACACCAACGCCGACGTGGCCGCGCCGGGCGTCTCCGACGCGCTGGCCGCCCGGTTCGGGCTGACCGGGCTGCGCCCGCTGCACCCGCCCGCGCCCGGCTCGCCCGCGCACGGCGCCGGGCGGGGAATCGGCCGGATCGGCGAGCTGCCGGAGCCGATGACCCTCGCCGAGCTGGCCCGGCACGCCGCCGCCGTGCTCCCGGTCACCGCCTGGGGGGTGCGCGCCGCCGGCGATCCCGGGCGGATGATCCGTACCCTCGCGGTCAGCGGCGGCTCGGGCGACGCCTTCCTGACCGACGCGGCCGCCGCCGGGGTGGACGCGTACCTCACCGCCGACCTGCGCCACCATCCCGCCGGCGAGCACCTCGCCGCCGGCGGCCCGGCCCTGCTGGACGCCGCCCACTGGGCGACCGAACGACCGTGGCTGGACGACCTGGCCGCCCTGCTGCGGGCGACGCCGGGTGTCGAGACGCTGGTGTCCGACCGGGACACCGACCCGTGGACCGTACACGCCGCCCCATCCGCGGTGGACGACAAGGAGCCCCGACCGTGAAGGCTGACCCCCAGGTCCAGCGCCGCCTGCTCGACCTCCAGGCGATCGACACCGCGCTCACCCAGCTCGCCCACCGCCGCCGTACGCTGCCCGAGCGGGCCGAGCTGGAGGCGCTGGCCCGCCAGCTGTCGGCGCTGGAGGACGAGCGCGTCCGCGCCCAGGTGGCGGTCGACGACCTGGACCGGGACATCGCCCGGCTGGAGAAGGACATCGACCAGGTGCGGGCCCGCAAGGCCAAGGACGAGGCGCGGCTCGCCGCCGGCACCGGCCCGGCCCGGGAGCTGGAGGCGCTCCAGCACGAGCTGGCGTCGCTCAACCGCCGGCAGGGCGACCTGGAGGACGCCGAGCTGGAGCTGATGGAGCAGCGGGAGACCGCGCAGGCCGTGCTGGACGACGTGGAGCGGCGCCTGGCCGAGGCCCGCGACCAGCGGGAGGCCACCGAGCAGCGCCGGGACGAGGCGCTGGCCGAGATCGGCAAGGAGGAGGAGTTCAAGCGGTCCGCCCGGCGGCCGCTCGCCGACGACCTCCCGGCCGACCTGATCCGGCTCTACGACAAGATCCGCGAGGACACCGGGCTCGGCGCGGCGCTGCTCACCGCCGGCCGGTGCGGCGGCTGCCGGCTGGAACTCTCCGGCGCGGACCTGGCCCGGATCCGCAAGGCGGACCCGGACGAGGTGGTCCGCTGCGAGGAGTGCCGGCGGATCATGGTGCGCACCAACGAGTCCGGCCTGTAGCCCCGTGGCGCCGCGGGTGGTCGTCGTCGAGGCCGACGGCGGATCGAGGGGCAACCCCGGGCCGGCCGGCTACGGCGCGGTGGTCCGCGACCCGGACACCGGCGAGGTGCTGGCCGAGCGCTCCGAGTCGATCGGGGTGGCCACCAACAACGTGGCCGAGTACCGGGGCCTGATCGCCGGGCTAGCGGCCGCCGCCGAGCTGGGTGCAGCCGAGGTCGAGGCGCGGATGGACTCGAAGCTGGTGGTCGAGCAGATGTGCGGCCGCTGGCAGATCAAGCACCCCGGGCTGCGCCCGCTCGCCGCCCAGGCGGCCGGGCTGGTCGAGCGGTTCGCCGCGGTCCGGTTCAGCTGGATCCCGCGGGAGCGCAACCGGCACGCCGACGCCCTCGCCAACGCCGCGATGGACGCCGCCGCCGGCGCCGCGCCGGTGGTCCCGGTCGTCGAGCCGCCGCGGGTGGTGGAGCCGCCGCGCGAGGTCGCCGGCCCCGGGCCGGCGGGCCGGGCGCAGACCCGCGAGGCGGCCGCCCGCGCCGCCTCGGCGCGGACCACCGGCACCGATCCGGCCACCGCGCCCGCCTCCTGGGAGCCGCGCCCGACCTTCACCGCCACCCGGCTGATCCTGGTGCGCCACGGCGAGACCGAGTACACCGCGCAGCGCCGCTACTCTGGTCGCGGTGACGTCCCGCTCTCCGAGCGCGGCCGGGCCCAGGCCCGGGCCACCGGCGCCCGGGTGGCCGAGCTGGCGCCGGCTGTCGCGGCGGTGGTCAGTTCCCCGCTGTCCCGGTGTACGGCGACCGCCGAGGCGATCGCCGGGGCGCTCGGCGGGCTGCCGGTGCGCCGCGAGGACGACCTGATCGAGTGCGACTTCGGCGCCTGGGAGGGGCGCACCTTCGCCGAGGTACGCGAGCGGTGGGCCGGCGAGATGGACGCCTGGCTCGCCTCCGCCCGGGTGGCCCCGCCGGACGGGGAGTCGTTCACGGCGGTGGCCGAGCGCACCCGCCGGGCGGTGGACGCGCTGGTCGAGGCGTACCCCGGGGAGACCGTCGTGGTGGTCTCCCACGTCTCGCCGATCAAGCTGGCGTTGCGCGACGCGCTCGCCGCCGGCGACGCCTTCCTGCACCGGCTCTTCCTGGACGCGGCCGGCATCTCGGTGCTGGACGTCTGGCCCGACGGCGGCGTCGCGGTCCGCACCGTCAACGAGACCGCCCACCTGGTCGAGCTCGCCTGACTCCCAGGAACCGGGACGGTGGCGGAGGCCACCGTGGACGATCCGGGAACTTGTTGACAGTGCACCGGCGGCCGGTGAAGATCGGTTTCGTGCGAAGCGTTCACCTGACGAAGCGGGGTCACATCGACCTGCTGCGCGTCGCCAGCGCCGCCTGTCGACGCTCCCTCTGACGCCGGGTTCCACCCTTCCTCGCACGCTGCTGGCGTAACCCCGACGCCGCGGGTCTCCGGCCCTGCGGTGCGTCCGCCTGTGCGCACCCCTCCTCAGGACAGGAGATGTGTCCTTGTTGGTCCGTAGACACCTTTCCCGGCTCACCGCCACCGTGTTGACCGCGTCGGTGCTCGCGACGGCGGCGCTGACCGCGCCCGCCGTCGCCTCGGCGCTGCCGGCGGTGCCGCCGCGCGCCACCGACCTCGCCGATGTGCGGGGCTATCCCCAGCAGCACGTCCTGCCGGTCTGGCCGGACAACCCGGCCGACGCCTCGATCCCGATCGGCGTCATCCCCTACGACGACATCGCCCCGAAGCTGAACGCCCTCCAGGCCGCCAGCGACCGGGTCTCCGCCCGGGTGGCCGGGAGGTCCGCCGGCGGCTACGACCTGTACGCGGTCACGGTGACCGCGCCGGAGAGTCGCGCCGAGGCCCGGCAGCAGGAGGTCTGGAAGCGTCGCATCGAGGACGAGCCGGCCCGGGCCCAGCAGGACGCCGCGCTGCTCGCCGGGTACAAGACCCCGCTCTTCGTCAACGCCAACATCCACGGCAACGAGTGGGAGGGCACCGACGCGGCGCTGCGGGTGATCGAGGACCTGGCCACCGACACCAGCCCCGAGGTGGCCCGGCTGCTGCAGCGCAACCGGCTGGTCTTCAACATCACCTCGAACCCGGACGGCCGGGTCGCCGGCACCCGGGCGAACTCCGCCGGCTACGACCTGAACCGGGATCTCACCATCGTCGCGCAGCCGGAGACCAACCTGATCCGCGAGCTGATCATCGACACGAAGCCGATCATCACGCTCGACCTGCACGGCTACGTCAGCCCGACGCTGCTGCACCCCAGCACCCCGCCGCACAACGTCAACAACGAGTACGACCTCTACATCAAGCACGGCCTGCCGAACGCCCTGGCGATCGAGGCGGACCTGCGCGGCCTCGGGTACGCCGAGACCCAGCGGGCCCGCATCCCGTTCCGGGACGACGAGCCCGGCGTGTGGGACGACTTCCCGCCGATCTACGTGCCGTCCTTCGCGATGCTGCAGAGCAGCATTCCGTACACCATCGAGGCCCCGCTGAACCCGCGCGGCAGCACCCTCACGCCGCAGGAGCGGGTGCGCCGCTCGGGGATCAACACCGACGTGCACGAGGTGGCGATCCGGACCTCCCTGCGGTACATCCAGGAGCACCGGGCCGAGGTGCTGCACGACCAGGCCGAGGTCTACCGGCGCGGCTGGGCGGGCGAGCCGCTGCGCGACATCCCCGACGGCTACGTGCCGGGCTGGGGGCCCGAGGACGACTACCGCACCACCTTCCCCCGCGCGTACGTCATCCCGACCGGCGCCGGCCAGCGGTCGGAGCCGGCCGCCGCCCGCCTCGTCGACCTGTTGATCGGCAGCGGTGGCCGGGTGTGGCGGGCGAAGAAGCCGTTCACCGCGGCCGGCCGGGCCTACCCGGCCGGCTCGTACGTGGTCGACCTGCACCAGCCCAAGCGGGGCCTGGTCAACTCGCTGCTCGAACCGGGCGCCGACATCACCGACCGGGTCGACGACCTCTACGCCGGCCCGGCCGCCTGGAGCCAGGGACTGACCTGGGGCGCCACCGTGGACACCGTCTGGGACGAACTGCCCGACGTGCGGCTGGAGCGGACCTACGACGGGCGGGCCGAGGGGTATCTTCCGCCGGGCGACGGTGACCTGCGCCTCGACCTGCGCGACGCCGCGGACCTGTTGGCGGTCAACTCGCTGCTGAGCCGGGGCGTCGCGGTGCACCGCCTCGCCGACGGTTCGATGGTCGTACCCGGCACGCCGGCCAACCGGAAGCTGGCCCGCGCCGAGGTCCGTGCCCACGGGGTGACCTTCGACCGCGCGCCGGCCGGCTGGAGCGGGACCCGGCTGGACGAGGTGGTCGTCGGGCACCTCGGCACGGTGGAGGAGCGGGACACGCTGGCCGACCTCGGCTTCCCGGCCCGTGCCCTGACCGCCGCCACGCTCAGCACCAGCCTGACCGACGACGTCGACGTGCTCCTCGTCGCCAGCACCGTCAACCTGGCGAACCTGACGGCGGAGAACCGGGCCGCCCTGGACGCCTTCCTCGCCCGCGGCGGCGGCGTCGTCGGCCTGGGCACCCCGGGGGCCGGCTTCAGCAACGCCGCCGGGCTGCTGTCGGTGACCGCCACCGCCGGCCCGAGCCTGGCCAGCGGGGTGGCCAACGTGGGGAACAGCGGCGGACCGGTCACCGCCGGCGCCACCGGGCACTCGTTCATCAGCCAGCCGGTCTGGTTCACCAACCTGGGCTCCGGGGTCAGCGTCGAGCAGTCGTACGCCGCGGACCCGCTGCTCTCCGGCTGGTGGGCCACCGAGGGCGTCGGCGGCCAGGGTGCGGCGGCCAACCAGGCCAGCATCGTCCGTGGGGTGACCGCCGGGGGCAACGGCGTGGTGCTGTTCGGCACCGACCCGACGTTCCGCCTGCACCCCAAGGGCCTGCAGCCGCAACTCGGCCGCGCCCTGCTCTGGGCCGCCGAACGGTGATCGTCAAGCGGTGAGTCGGTGGCGGGCCCGGGTGCGGCGCACCCGGGCCCGTCCGCGTCCGGGCCGTCGTTCCCGGCGTGGCGGGCCGCCGGTGGCGGTCAGACGGACCGGTGGACCAACCTGACCCGCCGTTCGGCGCAGCCGGCACGCCGTTCGGCGCAGCGGTGTGGATCAGTCGAACGTGACGGCGCTCACAGGGTCGTAGCCTCCGGCCGTCACATGCCGAGCTACGACTGGAGGTGGGTCCGATGGCCGCACCCGAACCGGCCACACCCGCACCGGAGACGCCCCTGACAGGGTCGTCCCGGGCAAAGGACAAGAGCGGATGGAACTGGCTGCTCTTCATCCCGATCGTGGTGCCGCTGATCCCGGCGTTCTTCAACGCGGACGGCCCACGGCTGTTCGGCTTCCCGCGGTTCTACTGGCTCCAACTGGCCTACATCGTGCTGGGCGTGACCACCACGACGGTGGTCTACCAGCTCACGAAGAAGCGGGGTGACCGCTGATGTGGCGCGACCACCTCACCGAGATCATCGTCTTCACGCTGCTCTTCCTGCTGGTCAGCGCGATGGGGTTCGTGGCCGCCCGGTGGCGGGCCCCGCGGGACATGGCCCACCTCGACGAGTGGGGCCTGGGCGGGCGCAACTTCGGCGGCTGGATCACCTGGTTCCTGGTCGGCGGTGACCTCTACACCGCGTACACCTTCGTCGCGGTGCCGGCCCTGGTGTTCGGCGCGGGCGCGATGGGCTTCTTCGCCGTGCCGTACACCATCGTCATCTACCCGCTGGTCTTCCTGGTGCTCTGCCGGCTCTGGTCGGTGTCGCACCGGCACGGCTTCGTCACGCCGGCCGACTTCGTCCGCAGCCGGTTCGACTCGCCGGTGCTGGCGCTGCTGGTCGCGATCACCGGCATCGTCGCCACCATGCCGTACATCGCGCTGCAACTGGTCGGCATCGAGGCGGTGCTCAAGGCCATGGGGGTGACCGGGGAGAGCACCATCGCCCGGCACCTGCCGATCATCATCGCGTTCGCCATCCTCGCCGCGTACACCTACCAGTCCGGGCTGCGCGCGCCGGCGCTGATCGCCTTCGTCAAGGACACGCTGATCTACATCGTGATCCTGGTGGCGGTGCTGTACCTGCCGTACAAGCTCGGCGGCTGGGGCGAGATCTTCGACGCGGCCGACGCGAAGTTCGACGCCTCGCCGAGCCCGGGCGACGGGATCCTGCTCAACGCCAACAACCAGCTCCAGTACGTCACGCTGGCGTTCGGTTCGGCGTTGGCGCTCTTCCTCTACCCGCACAGCATCACCGGCGTGCTGGCCAGCCGGAACCGGGACGTGATCAAGCGGAACATGTCCGCGCTGCCGGCGTACAGCCTGCTGCTCGGCCTGATCGCGCTGCTCGGCTACATGGCCATCGCGGCCGGCGTGAAGCCGCTGCCGGGGGCGAAGGAGGGCACGGTGGACAACAACACCATCGTGCCGCTGCTGTTCGACCAGCAGTTCCCGAGCTGGTTCACCGGGGTCGCGTACGCGGCCATCGGCATCGGCGCGCTGGTGCCGGCGGCGATCATGTCGATCGCGGCGGCGAACCTGTTCACCCGCAACATCTACAAGGAGTACCTGCGGCGGGACGCCACCCCGGCGCAGGAGGCGAACGTCTCGAAGATCACCTCGCTGGTGGTCAAGATCGGCGCGGTGGCCTGCATCGTCTTCCTGGACCCGCAGTTCTCCATCGACCTCCAGCTGATCGGCGGCGTGATCATCCTCCAGACGCTGCCGGCGGTGGCGCTGGGCCTCTACACCCGCTGGTTCCACCGGGGCGCGCTGATCGCCGGCTGGGTGGCCGGCATGGGGCTCGGGATGTGGATGCTCTACCAGATCTCCAGCCCGACCCGGAAGCACTTCGCCGGCTCGGCCTTCCCGTTGGAGAAGTTCGGCTTCGACACCACTCGGACGATCTACGTCGGCATCGTGGCCGTCCTGGTGAACCTGCTGGTGGCGGCGATCGTGACGCTGATCCTGCGGGCGGTGAAGGTACGCGAGGGGGTCGACGGCACCACGCCGGACGACTACTTCGCCGACGAGGGCGACCCGCGGGTGACCCCGGGCGAGCGCCGGGACGCCGACGCGGCGCCGGAACCGGTCGCCTGAGCACCCCCGGCACCCGGCTGACCGGCCGGGGGCCGGGCGCGGCGTGCTCGAGTGGGTGGTGCCGCAGTGGACGTGATGCCGCTGGGTCGTCCTGACGACCCGGCGGCATCGCCCTGTCCGGGCCGCCGCCCGCGCCGAGCACGCGCCGCAGGAGCCGGTCGGCGCGGCGTACCGAGCCGGTCAGGCCAGCGCGCGGACGAGCAGGTAGAGCCCGATCACCGTGCCGAACGTGACGATGAGCGTCCTGAGCACCACCGACGGCAGCCGGCGGACCAGCCGGGCGCCAGCGTACCCGCCGACCAGCGTGGCCGGCGCGACCAGCCCGACCGCCGCCCAGTTCACCGGGCCGAAGAGCGCGAAGACCACCAGCGTGGTCAACCCGACCACGGCGGAGAGCAGGTTCTTGATCGCGCTCACCCGGGCCAGCGTGGCGTCCAGCACCAGGGCCAGGCCGGCGACCAGCATCACCCCGAGCGCCGCGCCGAAGTAGCCGCCGTACACCGCGCCGAGCGCGACCATGGTCTGCACGACGACCGTACGGCGGCGCGGCGACAGGTCGCGCGGATGCCCGACCAGCCGGCGCAGCGGGTCCTGGAAGGCCAGCAGCGCCGTCGCCCCGAGCACCAGGAACGGCACCACCAGCTCGAACGCCCGGGCCGGGGTGGCCAGCAGCAACAGCGCCCCGGCGATCGTGCCGACGATCGTGGTGGGCACCAGGGTGGCCAGCGCCCGGCCGCGCGGCAGGTCGACCCGGCTGCCCGCCACGCTGGCCACGTAGCCGGGGAAGACCGCCACCGAGTTGCTGACGTTGGCCGGCACCGGCGGCAGCCCGACCGCGAGCATCGCGGGGAACGTGATGAGCGAGCCCCCGCCGGCCACCGCGTTCACCGTGCCCGCGGCGAGACCGGCGACGAGCAGCAGCGCGGCGTCGGAGAGATCCATGGTCCCCAGAGGCTAGTACGCGCCCCGGGCGGCCGCCGGAGCGGTGCTGCCGCGCCTCTCAACCTTCCGGCCCGGTGTCGCGTCGTACCGGTTGAGACGGCCCCGGGGAAAGGAAGCGGCACCATGACCGGTCATGACCAAGGGGCGGCGTGTGCATGACGCCGATTTCCGGGAGTTCGTCGAGGTGCGCTACGGCGACCTGCTGCGCACCGCGTACCTGCTGACCGGCAGCCGGGACGCCGCGCAGGACCTGGTGCACGACGCGCTGCTAAAGGTGATGCGGCACTGGCGCACGGTCGACGAGCCGATGGCGTACGTCCGCCGGGCGATGATCAACGAACGCACCAGCCGCTGGCGGCGGATCGGCCTGCGGGAACTGCTCACCTCCGTGGTGCCGGACCGGGCCGGCCCGGACGTCACCGACGCGGTCGCCGTCCGCGACGAACTGCTGGCCGCGCTGGACCGGCTGCCCGCCCGGATGCGGGCGGTGCTGGTGCTGCGCTACTGGGAGGACCTCTCCGAGGCCGACGTGGCGGCGGCGATGGGGTGCTCGGTGGGGACGGTGAAGAGCCAGGCGGCGCGGGGGCTGACCCGGCTCCGTGGGGTGCTGCACCCGCCGGCCGGCCGGTCGGGAGTCACCGGCGAGCTGATGGGGGAGCGGGCATGAGCGTGGACGAACTCCGTACCGGGCTGGCCCGGATCGCCGGGACGGTGGTGCCGGACGAGGACCCGTACGGCCGCCTGATGCGGCACGCCCGACGGCGCCGGCGGCGTCGCCTCGCGGGCCTCTGGGCGGCGGCGGCCGCGGTCCTCGCCGCCGCGCTGGCCGGCCCGGCGGCCCTCAGCGCGGCGGGCCTGGACGAACGGTCCGACGACGGCAGGACCGTCAGCCACGGCTACCCGGTCGACTCGGAGTGGACCTGGCGTCTGATCAACTCGCCCGCCCGGGGAAGCCTGGCCGGTGACCGGGCCTTCCTGACCGAGCTGACCCGCCTCGCCCGCCGGGACGACGACGACTGGCTGCGGATGGGCACGGAGTTGTCGACGGTGAAGGTGCTCTGGGCCGACGACACCGCGCGCTTCCGCACCGTCGTCCTGGCCTACCACTCCGACACCCATGCCGCGCTGGTCACCCTGCAGGCCCGGGCCGGGGCTTCACCCCGGGACATGCTCCGGGGCAACGCCACGATAAACGTGCGACCGACCCCTTTCGCCGTGCTGGACGCGAGCTACCGCGACGGCAATACCGAGCACACCTGGCTGCTCGGGTTGGCGCCGTCCGGGTGCACCGTCTCCTACGCCCGCTCGGCGCAGCTGTGGGCCGGCGTGCAGCGGCGCTGGCAGCCCGCACCCGGCGGCGACCACCTGCTGGTCGAGTGGAGCCTGGCCCGCGGCTGGTGGCGGGTCGAGTGCGACGGTCAGCTCCGGCAGGCCGGTCCCGTCGGCGTCCGGCTCTTCACCGTCGAGACCCGATGGGCGGGGATGGACGACCCCCGGGACGGCCGGCGGAACCTTTCGCCGACGGCCGACTGGCGGGCGGCGCGGGGCGCGGACACCGCGTACCGGAAGCTGGTGGACGACAGCGGCCTGGTGGGCGGCGTCATGCCGCCCGAGGTGCGCTGGGCCGGCCAGCTCGACGCCCGGGACGCCGTCCTGGTCGGCCCGCCCGGTGACGGCCCACTGGTCCTGCAACTCGGCTCCGGGGAGGGCGGGCGGCTCGCGCTGGCCGGGCCCGGCGAGACCCGGCCCGACATCCCGCGGGTTGAAGGATTCGGCCGTGAACCCCTCCCGCTGGTGGCCACCGGCACCAGCGTCGCGTACGACCTGGCCGCGGTCCGCGTGCCGGCGCTGGTCGACGGCCATGCCGCCCTCACCGAACGCCTGCTGGTGGTCCCGCGCCGGGAGGCCGTCCGGGTCGAGGCGGTCGCGGGCGGCCAGGTCCGTGCCACGGCCGGGGTACGCGGTGGCGCGGCGCTGCTGACCCTGCCGCTCGGCGCGCAGGTGACCCTGCGCGCGGTGGACGGCGACGGGAAGGTGGTGGGCTCCGGGACGCTGCGTGAGCCGGCGAAGGGCGAGCGGATCTTCAACGAGTCGCTCGTGTGGAACTGGTGAGGCGCTCACGGAGTCGATCTCAGGGGCCGGCGGTCGACACGGGGCGATCCGCCGGCCCCTGAGATATTCCCGCTGCCGCGCGCCGGGGCGGAAATGGGTGCCGCCGCCACGTCGTTAGGATGAGTGCGCGACGGACGAGTCGACCGGGCGGTCGCGTCGGCGGGCTCCGGCCCGCCGCCGAGGAACGTCCGGACTCCACAGGGCAGGGTGGTTGCTAACGGCAACCCGGGGTGACCCGCGGGACAGTGCCACAGAAAACAGACCGCCGGCCCCAACGGGGACGGTAAGGGTGAAACGGTGGGGTAAGAGCCCACCAGCACCCCGGGTGACCGGGGTGGCTCGGTAAACCCCACCCGGAGCAAGGCCAAGAATGGGTCGTCGCCCGCAGGATGACGATCCGCGCAGACGCTTGAGGGTGGCCCGCCCGATGTCTGCGGGTAGGCCGCTGGAGCCTGCCGGCGACGGTAGGCCGAGATGGATGGCCGCCGCCGGCGCGGGCCCTTCGGGGCGCGTGTCGGTCACAGAATCCGGCGTACAGGTCGACTCGTCCGTCGCCCACCAGGTCAGCCGCCTCGCATGCGGCTGGCCTGCTGTTTCTTCGGGCACCGCTGGTCGTCGTCGGTCGTTGTTGGTCCGCGCTCGACGGCCCAGAGACGGCCCCGGGCTGCCTCAGACCAAACGGCAGAGGTGATGATCACCACGCACGCCCGACTCTCCCCTTACGGAAGGGTAGCGTCTGTCGGGGTCGTCAGGGTCTGACCGACAGGTCTCCTTGACGACCGTGCCGCGTCTTGGGCGATGAGGCCCGGATCTGGAGGATCTGGTGCGGCCGTCGCTGATCGTTCTGTAGTCGTCTGCCCCGACCTGGGCGGTTGCTGTGCGCCCGGCTGGGTGCGCCTGAATGGAAATGGCTGCATGTCTTCTGTTTTGTCTGCGGTGTCCCGGCCGCGCCTGTCCCGTCCGTCCTTGCTGTCGCCAAAGGTGTTCCGCACCGAGGTTCTCGCCGGCTTGGTCGTCGCTCTCGCCTTGATTCCCGAGGCGATCTCCTTTTCGATCCTGGCCGGGGTCGATCCTCGGGTGGGCCTGTTCGCCTCGTTCACGATGGCGGTCACGATCGCGATTTGCGGTGGTCGTCCGGCGATGATCTCCGCCGCGACCGGTGCCATCGCACTGGTCGTTGCGCCGCTGGTCAAGGAGCACGGCTTGGACTACCTGATCGCGGCGGTGATCCTAGGTGGCGCGATCCAGGTTCTACTCGCGGTGCTTGGCGTGGCGAAGCTGATGCGGTTCATCCCGCGTAGCGTCATGGTCGGCTTCGTCAATGCCCTTGCGATCCTGATCTTCGCTGCTCAGGTCCCGCAGCTACTCGGCGTGCCGTGGCTGGTCTACCCGCTCGTCGCCGTTGCCCTGGCGATCATGGTCGGGCTGCCCCGGCTCACCAGAGCGATCCCCGCGCCGCTGGTGGCGATCGTCCTGCTGACCATCGTCACGGTGGCTGTCGGCGTAGCCGTGCCGACCGTCGGGAACGAGGGCGCCCTTCCGGACAGCCTGCCCACCCTCGGTGTTCCGCAGGTGCCCTGGACGCTGGACACCCTCACCCTTATCGCGCCATACGCCCTGGGTGTGGCGCTGGTCGGGCTGATGGAGTCGCTGATGACCGCCAAGCTCGTCGACGACATCACCGACACGCACTCCAACAAGACCCGAGAGTCCTGGGGACAGGGCGTCGCCAACATCGTCACCGGGTTCTTCGGTGGTATGGGTGGCTGCGCGATGATCGGTCAGACGATGATCAACGTCAAGGCGTCCGGTGCCCGTACCCGGCTGTCGACCTTCCTGGCAGGTGCGTTCCTCCTGGTCCTGGTCGTCGCGCTCGGCGACGTCGTCGCGGTGATCCCGATGGCCGCCCTGGTCGCCGTGATGATCGTTGTGGCGGTGTCGACGTTCGACTGGCACTCCGTCGCCCCGAAGACGCTGAAACGGATGCCGTACGGCGAGACGATCGTCATGCTGGCCACCGTCGCGACCACCCTGGCGACCCACAACCTGGCCATCGGCGTCGTCGTTGGCGTGCTCACCGCCATGGTGATCTTCGCGCGTCGAGTCGCTCACCTGGTCGAGGTCACCAGCGTGCTTGACCCGGACGGCACCACCCGGATCTACTCCGTGCATGGTGAGCTGTTCTTCGCCTCCAGCAACGACCTGGTCGGTCAGTTCGACTACGCGGGCGACCCTGACAACGTGGTGATCGACATGACCCACGCGCACGTCTGGGATGCCTCTTCGGTCGCCGCTCTGGACGCGATCACCACTAAGTACGCCGCCCGAGGCAAGGCCGTGGAGATTGTCGAGTTGAACAAGCCCAGCGCCCGCATCCACGACACCCTCGCCGGGCAGCTCGGCGTCGGTCACTGATGGCCGCCGCTGCGAGCCGCGGTGCCGAACCGGAGCACAACGCCTCTGGCCCGGCCGCCGGTCGGTTAATGCAAATTGGGGAGGCCGCCGAGCGGGTCGGGCTCAGCATCCGCACCATCCGCCACTACGAGGAAGCCGGCCTCATCGTGCCCTCCGCCCGCAGTGAGGGCGGCTTCCGTCTCTACACCGAATCCGACCTCGACCGCCTCGCGGTGGTGAAGCGGATGAAGCCCCTCGGGTTCACCCTCGATGAGATGCGCGATCTTCTCGCCGTCCTCGACGCCCTCGACACCGCTACCGGCGCCGACCGGGCCGAACTCCTCGACCGGCTCGGCATGTTCCACACCGCCGCCGCCACCCGGGTCACCACGCTCCGGGATCAACTCGCCATGGCAGAAGGCTTCGCCGGCACGCTGCGCACCAAGCTCGACCACCACGGCGGCCCATCGCCTGACCCACCGCCTTGCTGGTGACGTTCGCCCAGCTCAGAGCCTGTGCCACTACGAGAATCCGGCGTGCAGTTCGACTCGTCCGTCGCCCACCAGGTCGCAGCCTCGATCAAGGCTGCAACCTCGCCGTATTCCAGGCCGTCTATGGGCGTTGGCGGTCGTCGGTTGGTCGGAACCTGTGGCAGGTTAACCAGGACTCTGTTGCCGAATTCGCCCCGTCGGTGTTGGGCGGCGGGGCTGACGGGCCCCAGAGATGGCCAGCGGGTGACTGTAGCCGTCGACAGAGTTATGAATCGGCCCGTCCCGGCCGGAACTCCGGGCTGGCCTGCCGGCCTTCGAACAGGGCCCTGCCCACGGAAGCGATGAAGACGGCTGACGCGATGGTCAGCACCACGGCCACAGGAGCGATGTGCTCCGTCTGCCACTCGAAATCGCCTGCGGTGATAGTCGTTTGATCGACGCCAAAGATATCCAACGACGACGGCAGCAGCGAGGCCGGGTACCACAGCGCCGCGTATGAATACGGCAGACCAACACCATCGTTGAGCGTCCAGTAACCGGCCCCGTCGTAGATCAACGCACTATCGACGACGACCGCCACATCGCAGGCCAATAGGGCCGCGACGCACAGCAGCACGACGGCACTCTTGGCGTGCCCCCACCTCGCCAGCCGGCTCGCCAGAAATGCGCCCATGCCGAGGAGCGCCGCCCAGACGCTGGCGGTGAGCGCCTCAATCGGCAGGTACTCGGCACGTAGTCCGTGCGCAAATAGCACAAGGAACAGCACTGCAACGATCCACAACAGACCAAACCGCTGGATCATCGACCAGGTTGAACCCATGCCGCGAGGCTACCGTAGATCGACTCGGGTCCTGAATCAGAGATTCTGGCGGCGGGACGGATTCGCCAACAGAGTCAACCAGGCCCGCAGAGGTGCACGCAGGGAAGGTGACAGGGGCGCCTGGGGACCCATCCTGTTCTCCGACGACACGGCATGCGACGTGCACGACCAAAGCCGCGAAATGCTCTCGAAATACCCTGGTCCGCTAGCAAAGCTAGGGTGCGACGGCTTGTTGGGTGAGTGCGGTCCATGTCTCTGTGCCATGACCGCCTGGCCGCGCTGAGCTTGTCGACGAGATGGGCCGGGGTTAAATCCCTGGTCGGCCGATAGGCGTATCACCGATGATTG
Source organism: Micromonospora sp. LZ34 (assembly GCF_052981855.1). NCBI lineage: Bacteria > Bacillati > Actinomycetota > Actinomycetes > Micromonosporales > Micromonosporaceae > Micromonospora > Micromonospora sp. LZ34. The sequence continues at coordinate 139,512 of NZ_JBRIQN010000012.1, forward strand.
CGGCCATGACCACGACCCGACGCGCTGATACATCCACCGCCGGGTCGCTCGATGGCCACCTGGGTGGCAATGCCGCCTCGATCCGGGCGACGGCCCACGCCCTGGCGAAGGTCGAGTCTGCAGCGGCCGTGGTGCTCGTCGAGGGCATCAGCGACCAGATTGCCCTGGAAACGGCCGCAACGGGCCGCGGCCGGGATCTCGAGGCGGAGCGGGTGGTGATCGTGCCGATCGGCGGAGCGCATGCAATCGGCCGCTTCCTGACGACGTTGGCCCCGCTGAGCGCCCGGCTGCGACTTGCCGGTCTGTGCGACCTGCGTGAGGAGGAGGTGTTCCGGCGCGCACTGGACGTGACCCATGGTGGCTCACCCCGCACCCGCACCGACATGGAGCACCTCGGGTTCTACGTCTGCGTCAAGGATCTGGAGGAGGAGCTGATCCGCGCCCTGGGCGCCGCGCAGGTCGAAGCGCTCTTCGACTCGCAGGGCGACCTCCGATTGTTCCGCTCGTTCCAGAGCCAGCCCGCCTGGCGCGGCCGGGAGCCCGAAGCACAGATGTGGCGGTTCCTGCGCAGCAGCTCGCGTCGTAACCAGCGCTACGCACGCCTGCTCGTCGAGGCAGCAGTTGGCCGGGACACCTTGCCGCGGCCGCTCGACGCGCTGCTCACCGCCGTCTGACCCACCGAAGGCGGCTCGGGGTCAGCCTCGGCTCTCCTCGGCCGTTGCTGCGAAGATGCGCCCATAGATGGCGTCGATGACGTCGTTCTTCGCCAGGCTGTAGTCGCCAGGCCGGTGCGCGGTGTCCCGCGCGAGGCGCCGCTTGGTCGCGGCGTAGAGCTCCCGGTCTTCCGGGTGCGAGCGCAGCCAGTCGCGGAAGAGCCGGTGCCGGACAGGTTCGGGCGCTTCGCGCGGCCAGACGTGAAGATTGACGTCCTCCGCGGTGCTGACCAGCATCCGGTGCCCGTGCCACCATGGCTCGCGAAGGACAAGGCGGTACCCGATCCGTTCGAGGGCGGGGAGGTAGCGGTCCTCTTCCGTCGTGTCCTCGACGAGCAGATCGATGTCGATGACGGGCTTTGCCGCCAGGCCGGGCACCGATGTGGACCCGACGTGTTCAAGGCCGACGATCTGGCCGCGCAGAGCGTCGTTGAGCAACGAGCTGGCGGCGGCGAAGCGGTCCACCCAGGCCGGGTCGTAATCCTCGATGACGATGGACTGCCACGTCCTCGGCGCCTCGCCGACCAGCGCGGCGGCCAGTTGCTCGGCGGTGCCGTGGAAGCGCTGCGTGACCTCCGGCGGATTCTCAGCCAACTCAACCTCCGAGCGCGTCAAAGTTGGTCAGGATACGACGTCAGCAATGGCTGTGCTGGAACGCGCTGCGAGTCCGCTTCACCCGAGGTCACTGCGGCGGCCAGTTCCTGAGCAGGGCGTCGAGGGCGTCCAGGGTCCGGGACCACGAGGCGTTTGCCGTACGCGGATGGTGTCGGAAGCCCCCCGTCCGCTCCAGGGTCACGAATCCGTGGAACGTGCTGTGCATCATCCGTACCGCGTCCGTCTGATCGGGCTCGGACAGCCGGTAGCCGCGCAGGATCGCCCGCGTCATCTCCGCGTGCCGGGGGCCCGCGCTGGCGGCCGCCGTCTCCGGGTCGAACTCCTGCTGCATCGCGGCGTACCTGCCCGGATGCTGCTTCGCGTAGTCCCGGTAGGCGTTCGCGAAGGCCACCAGCGCGTCCTTGCCGGCGCGGCCGGCGAGCGCGGCGGCGACCCGGTCGGCGAGTTCGGCCAGGGCCAGCAACGCCACCCTGATCCGCAGGTCCTGTGCGTTCTTGATGTGGGAGTACAGGCTCGCGTCCTTGACGCTGAAGCGGCGCGCGAGCGCCGAGACCGTCACGTTCTCGAAGCCGACCTCGTCGGCCAGCTCCGCCGCCGCAAGGGTCAGGCGCTCAGCGGTCAGCCCCGCACGCGTCATGTGCCGCACCCCACACCTAGTCGTTTTATGTGTTTGCCTAATGAGGTTAGGCTTGTTCCTATGTTACCAAGGACCGAGTCTGCGATCCGCGCCTCCTTCGTCAACTGCACCAAGGGCGAGGCGAAGCGCCTGGCCGTGCCGAAGGATCTGGCGGAGCGCCCCTGGGCCGACCTCGACTTCCTCGGGTGGCGCGACCCGTCCGCGGGGGAGCGGGCCTACCTGGTCGCCGAGACCGGCGCAGGGCTGGTCGGGGTGGCCCTGCGGGTGGCACCCCAGACCGGGCGGGTCCGGCGCAGCATGTGCTCGTTCTGCCTGACCACCCACACCGGAGACGGCGTCTCGCTGATGACCGCGCGCAAGGCCGGGAAGGACGGCCGGCAGGGGAACTCCGTCGGCGCGTACATCTGCACCGACCTGGCCTGCTCGCTCTACCTGCGCGGCAAGAAGAACGCCGGACGGCGCATCGACGAGTCGATCACGCTTGCGGAGAAGATCGAGCGAACCACGGCCAGCGTCGTCGCCTTCCTGCAAAAGGTCGTCGGGTGACCGTGCGCCGGTGACCGGCGGGCCAGGCGGCCTCCGCCGATCGACCGACTGCCGCCCGCCACGAGCGCCGCGATCCGCCTCGTCGAACTGACCTCCCGCGACTGGCATGTCCGACCGGGCAATGCCGCCGCCTTCCTGCGCGACTACCGGGCCTTCCTCCGCCGACCCGGCCGCGAACTGCGGCTCGTCGCCTCCCCGTGCGCCTGTCCCGGCTGCATGTCCCTGGACGTGGCGGTCGTCCGGGACGGGCTGGAGGCGCTCGCCGCCGCGCTCCCCGCCGGTCCAGGTGCGGAACTGCGCCGGCTGCTCGCCACGCTCGATGACGAGTTCCGCCGCCGTACGCTGCCGCAGCTGGACCCGCACCGGTGGCGGGACTGGAGTGGGCAGCCACTGCCCTGGTGGCACCGCCGGCTCTATCAGGACGACTAGGCACGATCGGAGCGGAGGGCGAGGGGACGCGAGGGGACCGGCCGGCAACTACGCTTTCGGCGCATGCATCGAAGCCGCGTCTACGCCCTCCTCATCGACACCCCCGAGGCCGAGCAGGCGACCGCCTTCTGGTCGGCCGCGCTCGGCGTGCCCACCGAGGTCGACCCCCGGTACCCGCAGTTCATCGGCCTGCACGACGCCCTGCCCGGGATCGTCACCGCGGTGCAGGCGGTCGACGACGTACCTCGTTTCCACCTCGACTTCGAAACCGACGACGTCGACGCCGAGACCGCGCGCCTGGTCGCCCTCGGCGCCACCGAGGTGACGCGGTGGCAGGAGTGCCGGGTGCTGCGGGTGCCGGGCGGTCACCTGGTCTGCGTCCTGCCGGTGGAGAGCCCGCCGGAGGTCTTCGACGCGCAGGCCAAGACCTGGCCCTGACCCGCCGTCACGCTGGCGACCGTCGTAAGGATGCGACAGCCGCCGCGGATCGGCCGGCGCCCCGACCGATCCGGGCACCAGATGTCGGGTACGCACCACCTCGCCCCGCCTAGCGTTGCTGCTCGAAAGGGAAGGAGACCGGGGTGCTGGAGCGGCTGAACCAGGCCATGGAGCACATCGAGCGCCACCTCGACCAGCGGATCGAGGTGGCCGAGCTGGCGCGGATCGCGGTGACGTCGGAGTACCACTTCCGGCGGCTCTTCTCCGCGCTCGCCGGCATGCCGCTGTCGGAGTACATCCGCCGCCGGCGGCTCACCGTCGCGGGCGCGGAGGTGCTCGCGGGGGAGCGGACGCTGCTGGAGGTCGCGGTCCGCTACGGCTACGGCTCCACCGAGGCGTTCGCCCGGGCGTTCCAGGCCGTGCACGGCGTGGGCCCCGGCGAGGCCCGGCGTACGGGGGCGGCGCTGCGCTCCCAGCCCCGGATGTCCTTCCGTCTCGTCGTGGAAGGGAGCAGCAGTATGCGATACCGGATCGTGCGCAAGGACGAGTTCCGGCTGGTGGGACGCAAGGCCCGGGTACCGCTGGTGCATGAGGGGATGAATCCCGCGATCGTCGCCTTCGTCAAGGGCATCGACCCGGAGACGGTACGCCGGATCGAGTCGCTGTCCGACCAGGAGCCGCAGGGCATCGTCAACGTCAGCGACAACCTGGCCGGCAGCCGCGTGGAGGGCACCGAGCTGGACTACTGGCACGGGGTGGTGACCGGCGCGGACGCGCCCGCCGACCTGGACGCGCTGACCGTGCCGGCGGGCACCTGGGCGGTCTTCGAGACCTCCGGGGCGTTCCCGCAGGCGTTGCAGTACCTGTGGCGGGACGTGTTCACCCAGTGGTTCCCGTCCAACCCGTACCGGACCCGGCCGGGGCCGGAGATCTCCCGCACCCGGCTCTCCGCCGACGGCAAGGAGGCGGACGCGGAGCTGTGGATCCCGGTGGAGCGGGTGACCGCCTGATCGGTTGACCGGTGGGGGTCCGGCGGGCGGGAACCGCGGGACCCCCACCCTATGTAGGGTTCCGATATAGTGCCGGCGTGCGGATCACGATTCCGGTGGCGCGGGTGCTCGCGGCGTTGCTGGCCGAGCCCGACGCCGAGCGCTACGGCCTGGATCTGATGGCCATGACCGAGCTGCCCAGCGGCACCCTCTACCCGGTGCTGCACCGCCTCCAGTCGGCGGGCTGGCTCACCGCCGAGTGGGAGTCGGTCGATCCGTCCACGGTGGGCCGACCGGCGCGGCGCTACTACCGGCTCACCGCGGAGGGGGCGGTCGCCGCCCGGCGTACCCTCGCCGAGCTGCGGGCGCTGGCACCGGGCCGCCCGGTCCGCGGTGGCGCCGAGCCCACCGGGGCGCCGGCGTGGTGACCCGTCGGGTGGCCGAGCTGCTGCTCGCGGTCGCGCAGCGCCGCTGGCCGGTCGAGCTGCGGGCCGACCTGCGCCGGGAGTGGGCGGGCGAACTGCACGTCCTCGCCGAACGGCGGCAGCGGTTGCCGATGCTGCGCTTCGCCGTCAGCCTCGCCGCCCGCCGCTCCGGCGTCGACGCCGCCGAGCACGTCCCGATCGGCCGCCGGCTGCTCCGTACCGCCCTGCCGCTGCTGCTCGCCCCGGCGGCCGGCGCCGGCGTCGTGTTCGCCGGACTGGTCGTGATGCAGACGGTGGTCGCGGCGCTGAGCTGGCGCGGCGGCCTCTGGGCGTACGAGCTGCAACTGCCGATCGCCTCGGGGGTGACCGCCGCCGGGGCGGTGGGGCTCGCGCTGCTCGCGGACCGGCTCGCCCGGGCCGGTTCGCCCAGCGCGGGATGGCGGACGACGTTCGGCATCGTCGCACCGGTCGCGCTGACCGTCGCGGCGCTCGGCTACCTGGTCTTCGACTACGCCGACGCGCCGGCCCGGGTCGCGCCCGGCCTGGTGCTCTGGCTCGCCGGCCTGGCCCTGGTCCTGCGCGGGGCGGCCCGGCTGGCCGGGCGGGGTCGGGTCCGCGCCGCCTGGTGGCTCGGGGTCCTGGATGCGATCGCCGTCGCCGACGCGGCGACGATCCTCGCCGTGCTGAGTCAGGTGCCGACCGGTGCGGAGGGCGTCGTCGACGGGGTGCCGCAGGGCGACACCCTCGACCCGGTCTCCGCCCCGCTGTGGCTCCTCGTCTGCTACACCGACTCGGCACTGGGGCTGCCCCGGCCGACCGGCCAGGAGGTCTTCCTGATCACCGACGCGGTCCTGCTGGAACCGTTGCTCTACCTCGCCTGCACCCCGTACGCGCTGGCCTGGGCGATCCGTGCGGCGCGCGGGCGGGCGGCCCCGGAGCCTGGCCTCGCCGCGCCCGAACCGGTCGTCCGGCCGTCCTGATCCGACTCCCGGGTCACTCCGCGCCGGCGCCGATCTCGGCCAGCACCCGGCGCTGAAAGGCGCGGGCCTCGGGACCGCTCGGCGGCGGGCCACCGGCCCGGGCCGCGATCGACCGTTCGATCAGGTCGGCCGGCTCACCGTCCGCGGCCCAGCCGTCGGCGATCAGCCGGCGACCGGCCTCGGCCTTCGACAACCACCGGCCGTGCCGGACCTTCGCCAGGGACCGGCAGGCGCCGAGCACCGCGTCCTCCGCGGCGGGGGCGGGGCCGTCGCCGGGCGGGGTGGGCAGCGCGAGCCACCAGCGCAGCGCGTCGACCAGCAGCCGGCGCAGATCCGCCGGGGACAGGTCGGCGAAGGCCTCGGCGGCCGGCGGCCCGAGCAGCACGTGCCCGCACTCGTGCAGGATGCTGCGGTCCAGGCCGTACCAGAACCGCCCGTCCGCGGCGGGCCGGTCGGTCGGGTCCCAGGTGACCCGGAAGTCCATCCGTGCCCCGGTGTTCAGCTCGACCTCGAACCCGGGCTCCGGGGCGCCGGAGCGGGCGACCGCCGCGGTGTAGACGACCAGTTCGAGCCCGCGCGCCGGGCAGGGCAGCGCCTCGTGCCGGAGCCCGGCCACCAGCCGGCGCTCGCGGTCCGCGTCGAGCGGCTCCGCGCAGACCAGCGCCACGTCGACGTCGCTGCGGCCGGGTTGGTAGGCCCCCAGGCCGACCGAGCCGGCGGCGTACGCGCCGACCAGGTCGTCGCCGAGCACGTCACGGGCCACCCCGACCAGGTCCGTCAGGTAGCGGCGCACCTCGCTGTCCACGCCACATTGTGGCCTGCCGGCTCGACGGGGCCGCGGCGAGGGGGCGGCTCAGTCGTCGTCGGTCCACGCCGAGCCCGGCGGCAGGTACCAGGCCACGGACTCCTCGGCCAGGGCGTGCCGGATGACCGTGCGGGCGTGCGCGTCCAGCGTCGGCAGCGCGTCCATCGGGAACCACCGCACGGCCACCGACTCGTCGTCGTTGACCCGGGCCGTGCCACCGAGCAGGCGGCAGTGGAAGCCCAGGTTGAGGTACTCGCAGCGGTCGCCGTTCGGGTACGTGTGCGGGTGCGAGACGACGCTGCTGAGCCGCACCGGCTCGACGTCCAGGCCGGTCTCCTCGTACACCTCGCGGATCACCGCGGTGGCCGGCTGCTCGCCCGGCTCGACGAAGCCGCTGACCACCGACCAGCGCCCGTCGTCGGCGCGCTTGCCGAGCAGCAGTTCGCCGGCGGCGTTGCGGACCACCGCGCTGACGCTCGGCAGCCACAGCAGGTCGTGGCCGACGTGCTTGCGCATCCGCAGGATGTAGTCCGGTACGCCCATCCGCAGACCCTAACCCGGCCCGACGATCCGACCTGGTTCCCGGCGGGCCGGGTCAGGGCCGGGCACCGTGTCGATCATGAGGTCCGGTGGTGGCGTCGGGACGTGCCCGGAGCCGGTCGTCCAGCCGATCCCGCCCCCGTCCCCGCTACGCACCCGTTTTCGCAGTTCCGGCCCGTCGGGCCGGCCGTCACGTCTACTGTGGAGAAGGCGGAGATTTGCGGTGTTCCGGTGGCGGCCGGGCGATTCGCGGTGCACAGTGATCCCATGAGCGACAGCGGGAGTGGTGGGCACTACTACTGGTGCACCCGACACCACCGGGTCGAGACCGATGCCGACGTGTGCCCTGCCAAGCACGTTCTCGGACCGTACGCCTCAGCCGCCGACGCGGAGAACGCGCTGCAGCAGGTGCGGGAGCGCAACGAAGCGTGGGACGCCGAGGACGCCCGCTGGGCCGGGGAGGACAGATAGGCGGCGCGGGACGGCCCGCGTCGAGGTACTCCGTGCTCCGCGAGGAGGCACGCGAGAGCACGTCCCCAAGGAGGGAACCGAGATGGCCCAAGCACAGCAGGCCACCCGCCCGGCCACGAAACGGACCACCGCGAAGAAGACCGCCGCGGCGGAGCGGAACACCGGCGCCAGCCGTACCACGCCCGCGCGCCGGGCCGCGGCGACCACGGCGGCCAAGAAGGCGTCCGCCGGCGCCGGCCGGGCGCCGGCCAAGAAGACCGCGAAGACGACCCCCGCCCGGCAGGCCGCGGCCAAGGCCACCACCGCGGCGAAGAAGGCGGCGGCGAGGAAGACCGCCGCGAAGGCGCCGGCCGAGAAGGCGGCGGCCCGGACCACCGGCACCGCGAAGAAGACCACGGCGGCGGCGAAGGCCCCGGCGAAGAAGGTCAGCGCGGCGGCGAAGAAGACCACCGCCGCGGCGAAGAAGACCACGGCGGCGAAGGCCCCCGCGAAGAAGGCCCCGGCGAAGAAGGCGCCGGCGAAGAAGGCGCCGGCGAGGAAGACCACGGCGGCGAAGGCCCCGGCGAGGAAGACCACCGCGGCGAAGGCCCCGGCGAAGAAGGTCACCGCGGCGAAGGCGCCGGCGAAGAAGGTCACCGCGGCGAAGGCGCCGGCGAAGAAGGTCACTGCGGCGAAGGCGCCGGCGAAGAAGGTCACCGCCAAGAAGACCGCCGCCAAGAAGACCGCGCCGACCCGTCCGACCGGCACCGCCCGCACAGTCGCGGCGAAGAAGGCGCCCGCGAAGAAGGCGACGGCCACCTCCGCGACCGCCCGCAAGGCGGGCACGGCCAAGAAGGCGCCGGCGAAGAAGACCACCGCGGTGAAGACACCGGCGACGAAGATGGCCGGGCGCACGACGTCGGCCCGCGGCACCGGAACCACCGCCCGGAAGGCCACCGGCTGACCGGCCCGCGCTGACCCACCCGCGCCGGGGAAGCGGATCAACCGCCGCGCTGTCAGGATTGACCCGTGGTCATCCGACGCGTACTCGCGCCCCGCATCGATTTCGGCGCGCTGCGCCGCGAGCTGGGACTCCCCGAGGAGTTCCCGGCCGCGGCGCAGCGCGAGGCGGACGCCGCGGCGGCCGCGCCGCCGCGCCCGCCCGTCGACCGCACCGACGTGCCGTTCGTGACCCTCGATCCGGCCACCTCCCGCGACCTGGACCAGGCGATGTGCCTCACCCGCCGGCCCGGCGGCGGCTACCGGGTGCGGTACGCGATCGCCGACGTGGCCGCGCACGTACGCCCCGGTGGCGCGCTGGAGGAGGAGACCTGGCGGCGGGGGCAGACCGTCTACCTGCCCGACGGCAACGTGCCGCTGCACCCGGAGACGCTCAGCGAGGGCGCGGCCAGCCTGCTGCCGACCGTCGACCGGGCCGCCGTGGTGTGGACGATCGACCTGGACGCCGACGGCGGCACCGTCGCCGTCGAGCTGGAACGGGCGCTGGTCCGCAGCCGGGCCAAGCTCGACTACGCCGGCGTCCAGGCCGACGCCGACGCCGGGCGGCTGCCCGACCCGATCGCCCTGCTGCCCGAGCTCGGCGTGCTGCTCACCGCCCGCGGGCTGCGCCGGGGCGCGATCAACCTGCCGCTGCCGGAGCAGGACGTGGAGGCCGACGGCGACGGTTGGCGGCTGGTGCTGCGCGGGCCGGTGCCGATGGAGGAGCACAACGCCCAGATCTCGCTGCTGACCGGGATGGCCGCCGCCGACATCATGCTGGCCGGCCGGGTCGGCCTGCTGCGTACGATGCCGCCGCCGAAGCCCGAGGCGGTGCAGCGGCTGCGGGCCGCCGCCGCCCCGCTGGGCGTGCACTGGCCGGACGGCGCCGGCCCCGGCGAGGTGATCGCCGGGCTGGACCCGTCGCAACCTCGGGCGGCGGCCTTCGTGGACCAGGCCGCCGAGCTGATGCGCGGTGCCGCGTACACCGCCTTCGACGGCGAGGTGCCCGAGCAGCCGGAGCACGGCGGGGTGGCGGCCGCGTACGCCCACGTCACGGCGCCGCTGCGTCGGCTGGCCGACCGGTACGCCACGGAGGTCTGCCTGGCGCTGCACGAGGGCCGGCCGGTGCCGGAGTGGGCCCGGGCGGCGCTGCCCCGGCTGCCCGAGGTGATGGCCACGACCGACCGGACCGCCTCGGCGGCCACCCGGGGCGCGATCGAGCTGGCCGAGGCGGTGCTGCTGGCGCACCGGGTGGGGGAGACCTTCGACGCCGCGGTGCTGGACGTCGACGCGCCGCCGAACGGCCGGAGCCGGCCCGGCCGGCCGCCGGGCGGCACGGTGGCGCTGGACGACCCGCCGGTGCGCGCCCGCTGCGCCGGCGAGCTGCCGCTCGGTGAGCGGATCCGGGTCCGGCTGGTCACCGCCGACCCGGTCGTCCGCTCGGTGGTCTTCGAACGCGCCTGAGCCCCAACGGTCCGGGCAGCGGGGATTGTCACAGCGCCGGACGCTCCTGCCGGGCCGGCGGGTTTGCGAGGATGACCGCATGGCATACGACGCGAGCGCACTGCCCGACGTGTCCGGGCTGACCGTCGGCATCATCGGCGGCACCGGCGACCAGGGGCGGGGGCTCGCCTACCGGTTCGCCCGGGCCGGCCAGACCGTGCTGATCGGCTCCCGGTCGGCCGAGCGGGCCGCGCGGTCCGCCGAGGAGATCGCCGCCCTGCCCGGCGTGCCGGCCGCGGCGAGCGTCACCGGCGCCGACAACGACGAGGTGGCCCGGCGCAGCGACGTGATCGTCATCGCGGTGCCGTGGGACGGGCACGCGGCCACCGTCGCCGCGCTCGCCGAACCGCTCGCCGGCAAGATCGTGGTGGACTGCGTCAACCCGCTCGGCTTCGACAAGCAGGGCCCGTACGCGCTGCCGGTCCCCGAGGGCAGCGCGGTCCAGCAGGCCGCCGGGCTGCTGCCGTCCTCCCGGGTTTGCGCGGCGTTCAACCACGTCAGCGCTCCGCTGCTGGCCGACCCGGAGATCGACCGGATCGACCTGGACGTGCTGATCTGCACCGAGGACCGGGAGGCCGCCGGGGTGGTCGCGGCGCTCGCCGCCCGGATCCCGGGCATGCGCGGCATCTACGCCGGCCGGCTGCGCAACGCCCACCAGATCGAGGCGTTCACCGCCAACCTGATCGCCATCAACAAGCGCTACAAGGCGCACGCCGGCATCCGCGTCACCGACGTCTGAGCCCACGTCGCCCGTGATCGAATGACGCCTGGCAGGGCCGATCAGCCGGTCGTCACCCGCTGAGCAGCAGACGATCATGCCGCGCCCCGGGCACCGGTGGGGCGGTGGCGCCCCACCGGTGCGGACGGGATCAGAAGGTGTGTTCGGCCGTCGGGAAGTCGCCGCCACGCACCTCGTCGGCGAACCGGCGGGTGGCGTCGGCGAGGGTGCCGGCCAGGTCGGCGTAGCGCTTCACGAAGCGCGGCGCCTTGCCGGTGCGCAGCCCGGCCATGTCCTGCCAGACCAGCACCTGGGCGTCGGTGTCCGGGCCGGCGCCGATGCCCACGGTCGGGATCCGCAGCTCGTGCGTGATCCGCTTGGCCACCTCGCCGGGCACCATCTCCAGCACCACCGCGAACGCGCCCGCCTCGGCCACCGCCCGGGCGTCGGCGATCACCTCTTCGGCGGCGTCGCCGCGGCCCTGCACCCGGTAGCCGCCGAGGGCGTGCTCGCTCTGCGGAGTGAAGCCGATGTGCGCCATCACCGGGATGCCGGCGCCGGTGATCGCCGCGATCTGCGCCGCGCAACGCCGGCCGCCCTCCAGCTTCACCGCGTGGCAGCCACCCTCCTTCATGAACCGCACCGCGGTGCGCAGCGCCTGCGTCGGGCCCTCCTCGTACGAGCCGAAGGGCAGGTCACCGACGACCAGTGTCTGCCGGGTGGCGCGGACCACCGCGCGGACCAGCGGCAGCAGCTCCTCGGCGGTCACCGGGATGGTCGTCTCGTAGCCGAACACGTTGTTCGCCGCCGAGTCGCCGACCAGCAGCACCGGGATGCCGGCCTGGTCGAAGATCGACGCGGTGTACTGGTCGTACGAGGTGAGCATCGCCCACCGCTCGCCGCGCTCCTTGGCGGCGATCAGGTCGCGGGTGCGGACCCGCCGGGTGGCCGGGCCGCCGTAGAGGGCGGTCACCTCGGTCGGGGTGGACTCCACCATGACTCTCTCCTTCCTCGAGGCCGCGTGCGCGGTCCCCGGGTTCCGCCGCGATCGTCGCACCGGACGACCGGGCGGCGGCAGAGCGCAGTGGAGGATTTCACTCCCGGCGGGGCCGGCCGTCGGCGGCCACCCCGCGCCGCCGGCCGCCTCAGCCCTTCTCTCGCCACCGGTTGGTGATCGGCAGCCGCCGGTCCCGGCCGAAGGCCTTCATCGAGATCTTCGTGCCGGGCGCGGACTGGCGCCGCTTGTACTCGGCGGTATCCACCATCCGCAGCACCTTGTCGACCACCGCCGGGTCGTGGCCGGACTCGACCAGCCCGTCCCGGCCCAGGTCGCCGTCGACGTAGCCGATCAGGATCGGGTCGAGCACGTCGTAGTCGGGCAGGGTGTCGCTGTCCAGCTGGCCCGGGCTCAGCTCGGCGCTCGGCGGCTTGCCGATGGAGTTCTCCGGAATGGGCGGGGTCTCGCCGCGGCGGGTCGCGTCGGCGTTGCGCCACTTCGCCAGCCGCCAGATCAGCGTCTTCCACACGTCCTTGACCGGGTTGAAGCCGCCGACCGAGTCGCCGTAGAGGGTGGAGTAGCCGACCGCCAGCTCGCTCTTGTTGCCGGTGGTCAGCACCAGGTGACCCTCCTGGTTCGACAGCGCCATCAGGATCACCCCGCGCACCCGGGCCTGGAGGTTCTCCACCGTCACCCCGGACAGCGACATGTTGGCCAGGAACGTGTCGACCATCGGCTGGATCGGCTCGGTCCGGTAGTCCAGCCCGGTGCGCTTGGCTAGCTCGGCCGCGTCCTCCTTGCTGTGCTCGGAGGAGTGCTGGCTGGGCAGCGACACCCCGACCACCCGGTCGGGCCCGAGCGCGTCCACGGCCAGCGCGGCCGCCACCGCCGAGTCGATGCCGCCGGAGAGGCCGAGCACCACCGACGGGAACCGGTTCTTGTTGACGTAGTCGCGCAGGCCGAGCACCAGCGCCTGCCACACCTCGGCCTCGTCGGCCACCGGGGCGATCAGCCCGCCGGCCGCCGCCGGCCCGGCGGGCAGCGGCGGCAGGTCGCCGATCGCGGCGCGCACCACCCGCAGCCCGTCGGCCAGCTCGCCGTCGGGGCCGGTCCGCTCGGCCGCCGCGGGCAGCGCCAGGTCGTGCAGCAGCAGGTGCTCGACGAACTGCGGGGCCCGGGCGAGCAGCTCACCGTCGGCGCCGACCACCATCGAGTCGCCCTCGAAGACCAGCTCGTCCTGGCCGCCGATCATGTTCACGTACGCGATGGCCGCGCCGGCCTCGACGGCCCGGCGGCGGACCAGCGGCAGCCGGATGTCGTCCTTGTTCAGCTCGTACGGCGAGCCGTTGATGTTGACGACCAGGCCGACGCCGGCCTGCCGGGCGGCGGCGAACGGGCCGCCGGCCTGCCACAGGTCCTCGCAGATGGTCAACGCCACGTCCACCCCGCCGGCCCGCACCACGGTCAGCATCTCGCCCGGGACGAAGTAGCGGTCCTCGTCGAACACCCCGTAGTTGGGCAGGTGGTGCTTGAAGTAGGTGGCCGCCACCTCGCCCCGCTGCAGCAGCGCGGCGGCGTTGCGGGCGCCCCGGCCCGGTTCGGCGTCCCCGGCGACCTGCGGCGGGCCGTCGGCGTCCAGGTAGCCGACGACGACCGCCAGCTCGCCCAGCCCGTCCGCGGCGAGGTCGGTGGCGAGCCGGTGCAGGGCGGCCTGCGACGCCGCCACGAAGGACCGCCGGAAGACCAGGTCCTCGACCGGGTAGCCGGTCAGCATCATCTCCGGGAACGCGACGAGCTGGGCGCCGGCGTCGGCGGCCTGACGGGTCCAGCTGCGGACCAGGCCGGCGTTGCCGGCGAGGTCGCCGACGGTGGGGTTGACCTGGCACAGGGCGAGACGCAGGGTCGGCATGCCCTCATCTTGCCCCAGCGGCAAGGGCACGACACGGCGGGCGGCGCGAGACGGCGGCCACCCTCCGGCGGCCCGTCCGGCCGGCGGACCGCCCCGCACCGAAGGAGCCGCCCGCGCGGCGGGGCGGGCCCACCGCGGGCGGCCGCCCGGGCGGCGGGACGTGGGGGGACGACCGGCGGGAGATTCGCGTAACGTCGGCGTAACGAGGCCGGTGGAGACTGGTCGGTCAGGCCGGGCCGGGGCCCGGCCGGTGGCCGACGACGTGTCGCGAGGAGTGGAAGTGGACCGTCAGCAGGAGTTCGTCCTCCGTACGCTGGAAGAGCGGGACATCCGGTTCGTCCGGCTCTGGTTCACCGACGTGCTCGGCACGCTGAAGAGCGTGTCGGTGGCGCCCGCCGAGCTGGAGGCGGCGTTCGAGGAGGGCATCGGGTTCGACGGCTCGGCGATCGAGGGCTTCGCCCGGGTCTTCGAGTCCGACATGGTGGCCATGCCCGACCCGACCACCTTCCAGGTCTTCCCGTTCGAGGGCGGGGTCAGCGGCGAGAGCGCCCGGATGTTCTGCGACATCCTGCTCCCCGACGGCGGGCCGTCCTGGGCCGACCCGCGGCACGTGCTGCGGCGGGCGCTGTCCAGGGCCGCCGAGAAGGGCTTCACCTTCTACACCCACCCGGAGATCGAGTTCTTCCTGCTGGAGAACGGCCCGATGGACGGGTCGGTGCCGGTGCCGGTGGACACCGGCGGCTACTTCGAGCACACCACCCACGCGGTGGCCCGGGACTTCCGCCGCCAGGCGGTGCTGGCCCTGGAGCGGATCGGCATCTCGGTGGAGTTCAGCCACCACGAGGTGGCCCCCGGCCAGCAGGAGATCGACCTGCGCTACGCCGACGCGCTCACCACCGCCGACAACATCATGACCTTCCGGCACGTGGTTAAGGAGGTGGCGCTCTCCACCGGGGTGCAGGCCACCTTCATGCCGAAGCCGTTCACCGACCAGCCGGGCAGCGGCATGCACACCCACCTGTCGCTGTTCGAAGGGGAGCGCAACGCGTTCCACGACGCCGGCGACCCGATGAAGCTGTCCAAGGTGGCCCGGGCGTTCATCGCCGGGCTGCTGGTGCACGCCCGGGAGTACACCGCGGTCACCAACCAGTGGGTGAACTCCTACAAGCGGCTTTTCCCGCAGGCCCTGCCGGACCGGGTCACCGAGAGTCCGGCGTACGTCTGCTGGGGTCACCTGAACCGTTCCGCGTTGGTCCGGGTGCCCGCGTACGGCAAGCCGAACTCGGCCCGGGTCGAGGTCCGCTCGCCGGACTCGGCGGCCAACCCCTACCTGGCCTTCGCGGTGCTGCTCGGCGCCGGTCTCAAGGGCATCGAGGAGGGCTACGAGCTGCCGCCGGGCGCCGAGGACGACGTGTGGTCGCTGACCAGCGCCGAGCGGCGGGCGATGGGCTACGAGCCGCTGCCGGAGAACCTCTCCGAGGCGATCGACGTGATGGCCGGCTCGGAACTGGTCGCCGAGGTGCTCGGCGAGCACGTCTTCGACTTCTTCCTGCGCAACAAGCGCGCCGAGTGGGAGCAGTACCGCCGGGAGGTCACCCCGTACGAGCGGCAGCGCTACCTGTCGCTCTGACCGGGGGCCCCGCACGGGGCTGCCGGCGGTGGCGCGCTGCCGCTATCGTCTCGATCACCGCGCCGGCATCGCGCCGGGCGTACCGGTCGGGAGGCAGTCGGTGCTGGAGGATCTGCTCAGCGGAGCCTGGCAGAGCGTGGTGTTCGGGATCGTCGGGGTGGCCCTGATGGCGGCCGGCTTCCTGCTGGTCGACCTGCTGACCCCGGGGCGGCTGCGGGAGTTGATCTGGGTGCGCCGCAACGGCAACGCCGCGCTGCTGCTCGCCGCCAACCAGCTCGGCATCGCCGGGATCGTGTTCACCGCGATCCTGACCAGCTACAGCGACTTCGGCAAGGGGCTGGCCTCCACGGTGATCTTCGGGCTGGTCGGGCTGGGCATCATGGCGCTGGCCTTCTTCGTGCTGGACCTGCTCACCCCGGGCCGGCTCGGGGAGATCATCTGCTCGGACGAGCCGCACCCCGCGGCCCGGGTCAGCGCCGCCACCCACTTCGGCGCCGCGCTGATCGTCTGCGCCTGCATCGCCTGACCCGGACTGTCGTACCCGCGACCTAGGTTCGCGGGGTGAACCGCACGGACCGTCTCTACGCCCTGGTCGAGGAGTTGCGCGCGGTGTCGCCGCGGCCGCGCAGCGCCCGCTGGCTGGCCGAGCGCTTCGAGGTCAGCACCCGCACCATCGAGCGCGACATCGACGCCCTGCAGCAGTCCGGGGTGCCGATCTGGGCCGAGCCGGGCCGCACCGGCGGCTACGCGGTGGACCGCGCCCGCACCCTGCCGCCGGTGAACCTGACCGCCGCCGAGGCGGTGGCGATGGCGGTTGCCCTGCACCGGCTGCGCGGCACGCCGTTCGCCGCGGCCGCCGGCACCGCGCTGCGCAAGCTGCTCGCGGTGATGCCGGCCGCCGACGCCGCCGAGGCGCACCGGCTGGCCGCGCGGGTGCACCTGATCGGCGACGGGCCGGTGACGCCCGTCCCGGCCACCGTCGCCGACGCGGTGCCCGCCGGGCGGGTGCTGCGCATCCGGTACGCCGACCGCTCCGGCGCCGGGACGCTGCGCGACGTGGAGCCGCTCGGCTACCTCGGCAATCCCCGGCACTGGTACCTGCTGGCCTGGTGCCGGCTGCGCGACGGCATCCGGGCGTTCCGCACCGACCGGATCACCTCGGTGACCACGCTGGCCGGGCGGGTGCCCGAGCGGGAACTGGCCGCCGACGACCTCGACATCCCGCACGAGCGGATCCGCCGGCTCAGCCTGGTCTGATCCTCAGAGGGCGGTCGCTGGCCCGTGGCCTGACCCGGGTCGGGCGGCGTCGGCCGCGGGCCGGTGGGCCCGGTCCGGGTCCTGCGGTGTCGGCCGCTGCTGACGCCCGCTGCGCGTCGGGCGGTGCCGGCCGCTTGGCGAAACCCGTCGCGGACAACGTCGGAAACACCGACAGGACGCTGTCGCGGCCGGCCGCGAGGCTGCTTTCTGACGACGCCGGCCGACCCGGCCGGCGCATGGCACGGGAGGCCACACATGACCATCAGCAACGCCGTCACCTGGTTCGAGATCGGCACCGAGCGGCCGGACGAGGCCCAGCGGTTCTACGGCGACCTGTTCGGCTGGAGCTTCACCGAGGAGGGCAGCGCCGAGGCGTCGTACCGGACGACCGAGGGCGGCACCGGTGCGGGGATCGGCGGGGCGGTCCGGGGCACCGGCGGGGCGAGCCCGAGCTACGCGATCTTCTATGTGCAGGTGGCCGACGTGGCGGAGACCTGCCGGCGGGCGGAGGCGGCCGGCGGCAAGGTGCTGGTGCCGCGCAAGGAGAACGACAACGGGCTGACCTTCGCCCACCTGCTCGACCCGGCCGGCAACCACATCGGCGTCTTCGCCCCGCCGCCCGCCGCCGCGTGACCGGTTGACCATCCCCGGTCGCCGGTGCGGCGGTGCCGGACACCGCCACACCGGCGGGACGGGGCTGGTCAGCCAGCCGTCACTTGACGGCCGGGCCGCCGTGTCCGCCGTGTCCGCCGTGTCCGCCGGGGCCGGCGGGGAAGACGCCGGCCTCGGCCGCCGCGCTGATCGCGTCGGCCTGCTCCTGGGTGAGCTTGCCGTCCTCGACCGCCTGCGCCAGCTGCTCCTTCAGCGCGGCCTGCCGCTCCTCCGCGGACGGGCGTTCCGGCCGGTCGGCCGGCTTGTGCTCCGCGCGGATCTTCTCCAGCGCGGCGGTCACCTTGTCGGCCGGGACGCCCAGTTCCTCGGCGAGCGCCTCGGCGAACTCCGCCTGCCGGTCGGCGCGCTGCTGCTGCCGGTCCTCGCCGGCGCTGGCGCTCGGCGTCGGGTCGGCGCTGTCGGCGGCGAACGCGACCGTCGGCGCCGCGACCCCCAGGCCGAGCGCGCCGGCCGTGGCCAGGGCCGCCAGCAGGTGCTTCCTCGTCATGGCCATGATGTCCTCCAACTCGTCGGTGGTGGTGCGCTGACCTGACCGACGGTGACCAGCCGGGCTGGGGGGAACCCGTGGCGAAGCTGTCAGCGAGCTGGCAATCCGGCGCGGCGGGTCGGACAAACCGGTTGCTCCGGTGCCCGGCGGTGACAAGGGTGGACGGTCGTCAGACCTGACCCGCGCCCCGGGCGCGGGGAGCACCGACCGGAAGGTGACCGCCAGTGACAACCCCGCAGATCCGCGAGATCCCGCTGCCCGACGGCGCCGCCGGCCCGTACGGCATCACCGCCGGGCCGGACGGCGCGCTCTGGGTGACGCTGGTCCAGGCCGGCGCGATCGCCCGGGTGCAGCCGGACGGCACGACCCGGCTGCACCCGGTGGCGCCCGGCAGCCGCCCGCTGATCATCACGACCGGCCCGGACGGGGCGTTGTGGTTCACCCGCTCCGGCGACGACCGGATCGGGCGGATCACCACCGACGGGAGGCAGAGCGCCGTCGCGCTGCCGGCCGGCACGGGCCCGTGCGGCATCGTCGCCGGTCCCGACGGCGCCCTCTGGTACGCGGGGATGACCTCCGACACGGTCGGCCGGGTCGGCACCGACGGGGAACTGGCCGAGTTCCCGCTCCCGGTGACCGGCGGCTTCGCGTCGATGGTCGCGACCGGGCCGGACGGGGCCGTCTGGTGCACGCTCAACCAGGCGAACGCGATCGCACGGATCGGCACGGACGGCGCGGTGGCGGTGCACCCGCTGCCCACCGAGGACGCGGCGCCGGTGGGCATCACCGCCGGGGTCGACGGGGCGCTCTGGTTCGTCGAGATCGCCGCCGGTCAGCTCGGCCGGATCACCCCGGAGGGCCGGATCGACGAGTTCCCGCTGCCGGACCGGGCCGCCCGGCCGCACGCGATCGTCGCCGACCCGACCGGCGGCTGCTGGTACACCGAGTGGGCCGCCAACCGCATCGGCCACGTCGACGAGACCGGCCGGATCGACACGTACGACCTGCCCACCCCCGCCGCCGAACCCCACGGCCTCACCGTCACCCCCGACCACACGGTCTGGACCGCCCTGGAATCCGGCGCCCTGGCCCACCTGACCCCCTGACCCCACCCCGGCCTCCGGACCACGTTGATCATGAGGTTAGCGGGGCCGATTCCGGCATTTCGCCCCGCTAACCTCATGATCAACCAGCGGGGGCGGGGGGAGGGGAGGAGAGGGGTTAGTGGACGGCGGGGGTGACGGTGAGGGTGCCGGCCTCCGCGTCGAGGGTGGCTTCGGTGCCGACGGGGACGGTGAGCTGGCCGACGCCGTGGCCGATGGGGAGGCCGCCGAGGACCGGGACGTCGAGGTCGCCGAGGCGCTCGGCGAGCACGTCGGCGACGGTGGTCGACCAGCCGTCCGCGCAGTCGGTGAACTGCCCCACCGCCACCCCGGCCAGCCCGTCCAGCGCGCCGGCGCGGCGGAGCTGGGTGAGCATCCGGTCCACCTTGTACGGCGGCTCGCCGACGTCCTCGACGAGCAGCACCGCACCGGTCAGGTCCGGCATGTCCGGGGTGCCGAGCGTCGCCACGGTCAGGCAGAGGTTCCCGCCGAGCAGCCGGCCGGTGGCCCGGCCGGGCACCCGCACCGGGTAGGTGTCCTCCTCGGCGACCGCGGTCACGGTGACCGGCTCGGTGGTCATCAGCGCGGCGTGCAGCGACTCGGCGGACCGGGGCGGGGTGCGGTCGTCCGTCCAGGCGGCGCCGGGCCCGTGCACGCTGGCCAGCCGGGCGCCGCGCCAGAGCGCGAACTGCAACGCGGTGATGTCGGAGAAGCCGGCCACCACCTTCGGGTCCCGGCGTACGGCGGCCATGTCGATCGCGTCCACCACCCGCTGCGCGCCGTACCCGCCGCGGGTGCAGATCACGCCGCGCACCTCGGGGTCGGCGAACGCGGCGTTCAGGTCGGCGGCCCGCACCTCGTCCGCGCCGGCCAGGTAGCCCTGCCGGGCATAGACGTTCGGCGCCAGCTTCGGGCGCAGCCCCCAGCCGGTGAGCAGCTCGATGCCCCGGGCCACCCGTTCCGGGCGGGTCGGCCCGGACGGCGACACCAGCATCACCGTGTCGCCGGGGCGCAGGGCGGGTGGTCGTACGACGTCGTCGGTCGGCACAACGGCAGAGCCTAGCGGGCCGGTCGGGTGGTGGCCGCTGTGCGGACCTGGACCCCGGCCAGTAGTCGCCAGCCGAGGTAGGCCGAGGTATGAGCAGCAGCAGGTCGGCGAGGTGGGCGACGATCACCGCACGCGGAATCCGGCTGAGCGGAAAGGCGGCGCCGCCGATCGCCAGCAGCAGTCCCACCCAGAGCGGGGCGAGTCTGGCCTTGATCACGGCGATGCCCAGCACGATCATGCCGAGTGGGAACGCCGGTCCGGCGACCGACCAGAGCAGGATGGCCGACTCCACCGGATACCCGGCCAGGGCGTCGAGCGACTGCTCGGCCGAGAGGCCGAACGCCGCCTCGAAGAAGCCCTGCAGTCCGAAGGCCGTGCCCCCGACCGCGCCCAGAACGGCCAGCGGAGCGCCCGCCGAGCCGAGCAGTGGCGACCGTTCCCGGATCCGGTCCCAGAGGCCGAGCAGCCCACAGAGCCAGACCGCCATGGCGAGCACGAGCACGAGGCCGCCACGCACGCCGTAGCGCCCCTCTTGCCACAGGAACGTCGCGGCGGCGGCCAGTGTGGGGCCGAGGATGAGACAGGTGCCCTGCAGGTTGCGGAACACGGGTGGTTCGTCGGGACGCATCGATCCTCCTCCGGTCGGTGGTCGTCGCCGGGAGCGTATAAGTAGAGTCGCTACATATGCATCAGGGGCCACCCTGATTGCCGTTACGGCCCGCTCCCACCGACCGGCTAGCCTCGACGGCGTGGCAACCGCGCTGGTGATCGAGAACGACCCGACCGACGACGCGCGCCGGCTGGGCGAGTGGCTGACCGAAGCCGGCCTGGACCTGTGGGTGGTGCGCCCGCACGCCGGTGACGAGCTCCCCGCCGACCTCGAGGGGTACGCGGCGCTGGTGGTGCTCGGCGGCGAGCAGCAGGCGTACCCGCTGCCGGACGGCTCGCCCGGCGCGCCCTGGTTCCCGGCGGTGGAGGGGCTGCTGCGCAAGGCCGTCCGGCACCGGGTGCCCACCCTGGCCATCTGCCTGGGCGCGCAGCTGCTGGCCACCGCGCACGCCGGCCAGGTGGAGCGCAGCCCGGCCGGGCCGGAGGTCGGCCCGGCCGTGGTCGGCCGGCGGGACGCCGCCGAGGCCGACCCGCTGTTCCGGTACGTGCCGCTGATCCCGGACGTCCTCCAGTGGCACGCCGACGAGATCACCGAGCTGCCGCGGGGCGCCACCCTGCTGGCCGCCTCCACCCGCTACCCGCACCAGGCGTTCCGCCTCGGCGACCGGGCCTGGGGGCTGCAGTTCCACATCGAGTGCGACACCGCGATGATCGCCGACTGGGCCACCGACTCGACGTTCCTGGCCGACCTGGGCTACGACCCGGAGCTGGTGGTGGCCGCCTGCCACGGGGTGATGGCCGACGTCGAGGAGGTCTGGCAGCCGTTCGCCGCCCGGTTCGCCGCGCTCGCCCTCGGCGAGCTGGACGACGCGCCGCGGCGCAGCCTGCCGCTGCTCGGGCAGTGATGAGCCGGCCGACCAGGGCCGCCGGCCGGTTGGCCCGGTACGGCTTCGGCGTCGGCACCGACGACGGCGGGGCGCGGGCGGCCGACCTGCTCGGCCCGGCCGGGCTGGGCCTGTGGCGGCCGGAGACCCAGGAGCCGGCGGACGAGCCGGCGGCGGAGCTGCTCGCGGCGCTGTCCCGGGCGGCCGACCCCGACTTGGCGTTGCGCCAACTGCACCGCCTGGTCGAGGCCGAGCGCCGGGCGACGACCGGCGGCACCGCACTGCTGGCCGCGCTGGCCGACGACCCGGGGCTGCGGCGGCGGCTGGTCGCCGTGCTCGGCGCCTCCTCGGCGCTCGGCGACCACCTGGTCGCCAACCCGGACCAGTGGACGGCGCTCGGCACCGCCCCGGACGGGCTCGCGCCGACCGCCGAGGGGCGGCTGGACCTGACCGGTGACGGCAACCCGATCGCGGTGCTGCGCAGGGCGTACCGGCTGGCCCTGCTGCGGATCGCGGCGGCCGACCTGACCGGCGGTCGGGGCCTGGAGCAGACCATGGCCGCGCTCTCCGCGCTGGCCGACGCCACCCTCGCGGCGGCGTACGAGATCGCGGTCGGCGGGCTGCCGGCGGGCACGCCACGTCCCCGACTTGCCGTGGTGGCGATGGGCAAGTGCGGCGGCGACGAGCTGAACTACGTCTCCGACGTCGACGTGATCTTCGTGGCCGCCGAGGACAGCGACCTGGCCGCGGCCACCACGGTCGCCACCCGGCTGATCCACATCTGCGGGCTGGTCGCCTGGCCGGTCGACGCCGCGCTGCGCCCGGAGGGCAACCGGGGCCCGCTGGTGCGCACCCTCGCCAGCCACCTGGCCTACTACCGGCGCTGGGCCCGCACCTGGGAGTTCCAGGCGCTGCTCAAGGCCCGGCCGGCCGCCGGCGACCTGACGCTGGCCCGGGAGTGGATCGACCAGCTCGCCCCGCTGGTCTGGCGCGCCGCCGAGCGGCCGGAGGCGGTCGAGGACGTCCGCGCGATGCGGCGCAAGATCATCGACAACATCCCGCCGAAGGAGCTGGAGCGCGAGATCAAGCGCGGCCCGGGCGGGCTGCGCGACATCGAGTTCGCGGTGCAGCTGCTGCAACTGGTGCACGGCCGCGGCGACGAGTCGCTGCGGGCGGCCGGCACCATCCCGGCGCTGCGCGCGCTGGTGGCCGGTGGCTACGTGGGGCGGGCCGACGGTGAGGCGCTGCTGCGCGGCTACCGGTTCCTGCGTACGGTCGAGCACCGCCTCCAGTTGCAGGGCCTGCGCCGCACGCACACCGTGCCGACCGAGCCGGCCGCGCTGCGCTGGCTGGCCGCCGCGCTGGGCTACCTGGCCACGCCGGGGCGCAGCGCCGTCGAGGAGTTCCGCGCCGAGTGGGTCACCCACGCCACCGAGGTACGCCGGCTGCACGCCAAGCTGCTCTACCGGCCGCTGCTGGAGTCGGTGGCCCGGGTGCCGGCCGACGGGTTGCGGCTGACCCCGGAGGCGGCCCGGCACCGGCTGGAGATCCTCGGCTTCGCCGACCCGGCCGGGGCGCTGCGGCACCTGCAGGCCCTGACCGGCGGGGTGAGCCGCACCGCCGCCATCCAGCGCACCCTGCTGCCGGTGCTGCTCAGCGAGTTCGCCGACGCCCCCGAGCCGGACCGCGGCCTGCTGAACTACCGGCAGGTCTCCGACAAGCTCGGCAGCACCCCCTGGTACCTGCGGCTGCTGCGGGACTCCGGCCCGGTGGCCCGCCGGCTGGCCCGGGTGCTCTCCTCCTCCCGGTACGCCGCCGACCTGCTGGCCCGGGAGCCGGAGGCGCTGCGGCTGCTGGCCGAGGAGAGCGAGCTGACCCCGCGCCCCCGGGAGGTGCTCTGCGAGGGGTTCGCCGCCGCGGCCGCCCGGCACGCCGACCCGGTCGAGGCGACCCGGGCGGTGCGCGCGCTGCGCCGCCGGGAACTGGTCCGGCTGGCCTGCGCCGACGTGCTGAGCCGGGCCGGCTCGCTGGCGCCGTCCCCGCCCCGGCCGGAGGGGGACGGGCGCGCCGCGTCGGCGCTGACCGACGTCACCGCGGTCGGCACCGCGCTGGCCGACGTCACCGACGCCACGCTGGCCGCGGCGCTGCGTACCGCCCGGGCGAGCCGGCCGGAGCTGCCGGGGCTGCGGTTCGCGGTGATCGGCATGGGCCGGCTCGGCGGGTACGAGTCGAACTACCTCTCCGACGCCGACGTGCTCTTCGTCTACGACCCGCCGGCCGGCGCCGCCGAGAGCGCGGCCAGCGCCGCCGCGCACGCGATCGCCGAGGAGCTGCGCCGACTGCTCGGCATGCCCGCCCCCGACCCGCCGCTCGGCGTGGACGCGGACCTGCGCCCGGAGGGCCGGCAGGGGCCGCTGGTGCGCAGCCTCGCCGCGTACGCCCAGTACTACGCCCGCTGGTCGCGGGTGTGGGAGGCGCAGGCGCTGCTGCGGGCCCGGTTCGTCTGCGGCGACGCCGACCTGGGCGCGGAGTTCGTGGCGCTGGTCGACCCGGTCCGCTACCCGGCCGACGGGCTGACCCGGGAACAGGTCGTGGAGATCCGCCGGATCAAGGCGCGGGTGGAGCACGAGCGGCTGCCCCGCGGCGCCGACCCGGCCACTCACACCAAGCTGGGCCGGGGCGGGCTCGCCGACGTCGAGTGGGCGGTGCAGCTGCTCCAGTTGCGCCACGGCGGGGCGAACCGGGCGCTGCGCGGCACGCGTACCCTCGACGCGCTCGCGGCGGCCCGGGACGCCGGCCTGGTCGACCCGGCGGACGCCGCCGCGATGGCCGCCGGCTGGACCCTCGCGGCGCAGGTCCGCAACGCGCTGATGCTGGTCCGCGGCCGGGCCGGCGACCAGCTGCCCCGGCACGGGGTCGAGCTGGCCGGGGTGGTCCGGCTGCTCGGGCGGGACGATCCCGGCGAGTTCCTCGACGAGTATCTGCGCACCGGCCGGCGCTCCCGGGCGGCGATGGAACGGGTGCTCGATGCCTGAGGCACAAGGAAGTGGCCCTGCCCATCGGTTCCCGAGGAGCATTCTCCCTCTGCTCACCGGGCGCGCCTGGCTGCCCGCGGCCGGCACGGCGCTGCTGCTGGCTGCGGCGTTCCTGCTCGCCCCGCCGATGGGCACCGACCTTGCCGCCCAGGTGGCCCGGGCGGAGTTCGCCGACCGGCACGGCACCCCCGTCGACCTCGGCTGGTACGGCGGCGTCGACCAGTACGGTTACAGTCTGTTCGTTGCCCGCCTGGCCGCCTGGACCGGGCCCCGGCCGCTCGGGGCGGTCGCCGCGGTGCTCGCCGCCGGGGCGCTGGGCTGGCTGTTCGCCCGGCACCGGGCCCGCCGCCCGGTGCTGGCCGGGGCACTTGGCGCGGTGGTTCTGGTCGGCAACCTGGTCAGCGGCCGGATCACCTTCGCCGTCGGGCTGGCGCTCGGCCTGCTCGCCCTCTGCGCGGTCTCCGCCGATCGACCGGCCAGGCCCGCGCGGCTGGTTCTGGCCGGGCTGCTTGCCGCGCTCGCCACCTGGGCCAGCCCGGTCGCCGGGCTGTTCACCGGCCTGGCTGGCGTGGCCCTGCTGCTGGCCAGCCTGCGCCGGGTGCCCGGCCCGGGACGACCGCTGCCTGGCGGCTGGCGGATCGACCGCCCGCTCGGTGAGGGACTGACGCTCTGCCTTGCCCCGGCGGTCGCCCTTGCCCCGATGGCGCTGCTGTTCGGCAATGGCGGCACCCAACCGTTCAGTGCCGAGTCGATGCGGATCAACGTGGCGCTGACTGTGGCGGTGTTCTTCGTGGTGCCGCGCCGCCGCCGCGCGCTGCGGGCCGGCGCCGCGCTGACCGTGCTGCTGTTGGTCGCCGCCCAGGCGCTGCCCAGCCCGATCGGCTCCAACGCGCTGCGGCTGCCGATGCTCTTCGCCCTTCCGCTGCTCGCCGGGTACGCTTCGCTGCCCGGCCCGTGGCTGGCTGGGCTCCTTGCCGCCTGCGTCTGGTGGCAGAACCCGGTAATGACCAGCGACCTGGCCCGGGCCGGCTCGCCGGAGAGTGTCGCCGCGTTCTACCGGCCGCTCGTCGACGAGCTGGCCCGCCGGCAGCCGGTGGGCCGGGTCGAGGTGGTGCCGCTGCGCGACCACTGGGAGTCAGCGTATCTGCCGGCGACCGTGCCGCTGGCCCGAGGCTGGGAGCGGCAGGTCGACACCGACCGCAACGGACTCTTCTATGCCGACGACCTGACCCCCGAGGAATACGCCAAGTGGCTGCGCCGGGAGGCGGTCGGGTACGTCGCGCTGGCCCCAGACAATCCGCCCGACCGATACGCCCGGCAGGAGGCTGCCCTGGTCGCCGCCGGTCAGCCATATCTGCGCGAGGTGTGGCGGGACAGGACGTGGCGGCTCTACGCGGTGGTCGACCCAACCCCGCTGGTCGGCGCGCCGGGCCGGCTGGTCAGCTCCGGTCGGGCCGCCGTGCGGTTCGTCGTCGACGCCCCCGGCGACGTGCCGGTGCGGGTGCGCTGGTCGCGGTGGCTGTCGCTCCAGGGGGCGGGCGGGTGTCTGCGGCCCGGCGCAGACGGGTGGACCGATGTGCGGGTCCGTGTGCCGGGTCAGTTCTCGATATCCAGCAGCCTCACACCGGCGAACCACTGCTAGTAGGCCGTGTTTCAAACAGCCCAGCGGCACAGCATGCTGATCCGCCGCAACACCACCACCGGTGAGCCGG
Source organism: Micromonospora sp. LZ34 (assembly GCF_052981855.1). Taxonomy (NCBI): domain Bacteria; kingdom Bacillati; phylum Actinomycetota; class Actinomycetes; order Micromonosporales; family Micromonosporaceae; genus Micromonospora; species Micromonospora sp. LZ34. The sequence continues at coordinate 165,642 of NZ_JBRIQN010000012.1, forward strand.
CCTTCTACCGCTGCTGAGCCCCGCATCCGGTCACCCTCGCCCAACTCGTGCGGGTCGCCGGGATCCGCTGGACCGTCCGGAGGAGGCCTTCCAGGCCGCCAAGAGCCAGGTCGGTCTGGACCAGCACCAGGTCCGCCGCGTGCGACTCCTGGCACCGCTTCACCACCCTCGCCCTGGCCGCCCTCGCCGTCCCGGCCATCTGCGCCGCCGACGCCAGAGCCGACGACGCCACCGACAGCGCCTTGGTCAGGCCACGGTCAACGAGACCCGACGCCTGATCATCCCCCGATCCGCGACCTCGCCCACCGTTTGCACTGGTCACAGTTCCGGCGATCCCACCAAGAACGAGCGCGACGAGCCCACTGCACACGCCGACTCGAGCTCGAACTCCAGGCATGACCTCAACCTCGAGTGGCGGCTGCCGTACGAGGCGTAACTAGAGGCGGAGCGGGTAAGCCCGGGCCCCGCTGACCGCCCCTGACGAGGTGGCGCCGAGAGGGAGAGGATGACGCGGCATCGGCCCTGACCGTCGCAGCCCCGCTACCCGTACGGCGGCAGGAATGATCCTGGCGTGCGGGCTGGCCGCCGCTCTGCTTCGACTGCCCTTCCTCTGGACCGGGCTCGGCATGGACGAGGGGGGCTACGCGCACGTCGTACAACAGTGGTCCCGGGGTGCCCGGTTGTACGGGGAGGCGTGGCTCGACCGCCCGCAGGGGCTGCTGCTGACGTATCGGCTCCTGCTCTGGCTCAATGACGACGGCTGGACGATCCGGCTCGGTGCAGTGCTCGCGGGTCTGGGCATCACGGTGCTGGTCGGAATAATCGGTTGGCTCCTCGTGGATTCCCGAACGGGGGTAGCCGCAGCAGGGCTGTACGCCATGGCAGGAGTCGCCCCGAACATCGAGGGATTCACTCTCAACGGAGAACTGCTCGCCAGCTTCCCGGCGACCCTGGCCGTGGCCGCTGCCCTGCTCTGGCTCCGGTACCAGTCAGCGGGTTGGCTCGTCACGGCCGGCCTTGCGGCGGGCGTCGCCATGACGATGAAGCTGTCCGGCCTGGACGGGATAGCCGTCGGTCTGGTCGTGGCCCTTCTCCGTCCGCGGTCGGGCCGGGTCACCGGGTCACCGCAGGCGCTCTTCCTCAGTGCGTCCGCAGCACCAGTCGGGTTGTCTGCCCTGCATGGCTGGCACCAAGGCTGGCGCGAGTACTGGACGGCGCTCGTCGGTTACCAGTTCGCCGCGATGGGTGAACCCGCCGCCGGACCCGCTGCCCGCTGGGCCGACTTCACCGGCAGCCTCGGTCCCGCCGCCCGGGATTTGGCGGTGGTGGCGGGGGCGGCCGCCGTCGGACTCTGGCTGCTGCGCGGCTCACGGCCGGCGAGGTGTGTCCTGCTTGCCTGGCTCGGCGGCGCAGCCCTGGGTGTGAACGTCGGTGGCTCTTACTGGCCGCACTACTACGTACAGCTGCTTCCGCCGCTCACGGTGGCGGCCGCAGCAGCGGTCGCCGCTGTCCGCGGGCCCCGCCTGCGGATAGTGGCAGCCATGGCGGTGGTTTTGCCCCAGCTCATCTGGCTCGCCGCGCTGGTGCCGGCCACTGCCGAGGAACGGCACCAGCGGATCCCTTACTACGGCCTCGCGCGCCGGGACGAACGGATCGCGGCGGTCATCCGGGCCGAGACTTTCCCGAACGACCGCATCTTCGTACTCATCTCGAGGAGCAACATTTACTTCCTCGCTCAGCGAACGACCGACTACCCGTACCTCTGGGGCAAGCCCATAGAGAAGATCCCCGACGCGCTGCCCCGCCTGCGGGCCATGCTCGACGGTCCGGAGCGCCCGACATTGATCGTGCTGGACAGCGACCCGAGAAGGGTGGACAGATCCGGTGAGTTGAGCCGAATCCTCGCCGAGCACTACCGCGTCCGGCGGGTGGTGGAGGGCGTGCCTCTACTGACCACTGCCTAGCTGGTGTCGCGTGTCTGAGGTGATGTGACAGTCGCCGTGGGCGAACACTGGCGATGCGGGAAGAAATCACCACGGGTTCATCTGGGGACCGCCGGCGTGCCGCCGCAGCGGCGCGCTGGGCTGTCTGCCGGGAGCAACTCCTGCTCCGGTGCTCACCGTCGGCCACGGTACTGGCAGCATGTCGGGCGTGCCTCACCACCTCGTGCGCTGGACCGGTCTCGCGGGTTCGGCGCTGCTCGCCGTGGCCGCGTTCCTCGGCGGAGCGCTGCCCCACGGAGACCTGCGCCCCACCCCGGTCAGCATCTGGCAGGGCCCGCACGGGCCGCTGATCATCGCCAGCTGGCTGGTCGGCACCGCGCTGATGGCGTACGCCTGGTGGGCGCTGCGCGACCGGGTGCCCTCGGTCCGCTGGGCCCTGGTCACCGTCGGGCTCTGGCTGCTGCCGCTGCTGTTCGCGCCGCCGCTGGGCAGCCGGGACGTCTACGCGTACGCCTGCCAGGGGGCCAGTTACGCCGCCGGGATAAACCCGTACGAACAGGGCGTGTCGGCGCTGCCCTGCCCGTGGCTGGACACCATCTCCTACATCTGGCGGGACACCCCGGCGCCGTACGGGCCGCTGTTCGTGGTGCTCGCCGGCGCGGTGGTGAAGGCGACCGGGTCGCTGACCGCCAGCATCGTGCTGTTCCGGCTGATGGCAGTGGCCGGGGTGGCGCTGACCGCGGCCTGCCTGCCGGTGCTGGCCCGCCGGTGCGGGGTGCCGGCCGGCCGGGCGATCTGGCTGGCGCTGGCCTGCCCGCTGGTCGCCGTGCACCTGGTCTCCGGCGCGCACAACGACGCGCTGATGGTGGGGCTGCTGGTGGCCGGGCTGGCGGTGCTGGTGTCCCGGCCGGGTCGCCCCGGCCCGCTGCTCGCCGCCGGCGTGCTGCTCGGGCTGGCTGGCGGGGTCAAGGTGACCGCGCTGGTCGTGGTGCCGTTCGCCGCCCTGGCCGCGATCGTCGGCGGGTTCTCGATCAGGGCGCTGGTGCGCGACGGCGGCTGGGTGGTCGGCGGGGCGGTCGCGACGGTGGTGGGCGTGACCTTCGCCGCCGGCCTGGACTTCGGCTGGATCGCCGGGCTGGAGCAGGGCGGCCTGGTGATCGCCTGGACGTCGCCGCCGACGGCGGTGGGGCAGACCGTGGCCTACCTCGCCGCGCCGTTCGGCTGGCACGGCGACCCACTGCCGGTCACCCGGGGAATCGGCATGGCGGCGCTCGCGCTGGTGCTGATCTGGCTCTGGTGGCGGGCCCGCACCCGGGACCCGATCTGGCACGCCGGGCTGGCGCTGGCCGCCACGGTGGCGCTGGCCCCGCTGTTCCACCCCTGGTACTGGATCTGGCCGCTGGCCGTGCTCGCGGCGACCGCGCGCCGGACCGGGTGGTTTACGGTGGTCGCGCTGGTGTCGTCGTTCCTGGTGCTGGCCAACGGCACCGGCCTGCCGAGGTACACCAAGACCGTCGGTGCGCCGCTGATGACCCTGTTGGTGATCGTGGTGGTGGTCCGCTTGGTACGGTCGGCTCGGGCGGCCCGCCGGCCGGTCGCCGTCGACTGAGACGAGAGGTGCGCCGGTGAGCGATCCCGGCGCCCTGCTCGACGCCCCGCCGTCGCCCGGCACCGCCCGGCTCGCCCGGTACGCCGGCCTGGCCGGGGCGGTGCTGCTGGCGGTCGCCGGCTGGCTCGGCGGCGCGCTGCCGGGCACCGCCACCGTGCCGACCGCGCGGGGGGACCGCGGCCCGCTGGTCGTCGGCGCCTGGCTGCTGGGCACCGCGCTGCTGGTCGGCGCCTGGTGGGCGCTGCGCCGGGGCGCCCCGTCGACGCGTTGGGCCTATCTGACCGCCGGGCTGTGGGCGCTGCCGCTGCTGGCCACCCCGCCGCTGGGCAGCCGGGACGTCTACTCCTACGCCTGCCAGGGCTGGGCGTACGCGCACGGCGTCGACCCGTACGCGACGGGGGTGGCCGAGGCCGGCTGCCCGTGGGTGGAGTCGGTCGCGCCGATCTGGCGGGACACCCCGGCCCCGTACGGGCCGTTCTTCATGCTGCTCGCCGCGCTCGCGGTGACCCTCGGCGGCGACCTGGTCGGCACGGTGGTGGCGCTGCGCCTCGTCGCGGTGGCCGGGGTGCTGCTGACCGCGCTCTGCCTGCCCGGCCTGGCCCGGGCCGCCCGGGTGCCCACCCGCCGCGCGGCCTGGCTGGTGCTGGCCTGCCCGCTGGTCGGGGTGCACCTGGTGGCCGGCGCACACAACGACGCGGTGCTGCTCGGCCTGCTGACGCTCGCCCTGCTGGTGCTGGTCCGGCTGCCCGGTCGGCCACCGGCGTTGCTGGTCGCCGGGGCGCTGCTCGGGCTGGCGCTGACGGTGAAGGCGACCGGCCTGGTGGTGCTGCCGTTCGCGGTGCTGGCCGCCGTGCTGGGCCGCTACACGGTCGGCGCGCTGGCGCGCGCCGCCGGCTGGCTGGCCGGCGGGGTGCTGGCCGGGCTGGCGGCCACCGCGTGGGCCGCCGGGCTCGGGCTCGGCTGGGTCGGCGGGCTGGCCCGCAGCGGCGACTCGCAGCAGTGGACCTCACCGCCGACCGCGGTGGGCTTCGTCGTCGACTACGCCGGCGCGCTGGTCGGCCGGGACCCGGGCGCCGTGCCGGTGGTCCGCGCGGTGGCGCTGCTGCTGCTCGCCGTGCTGCTGGTGGTGCTCTGGTGGCGGGCCTGGCGGGCGCTGCGCCGGTTGAACGACGTCCGGCAGCGGGTGGCCCGGATCGAGGCGGCCCGCCCCCGGGTGGCGTTGCGGTCCGCCGGGCTGGCCCTGGCCGCCACCGTCGCGCTGGCCCCGGTGGTCCATCCCTGGTATCTCACCTGGCCGCTGGCCGTGCTCGCGGTCGCCGCGGCCCGGACCACCTGGTTCGTGCTGCCCTGCGCGCTCGCCACCTTCCTCACCCTGCCCGACGGGACCACGCTGGCGCGGTTCACCAAGGCCCCGGGCGCGATCGCGATGACCGCACTGGTCCTCGCGCTCCTGGTGCTCACCCTCAACCGCCGCCTCCACCCGCCCCTCGATCTTCGGGGGTCATGAGCTTCGCGGCACGCGCCGGGATCGCACCTGCCGCGAAGCTCATGATCAACCGGTGGGTGGGGACCGGGTCAGGTGCGGCGGGCGTGTCCGGTGGGTCCGGCCCGCCGCCCGCGCAGGGCAAGCGCGAGCGGCAGCAGCGTGGGGCCGACCAGTACGACGGCGACGGCGGTCACGGCCAGCGCGGCCCATCCCGGGTACGTGTCGGGTGCGCCGTCCCCCGCGCCGGCCAGCGGGTGCAGCGCGAGCAGAGCCACCGGGGTGAGCAGGATCAGCGCGGCCCAGCCGCCCCGCTGGTCGGCGCGCAGGGCCAGCCCCGCGCCGAGCAGCAGCACCACCGCGAGCAGCGACACGGCGGCGGCCGGCAGCATCTGACCGGCCGAGGGAACGTAGTAGGTCGCGCCGAAGATGCCCGGGGAGAGGTTGCCGGCCGCGAGAGCGGCGGAGCCGACGGCGACCAGCGGCACCGCCCGCAGCGGCGTCGGCAGCCTGTCGGGCAGGCCGAGCGCTACCAGACCCAACCCGACCTGCGGCAGCAGCACGAACAGCGGCGGGCGCGGCAGGCCGGTGAGCGCGGCGGCGGGGACGAGCGCGAGGGGGAGGAGCACCGCGAGCACGACGGCACGCCGGGCCCACCGACCGGGTGAGAGGGCGTGCACCACCGCGGCGAGCAGCCAGGCGATCCACGCCCCGATGCCGAGCGAGACGAATGGCCCGGCAGCCGGTATGTCGGTGCCGACCGGCGCGGGGCGCAGCTCCAGCACCGACCAGGCCGCGGCAAGCGAGGTGGCGGTGAGGAACGCGAGGACGGCGGCCAGGCGGATGCCCGGAATCAGGTCGGGGGCGTCGGCGGCGCGCAGCCGCTGGCGGAGGCCGCCGCGCACGAGGTCGACGGTGTCCCCCGGGGAGGGCCACCGCCGGTTCGGGCCGGCGAGGTCGAGGTAGGTGCCGACGATCTCCGCGCCGCGGGCGCGCCGGTAGTCCGCGGGGTACGCGCGCAGCAACCGCAGGTAGCGCCGCTCCAGCTCGTTCATGCCAGCCCCCCGGCGGTACGCGGGGCGAGCGGCCGAGCGGTGCGGGAGCGCGCGCGCAGCCGGGCGGTGGCCGCCTCGACGTTGCGGCGCAGCCGCTCGGTCTCCGCGCCGAGGGTGGCGTCCCCGGCGGGAGAGAGGCGGTAGTAGCGGCGCAGCCGGCCGTCCACCACCTCCTCCCGGTCGACCTCGACCAGGCCCGCGTCGACCAGCCGATCGAGTGCTCCGTAGAGGGTGCCGGGGCGTAGCGTCACCCGCCCGTCCGAGAGGGCGGCGACCTCGCCGATCAGCCCGTAACCATGCAGCGGCTCGCCCGCGAGCGCGGTGAGGATCAGGAACGTGGGTTCCCGCAGAGGTGTGTCCACGCCCGCCAATATAACGGACACGAAGATATATCGGGGGGCGTTATATGACGGCGGGTCGCCCCGGACAGCGGCGAAACCGGCCGGGCCGGCCCCGCGCGTCGCGGAGCCGGCCCGGCCGGTGCTGGTGGAGTGCGTCAGCAGTCGAAGAACTGATTTCCGCGATCTACTGACCTGCGGGTTCACGGACCAAATGCCCTCTGACCTGGGAAAACACTGCTCAACGTCTGGCAACGTCCGGCGGGCAATATTCCTTGCCATCTGTACCCGATCTGTACCCGATCTGTGCCCGAGGCCCGCGAGAAGGCATCGACGGGAGCGCGGGCCGGCGGTCGTCGCAATTGCGCCAGCGGCGCTGAGACGCAAGTCGATGGATCGTTCCGGTATCGCCCGGCCACGACATCGACGCAGAAGAAACCCCACCGGGGAGCCCGGTGGGGTTCTTCGCGTTGGCGCTGGCGGGTCTTCGCACCGAATCAGAGGAAAAGTGCTCGCCGCCATCGATCGGCCCGGCCGGGGAAGATAAACCCCGGTGCCGTGACGTTGACGCCGTCTTCCAGTTGTGGTGCCGGCCGTGTCGCGGCAGTGCACGGCCGGCAGAGATCACAGTCTATTGCTGCGTCTCGCTGTTCGGCGGCCACCACTGCCGTGTCGGCTGCGCGATCGGCGGCTGTCCATCGAGACCGTTCCACTCGTCGACCTGTTCGGACGGGTCGTCGTTGGGGACGTGGATGCCGTAGGTGGATGCCCGGGACTTCGCCCCGGTGGACCGCTCCGGACCCATCATCGCCCCGCCGCCGTACCGTGCAGCGCCGCGCCGGCTCACGACTTGCCCCGGCGCGGCGGGTCGAGCGTCGACGCCTTTGTGGCCAGGTCGTACGACGCCTTCCCTGACTCCAGCACGTCACTGACCCACTCCGGGAGTGCCTCACCCGGAACGTAGGTGACCGGCTGCCCGGTGTCCGGGTGAACGGCCCGGACGTACGCGGCGGCGGTGCCACGATGGCGCGGGGCGTCACCGGTACGCGCCATGAACGGCACGTCAGCGTCCCGCGCATCCTGCTCCGCCATACGACGTAGCGCCGCGTCTGCGGCCGTCTCACGCGCCATCTCAGGCTCCCTGGATTGCCTTGAACACGGAGAACGCGCGCGGGCGGGCGGGCTGCACATCGCCGCGCCAATGCGCCACGATGCCGACTTGGCCGTTCTCCGCGTACCGCTCCGTCAGGGTCTGGAGAGTGAACGTGAGCCGCTGCCCGATCAGGAGCTGACGCCAGTCACCGGCGAACACGTCGGTGGCCCGGTTGGTCATCGTGCCCTGCGTGTAGCTCGGGATCTGGTTGGTGATGATCCGGGGCACCTCGGCGACGGCCGACGGCAGTGCGATCGGCTGGCCGGTCGTGTCGTAAGCCTTGGCGTACTGCTGCGCGAGCTTGCTGTTCCACAGCACCGCGGTCGGCTCCTCATTGGACGCGCGCACGGTGAACGAGACATCGATGATCTCGTTCCAGTACGACGCGGCCGTCTGCGCGGTGCCGTTCGCGACGCCGCCCAGCACGTTGGAGGCGGCGACGGCGTTCAATGCACCGAGGACGCCGCGCGGGTTCGGCGGGGTCGGCAGATTGATGGTGCCCGCGCCCGTCGTGATGGAGCCGTACAGCGCCACCAGATCGAGCTGGAGAGCCACCGCGCGGGCGATCGCGTCGGACACCACCTCGTCAACGTTCGGGGCGTCCTGGAACCATTCGAGGCTGCCGACGACCAGGGCGGACATGGTCTTGGAGTCCAGGGTCACGTTGTCGAACGTCGGGTCGCTCGCGGTGATCAGCGACCCCTCGGTGCGGAACGCGGCGGCCGGATCGCCGGTCAGCCGGCCGATCTGGACGGTCTTCGCGGTCATCGGCACGATCTGCGCGCCGGCCTGGAGCACGGCGGCCACGTTGCGGGCCCGGTCGATGATGTTGGATGCCCACACGGTCGGGACGACCGCGCTGCCGGACGTGGTCGACATGGCGCGGACCAGGTTGCCGAGTGAACCATGCCCATCGACGACGATCTTCTCGGCTGGGGAGTTCATCTCGGCGTGCTGGCGTACCAACTCGTGCTGGCCGAACGACTGTCCGCGCTCGAGGGCGGCCGGGCGCCGCGTCTCGGTGAACACGAATCGGGGCTCGTCGCTGCCCTGGTTGACGGCGGCGCGGTAGGGGTGGGGGTCGGCACCGCCTGGCGCGCCCGGCACTGCGATCAGGTTGCTGCCCGGACGCCCGGCGTTGACGGCCTGCTCGCGGACCCGGTCCACCTCGCGCTGCTCGGCATCGAGCGTGTGGCGCTCGTTCGCAGCGTTCAGGAAGGCGCGCTGCGCAATGGAGAACCGCTCTTCCTCCCCGCTGGTCAGCTCGTCCTTTTCGGCCAGCCGATCCATTTCGGCCTGAGCCCGTTCCATCTTGGAGAGCAGCTCAGCCATCCGCGTCCCACGCGCGTGGTCGGTATTGAACATGAATACCATCGGTAAATCTCCCTCGTATGAAGGCACGTCAATTGGACTGACCTGCCGTCTCCGAGGAATGCGCCCCCTGGCGCGGCCCTGGCCGGGTCTGCTGCGGTATCGACGTCGGCGAAGGTGATACCGGCCCTCGGCGGCACCCTCGCCCGTCACCGGGCGTTCCGTATGGCTGTGTGTCGATGTCGATCATACGACGACGGGGTGACAACCTTCGATGTCGACACGCATCGATCAGGGTCGGGTCGCCGGCCTATTGGCTGGGTCACATTCCGTTCCGGCTGCGAGACTTCCTCACACGCTCGGCCGTTAGCCGTTCAGTGTTGGCCACCAGATTGATCGGGAGGACCTTTGGGAACCACGGTGTCTGTCGTTAGCGCCATCGCGGCAGTGCTTGCGGCGCTCTTCGCAGGATCGCAGGCAATCGCCGCACGCCGGCAGGCGCGCTACGGGGAGGCCCAACTGGAGCTGGCCGAGAAAGTACAGAAGGACCAGGCTCAGTCGTACGTCTTCGCCGACCTTTGTCCGGACGAGCACGACCCACAGAAGATCTTGCTCCTGGTGCAGAACGTCGGCGCGACGGTCGCTCGGAACGTCCGCGTCACGTTCAACCCGCCCTTGCAGTCCGTGGCGAAGCCTGACTTCAAAGACGCAGAAGTCCTGCGCGGTCCGATCTCGACCCTGCCGCCCGGACGTAAGATTCAGTGGTTCTTCGACATCGGCTTCCGAATCTTCGAGTCACCCGAGACGCCCAGGCGGTACACAGTAAGGATCAATGCCGATGGCCCGTTCGGCCCCGTCGAGGAGTTGACCTACGACATTGACCTCAACGACATAGGGCAGAGCGATGCAGCCGCGCCAACGCCGAAGAGGATCGCGGACGAACTCCGGAAGGCACGCGAGGCGCTGGAGAAGATCGCCCGCTCGCAGGCCCCGGTAGGACAGGTTGTACCTCCCCAGTCTCTTCCTGGGAGCAGGTCCGGCGGCTAGGGGGCGACCGGCACCAGCGCGCCCGGAATACCGCACACGCCGAAGAACAGCAGCACCAGGACGCCCGCCACGAGGATCATCTGCCCCGTCGTCCACGCTGGCTTCACGACCACGCCGCCGGGCATCGGCGAGATGGTTGCGGCCGTCTTCCAGTCACGCTAGACGTACGCGCGGTTCGGTCCGCTGCGGGTGGTCATGCGAAACCCGGCTGCGGTGGCGGCGGCCAACGCTTCGTCCATCGGGACTTGCCACGCGCGGCCTTTCACCTTGCCTCCGCAGGTGAACGGGCTGTCCGGCGTTGGTGATGGGGCAGACATCTGCGATCGCTCCTTGGAGGGGGTGGAGCCGAGTCAATCGAGCGGCACTCCAGCCGTTCGGCGAGTGTAGGCGCGCCGCGCGGAGCCCCCGCCACTTACAAGACGCCGGGGGGCTGCGCGGCCTGCCGGGTCAGCACGATCGTTGGGGTCAGCTCACCTCGACGATCTTGCAGCTTCCGGACGTCGTCGGGGCATCCAAAATGGTCGACTCTTCGCCGCGCACCGTGTCTCCCGGC